>CAZRHT010000071.1:5553-11046 GCA_964599895.1 uncultured Holophagae bacterium
TTTGAAATGCTTGTAACATCCGCCCACCGTACTCCCGGACGCACCTCTGAATTCGCACGCAACGCATCCGGTCGCGGTGTAAAGGCAATCATCGTTGGTGCAGGAGCCGCTGCCCATCTCGCCGGCGTAATTGCGGCGGAAACGACACTTCCGGTTATCGGTGTCCCCATTAATGCCACTTCTCTTTCCGGTCTGGACGCACTCTTATCCACAGTACAGATGCCGGGTGGAATTCCAGTTGCAACGATGGCCATTGGAAAGGCTGGAGCCAGAAATGCGGCACTGTTTGCCATCGAAATTCTGGCAATTCATGATGAAATGCTTGCTGAAAAGTTGAAAACGTATCGAAGACAATTTAAGGCATCGGTTGAAGAAAAGTCCAGCCGACTGCAGAAGCGCCTGGATTCATTTCTGAATGAATAAACTGTTCTATATCGAAACCTACGGCTGCAAGCTCAATCAACTGGACACCGAGCGTGTCCGGAATGCACTCCATGCCGCCGGTTTTACCGAAACGGATGATCCTGAAGTTGCCGAACTCATAGTTGTTAATTCATGTGCCGTTACGGGAAACGCTGAGAAGGAAAGCCGGTACAGATTGCGAAGACTTCAACGGGCCAATCCGGATGCTCGGAAATACTTCATTGGATGTTTTACGGAAACCCAGAATCTTCCTGACACTGTATTCCTCCGTGGTGAAGAAAAATTCCAGATTCAGGAAATGTTGGGACATCTCCCTTCTTATCCTGATATCCAGGAAAAACACGTTCGACCCCTTGTCCATATCCAGAATGGTTGTGATCTGAATTGCACGTACTGCATTGTCCCCTATTTTCGGGGTCCCAGTCGAAGCATTCCTCGGGATGAGATTCTCGATCAGGTGAAGGCAATCATTCATGCCGGTAGGAAAGAGGCTGTTCTCACCGGTATTCACCTGGGGACATGGGGCAAAGATCTGACTCCGATGCAACACTTCCTTGATCTATTGAAATTCCTTGAAAAACACGCAATAAATCGGCTCAAAATACGAATATCTTCCCTTGATTCAAACGAGATTTCTGACGATCTCGTTGAGCATCTGCAAAACTCTGAAACCATTCAACCTCACTTTCACATTCCGTTGCAATCCGGGAGCGCAAGCGTACTGAAAAGAATGAAGAGGCGGTACTCACCGAACCAGTTTCTTTCGGTCGTAAAGAAACTTCACGGGGCAGTTCCGGAAGCGTGTCTGGGGGCAGATGTAATTGTCGGATTCCCCGGCGAAACGGATGAGGAATTCAAGGAATGTTTCAATTTTATTTCCAGGATTCCCCTTGATTACCTACACGTATTCCCCTTTTCCCCGAGGACAGGAACACCTGCCGCGACAATGCCCGATCAGGTTCCGGAACCATTGAAAAGAGAAAGAGTGAAGCAGTTGAAGACACTTTCAGACGATAGACGAAAATTATTTGCCCGGAGATTCATTGGAAAACAGCGCAAAGGAATCCTGATTTATCCCGATCTGGTCTTAACAGACAACTATATCTCCGTTCACCTGAACACATCCACAGATATTTCACCCGGAAGCGAGATCCGGGTCAAGCCGACGCACATTGCATCACAAGGTTCAGTTCACGGCATACTTCTCTGATTTATTCTGTAATTACTAGGATTCGTTCTCTTCCTGGAAGGGATCAGGCGCGTTTAGGCCCCGGCTGATGGTGCTTATCGGTTCCACTGAGGGGATTTCTTCTCCTGAAGTAGCGCCCAGCTCTTTGAAACGGCGAGCCGTTACAAGCACCCTGCCCTCCAGAGATCCCACGGCCTTATTGTAGGTATCTACGGTACGGTCAAGTGATTTCTTCATGGATATGAAGTGCGCGGCCAGCGTGCGAATTCTGTCGTAGAGTTCCTTCCCCAATTGACTGATTTTTTGAGCATTTTCGCCAAGATGCGCCTGTTGCCATCCATAGTGAGCGGATTTTAGAAGTGCAATCAAGGTCGTCGGTGTAGCCAGCAAAACTCTCTTCTCAATGGCGAACTCAAAAATTTTGGCATCCTGCTCCAGTGCCGCGCTGAAGAAGTTCTCACCGGGAAGAAACAGGACCACAAATTCAGGCGTATTTTCAAACTGATTCCAGTACTGCTTTCCCGAAAGCTTGTTGATGTGCTCCCGAACTTGAGAGGCGTGGCGAGCCATACATCGTGTTTTCTCTTCCATGTCCTTGGCTTCAATTGCTTCAAGATAGGCATTGAGAGGAGCTTTAGAGTCCACAACCATTTGTTTGTTTCCGGGCAAATGAACAATCATGTCTGGTCGCAGCAGGCCATCTTCTCCCGAAACGGAGGCCTGTTCAGCAAAATCACAATGGGTCTCCATTCCGGCAAACTCCACTACATTACGAAGTTGAATTTCACCCCAGCGTCCTCTCACCTGTGGTTTTCGAAGTGCTGTCACAAGGTTTGCTGTCTCGCCCCGGAGACGATCCTGACTATCCTTCAATGTGGTGAGGTAGGATTCCAGTGAAGTGAAATCGCTCACTCTTTTTTTCTCCAACTCGGAAATCTGCTGGTATACCTGTTTTAAAGAATCTGAAAGCGGGGCTACAAGGGTCTGGATTGCCTTCTGTTTCAAGGCGAGGTCACCGCTTGCATCTTTTTGTACCCCTTCCAGAACGGATTTTGCAAGGCGAAGAAAACTTTCGTTGTTGGATTCCAGAGCGTTTGAGGAAAGGGCCCGAAAGGAATCTGCCAGTTTTTTTTCTGCATCTTCGAGCAGTTTCAGTTTTTCTTCTGCGTTTCTCCGTTCATTCTCTAATTCTGTTTCAGCCGCAATTCGCCTGTTGGATTCTTCCCGAAGTTCATTGTGCAATCGGTTGGTTTCCCGATTCAAATGGCGAATACGAGGTAAAAGCGCCAGAATGGCAACAAAAGCTCCAACGAGCAAAGCTATTGCTGCAATAAGGGCTGTCAATGCAGAGATATCCATTAAGACTCCGGATTACTTTTCTTTCTTCTCCTGTTCTTCCTGTTCCATCACCTGGAAAAATACATCCGTGGTAACCATGGAAGACATCATCATTCCAGCCATGGCTGCCCAGCGGTCAGTCTCGTAAAGCTTCACAAAACGCTTCATGCCTTCAATCAAATCTTCATCGGAGAATTCAAACAGTTCCTCTACATTGTGTTCTTTGAAAATATTTTCAAGGACACGAATGACTTCGTTTACGACTACCTGTTCCAATTCACTTTCATGGTCCTCGTCATGTTTGTGCGGCTCATGTGTCATAATTACTCCTTTTTCCCATCATAAGTGGGGATTTCCTAACATTATACATGAAAATGCAGCAAAACCATCAAAGGAAGCCCGTCCGGATGCTCCTGCTCCAAACTTCAGGCAAGAGAGTTTTGTTTTCTGGTTTTCATCCCTGACTCCCAAATACGGGGGGATCAATATTAACGACTATTCCCGAACCAGGGAAAAGCAGGTTCAAACGACCGCGAATCTCGTCAATTTGAGCCAACCTTTCGGGTGTTTTTTCAGAGTTAATATCCATCACAATATTAAACCGATCATCAGAACCCACAATTCGAATGTCATGGGCTGTGCCCATGAACGGGTAATCATTCGCGAGGCGTTCAATTGCTGATGTCACAACCGCATATTTCGGGTGACTGCGATTCACCGGATCCACATGCACAATTGCCCAACCCGGGAACACATCCTGGATCTCCCTTTCGATTGTGTCTGAGATGTCGTGGGAACGGCTCAACGTCATGGTATGGTCCACTTCAATATGAAGAGAAATGTTGTAAATGGAGCGGAAATCATGAACCACGATGTCGTGAATGCCGATGATTTCTTTATGCGAACTTGCGATTTCTCTTACTCTGTCCACCAGTTCCGGTGCAGGATTCCGCCCAAGAAGCGGGCTGGCCGAGTCTCGAATCAGTCCGATAGCAGTCAACATAATAAAAACTGAAACAGCCAGTCCTCCTATGCCATCGGCCCGGGGCCATCCGGCATGCACAAAACCCAGGGAAATCAGTACAAGAACCGTCGAAATCGCGTCACTTCGGTGGTGGTGTCCGTCTGCTATCAACACACTTGAATCGATTTCTCGCCCGAGGAAAAAAGAAAATCGCGCCAATGCTTCCTTCATCAGCAAAGTGGCAGCGACAATGATTATTCCCAGGGTACTCAACTCTGAGACCGCCGGGTTTACAATTTTTTCAATTGAATCCCTCAGAAATTCAAGGCCCACAACAAATAGAAGCGTAGCGACAATAACCGAAGCAATGAGCTCTGTTCGTCCATGGCCGAATGGATGATCTTCATCCGGCGGTCGAGCGGATATATTGAATCCAACAATTACAACAATTGAGGAAAGGACGTCCGACAGGGAATGCACCGCATCCGCAATCAAACTGATGCTGTGAAAAACGATACCGTAGAAAAACTTCACTGCTGCAATCAGTACATTTATGACAATACTGACCACGCCTTCCAGAAGCCCGATTTTCTCACGATTATGTTTCCCTGTTTTGGCAACCCATTCTTTAAAATGAGCCAAGCGACCTGGTGATCCCATCCATACCCCTCCACAACTCTCTCATTTTATAAATGATAGCATTGAATCAATTATCTGTCCAGAAAGAGCCCGAATCGGCCTTTACTTGATTTATGAATATTGGGAGCGTAAAATTACACCATGATAAGACGCATATTTCAACTCATTTCACTGATAATGATATTTTCATTACTGCAAAGTTGCTTCAATGAAGAAGAGCAAATGATTGCCTTTCTGGAACCGGATGGCTCTGTCATGTTGCTCATTTACAAACATAACGTATATTCAACCGAAAAAACGCCTTCCAAACGCATCAAAGAAGAACGAGTACTACTGGACCATTTGCTGGATGAACGGGATATTCCCTTGATGAAAGCATTATTTGATATGGGCGCCGATCATGTCCACATACAGGTAATCCGGGATACTGTCCCCTATGAATATCTTGTAAAGGCGCAGTTTGACTCCTTCGAGGATTTTTTCGAAGCCCTTTCCGCAGATCAGAAATTGAGTACAGACGTAGACGTCCGATTAGAAGAACAGGTCCGTTCGATCACAATCACCCGAGAGGAAAGCCCGCAAGTGGACTCAAAATCCGATAAAGCAGTAGATGACGAGAAGGTTCTTTTAATTATTGCAAATGCCTATGATTTGGAAACAACCGGGCTTCGCCGACAGGGGGATAACGGAGTTATTCTGAATCCGGCTCTTGTGTCTTCCATTTCCATTCGCTGGAAGATGAAACCCACATCAGATAAGCCAAAGGTTAAACAGAAGTAACTCGCGGCGAACGGCGTGCATTGCACCGCTTTAATTGCGGATCGTTCAGAAACGGACAGGAAGTGGGATGACAAATTTCCCTGAATTCTCCCAACCCATCACTCTTCACCCTTTCTGAGTATGGGTTGGTGTAGGAGTAGGTGTAAGAAAAATCAGGGGA
>CAZRHT010000072.1:0-11027 GCA_964599895.1 uncultured Holophagae bacterium
TTATCATTCAGGCAGAATGGTATAAGGAATTTTTGAAAAAAATGGGAGATGGGCCCGAGAGCCGGAACGTGGAAGCGGACGCGAAAAACGCGGATGAAACTGAAGAAAAGGTATTCGATTAAGAGAGGGAAGTTTCTGACCGGAAACAAAGGTCCAGGGCCGTAGGTTTTGAAAGGGCGCGGTCCTCATTTTATTCAGAACACAGCAAAAGGAATAGTCCTTCAATCATCAATGTGGTGGGGCCGCTGTTCCTTTACGATGCCAAGGAGCAGAGGAAGAAGCTGTTTTTTTCGGGAGATAATACCGACAGCCTGACGAATTCCGGGGCCTGTTTCCGGGAAACCGGTTTCGGCCATGATGGAGGTGTCTCCAGCGGACAGCAGAAGCGAATCTCCTGCCACGATATTTGTTACCATCATGGCGGAAAAGAGATAGCCGTTTTCTTTCTGCATCTGCTCCAGTTGTTTCAGCAGGGAGGCAGAGCGTTCCCGGATTTCACCAAATTCCACTACTTCAATCTGGCTGACGGAAAAACGAGCGCTTCTCTCTGAAAATTCTTTCATATCAGTCCTGATCAGGGCGTTGTCATCCAGTCCGGCCACGGCTGATGAAGCCCGGAACATTTCCATTCCGTATTCTTCGGGATCTACTCCGGCAATTTCACCCAGCCAGGCGGCCATTTCATGGTCCGTTTCTGTGCAGGTGGGAGACCGGAAAATGATGGTATCACTGAGAATACCGGATAGCAGAATCAATGCAGTTTTTGCATCGGGTTTCTGTCCATGATCCTGATAGAGAGTCGTCACGATGGTACAGGTACTGCCGGTGGGTTTACACAGGTAGGTGATGGGAGTTTCGGTGGAAAAACTGCCGATCCGGTGGTGGTCCAGAACTTCGAGAATTTCAGCTTCATGAAGGCCCGTTACGGATTGGCCCGCTTCGTTGTGGTCCATCAGGATAACCTTCTTCCGGACCTTCTTCAGCAGATCACTTCGGGTAACAATTCCCGTAACGAATCCTTTTTCGTTCACAACTACCAATCCTCTGTGGTGAGAGCCGAGGAGTTTGCGCCTTGCTTCACTTCTTAACATATCTCCGGGAATCTGGATATCACCCTGTTCCGCTGCCAGTGCCGAGGGAATGGAGAGTTTCCCCAGGTTCAGTGCCTGCGTGATGTAAAAATCAGTGGAAATCAGTACGACACCGCTTTCTTTTGCTGCCTGTACAGCTTCTTCACCCGGATGATTTCCCCCGGTTATGACAATTGCGCGAACGCCTGCCTCAATTGCAAGGCGGATAATGTCATTTCTATCGGCTGTAAAGAGCAGTACCTCTGCAGGATTTCTTTTTTCCAGGTCTTTTGAGAAGGAAAATGATCCCATGACAGCTACCATAAAATCCATTTTCCACGCTGCGTTGTCCGGTTGTCCAGCCAGTAGTTTCCCCTTCAGTACGCGAATCAGGTTGGGTAGGGTGATGACGGCCTGAAGGTGGGATTCCGGAGATGTAACCTGGAGCAGGTGGTCCGTCAGGGAGAAGAAGGTGATCATTCCCTGCAGGGTGTTGTCGTTCCTGACTACCGGAACAATCCTGATTCGTTCTCCCTGCATCAGGTCGATGGCTTCCGCCAGGGGAGTCTGCCCTTCAACAGTCAGAACATCCCGGGTCATCAGATCCCGCACGCGGATGTGCGTATCGCTGAGGTAGCGCGGTGCCGAAACCCCCGCTCGGTCCAGTACCCAGTTTGTCTGTGGATTGGGCGCACCAAGGCGGCAGGGCAGGTAGGGGGTTCCATTTGAAAGTAAGTTCTTGAGCTCAGCATATCCGATTGCCGAGCAGATAGAATCTGTATCCGGGTTTTTATGGCCGAATATGTAAACAGGGTTGGTCATCGTTTTTCTCCAATTGTTTTTCTTCCTGCTTATTGTACCTGAATTTGGCGACAAAAAAAGCGGGGCATTCAGCCCCGCCCTTTAGTTATGATGGTCAGCCTGGAACCGGTTATACCCAGCCCCTGAGCTTCATGGCTTCCGCCACGCGTCCCACCGCCACCACGTAGGCGCCGGTGCGGTTGTTTACATTGTACTTCTCAGCTGCTTCCACGACAGACCAGAAGGCTTTCTTCATGATGTGTCCCAGGCGTTCATCTACTTCTTCAGCCGGCCAGTAGAAGTTCATGTTTCCCTGAACCTGCTCAAAATAAGAAACAGTTACGCCGCCGGCATTGCAAAGGAAATCGGGAATGATAAAGACGCCTTTCTCGGTGAGAACCTTGTCTGCTGCCGGAGTTGTCGGACCGTTGGCGCATTCGGCCACCATTCTGGCTTTGATCTTGTGAACATTCTTTTCCGTGATCTGACCTTCCAGTGCCGCGGGGATCAGTATATCCACATCCAGTTCCAGCACTTTTTCAGCGGGAGTCAATTCTTTGCAGTCGGAAACCGTCTCGAAACCGGCCAGTGTGCCATTTTCGGCCACGTATTCAATGGCTTTCGCCACGTCAATGCCGTTTTCATCATGGAAAGCGCCACCCACATCGGAAATCCCCACAATTTTGCATCCGTCTTCCGCCATCAGCCGTGCGGCATGGGCACCGGCGTTGCCGAACCCCTGAACCGCCACAGTTGCCCCTTCCAGTTTGAGGCCCAGATGCTTGGCAGCTTCCCGGATGGTGTAGCGGGCACCCCTTGCGGTGGCATCTCCCCGACCTTCGGAACCGCCGATTGCGATAGGTTTCCCGGTAATGACGCCGGGTGCGTAGTAGCCGCGGAGTTTTGCGAATTCATCCGCCATCCACGCCATGATCTGAGGATTGGTGTAAACATCAGGTGCCGGAATATCAATTTCCGGGCCGATATAGCGGCCAAGAGCCTGAATGTAGCCCCGGCTCAGCCTTTCCAGCTCGGCCTGCGACATGTCCTTGGGGTCACAGATTACGCCGCCCTTACCGCCGCCAAGGGGAATGTTGACGACCGCGCACTTCCATGTCATCCAGGCAGACAGTGCCCTGACTGTATCTATTGTTTCACCCGGGTGGAACCGGATACCGCCCTTTGATGGGCCTCTTGCATCGTTATATTGCACACGGAACCCTTTGAATACCTTCAGAGTTCCATCATCCATTCGCACGGGTATTGATACATGAAATTCCCGCATCGGCTCCCTTAAGACGGCATGAATATCCTCGTCGAGGTTCATGAGATCTGCCGCAGTACTCAGTTGCTGCTGCGCCATCTTGAAGGGGTTCAGGTTTTCAGACATTTGAGGGCCTCCTCGAAAAAATTGACGCCGTTTTCACGGCGCCTCAATTATAGATGAAAAACAATAAATGGAAAGTAAAAAAAACAGAAACTTTTACCAGAAAACTGGGACATCTCTCAATTCATTTTCGGGCTATCGTTTATCGCAGCTGAATCACAGAATCCTAGACGTAGCGGCAACTGCGCCAGTGGTTCTGCTCAATCGCCGCAAACAAATCTAACGCAAACCTGAGCGAAAATTTGCCCATCTTATCCGGTGAAAGTTCCTTATGAAGCTGCGAAATTCAATTTCACCTCATCTGTATCCACCAGAATGTCATCTTTGTATTTCAGAAAAACTTCCACAACGCCCCCAAAATCGCCGACAACACGTCCGCTTGCACTGTATTCATAGGCGTGGGAAGGGGCATATGCACCACCTTCCCCCTTGTCATCCTTGTCCTGATATTCCTCTTCTTTGAACCCATCCAGGTACACACCTTTTGGCAGGGCATCAAGATGTGCCTGGAATGCATCCGCTTCGTCCTTTTTGAAGAAATGGGCTTTGAAATCAAACCCCGCTGATTCGATATGCTGAACAGACTTGACTTCCATTCCCAACGTTTCGTGGGTGTGCGCAATGCCTTCTTCCAGTCGTTTGGAAAATTTCTTTTCCACGCAAAGATGCACAATATTTTCAAATCCAAGCCATTCCTTCACCGCGCTGCCAAGGGTTTCGGTCCGGATGCCGGTCCGTTTGCTGAAAAAATAGATGGGTTTTTCACCACTTCCTTCAATCAGCCCCATGAGAAAGCCCTTTGCCAGGATGAAGGGAGCGCTGATAACCATTTCTACGAACTCTTTATTCATGTTGACCTCCGAATATGGATGATTTCAGGTTAAAATCCAGATTTTTCATCACATGTACATCCCGCCGGTTACATTCATTACTTCCCCGGTTACATACGCTGCCAGGTCGGATGCAAGGAATAGCACGGCATTGGCAACGTCTTCCGGGGAACCGAAGCGGCCAAGCGCGATGGATGCGGCCATTTCTTTCTGTACGTTTTCCGGAAGCTCCGCCGTCATGTCAGTTTCAATGAAGCCTGGCGCTATGGCGTTAACGGTAATATTCCGGGAACCCACTTCCCGGGCAAGGGATTTTGTGAATCCGATAATTCCAGCCTTGGATGCGGCATAGTTGCTCTGGCCGGCATTGCCCATGAGACCAATAACGGAGGTAATGTTGATAATCCGGCCCCGGCGCTGTTTCATCATAGGCTTCAGAACATTTCTTGAGGTGAAGAACATGGACTTCAGATTAACATCCAGCACTTGCTGAATATCCTCTTCTTTCAATCGAAGCAACAGGTTATCCCGGGTAATGCCCGCATTGTTCACCAGAATATCTATCTTCCCTTTTTCCTGAATGATCCTCTTGAATCCGGCCTCCACTTCGTCTGTTGACGACACATCCATGGATACTACCATTGCGCCGCCCAGGGAGCTGGCGGTTTCTTTCAACAATGCCTCGTTTCGTGCCACCAGTACCACGTCGGCCCCTGCACCGTGCAGTTTCTCCGCGATGGCCCGGCCGATTCCACGGGATGCGCCGGTTACTACTGCCACCTGTCCGTTTAAATCAATCATGTTTTTCCTCCGTGTTCGAAAGGGACTGCAGGAATGAAGCGAATGTCCCGGAGTCTGAGATATTCTGTACAATGACATTTCTGTCAATCTTGCGTACCAGTCCGGAGAGCACCCGTCCGGCACCCACTTCCACAAACCGGGTAATGCCGTCGGCAATCATCTTTTGAATCAACTCTTCCCAGCGCACAGGATGAGTTACCTGCTCTTTCAGCTTTTCCTTGATGTCTTCCGGTTCTGCCAACACATCAGCTGTCACGTTGCTGTAAAACCGCATGGATGGGTCATCGAAATCTACAGCGTCAATTGCCGGAGCAAGTCGATCCCGAGCCGGCTGCATCAAGGCACAGTGGAAAGGAGCACTTACCGGCAACATCACCACACGTCTGGCACCGGCTTCCTTTAATAATGGAAGGGCCGCATTCACCGCGTCGGCATGCCCTGCAACAACAATTTGACCCGGACAGTTCAGGTTTGCAATGGACAGAACCTGACTATCCGCCCGGGCGAGATCCAGCGTTTTAGCCACTGATGGACCGTCCAGTCCCATGACCGCTGCCATAGCTCCAACACCGACGGGAACTGCTTCCTGCATGTATTCTCCACGGTCGCGAACCAGTTTTACCGCATCTTCAAAGGGGATGACGCCCGCGGCGACCAATGCGCTGTACTCTCCCAGTGAGTGCCCCGCGCAGGCCTCAGGTCGGATTCCCTCATCCTGCAGCAATTCCCACAGCGCAATACTGAGGGTCAGAAGTGCAGGCTGCGTGTTTGCAGTCAATTTCAGGTCATCTTCAGGGCCGTGAAAACAGACGCGGGAAAGAGGGAAATCCAGCGTTTTGTCAGTTGTATAAAATATTTCCCGGGCCCTTTCAAACTGGTCGCAGATATCTACGCCCATTCCAGCGTACTGCGAGCCCTGTCCCGGAAATATAAAAGCTGTTTTCTTCAATACCTTCATCTTCTCCTCCGATCATTCTTGTATGTGTTCGCATGTGCTGAGGGTCTTGAACAGTCAGAATTGTAACATGGAGCCAATTCTCCATAAAGGAAAAGATTTATTCATGCTTATTCTTGCCGATTGGCAAACTGTGAACTATAATACTCTCTGGTCTGTGCCTGTAGCTCAGCTGGATAGAGCGTTGGCCTCCGGAGCCAAAGGCCGTGGGTTCGAATCCCGCCAGGCACGCCATTTCTTCTTCAACGACAATCAATTTTGAAAATGCATTTTGAGCTACTGACAATCAAGTTCCGTTTTCCTGTGTAAAGACCGTTTTTCCGTACCGTCAGGCTATCATTAGTTTGTACGCAACGTTTCTCCCTTGAAAAAGCCTCGCTTTTCGCATAGAGTGATAGAGATTAAATTTTATCTGAGAGGGGAGAACGTAGAACCATGGCAGATCAACAGAAAGGGCTACCAGCCAATGCGTACAAGCCGCTGACCGAGGGAGAAAAGTATATTCCATTCATTCCGGCTGACCAGTCGGTACCGGAAATTACGACGCGAAGCGTTGTTACCGGTGTTATTATGGCCGCTTTGTTTACCTTCGCGACTGCATATTCAGGCCTCAAGGCCGGACAGGTATTTGAAGCCGCCATTCCCATTGCCATCCTGGCCGTGGGGTTGGGTAAGGTGTTCGCGAGAAAGAACACCATCCTGGAAAATGTGATCGTCCAGTCCATTGGCGCCGCATCCGGTGCCGTCGTGGCCGGTGCCATTTTCACCCTCCCCGCACTTTATATGCTGAACTTGGATCCGAAATTCAGCACGATATTTTTTGCGGCGCTGCTCGGCGGTTTTCTCGGGGTATTGTTCCTGATCCCCCTGCGCCGTTATTTTGTGGCAGACCAGCATGGTATGCTGCCTTTCCCGGAAGCCACGGCAACTACAGAGATTCTGGTGTCCGGTGAATCTGCCGGAAATCAGGCGAAGACGTTGATTACCGGTGTATTGGTGGGTGGTGTACTGGATTTTCTATCTGATACGCTTCATATCTGGGGAGTACACTTCAATTCAACCATGCTGGGGAGCGCACTGCAGAAATTTACCGCAAAAACCAAGATGGTTTTCAAGATGGAAGCGACCGCGTTTTTTGTAGGCCTGGGCTACATTGTGGGACTGAAGTATGCCGCTGTGATTGCCGGGGGTTCATTTCTCGCCTGGTTTGTGCTGGTCCCGCTGTTTGCCCACGGCCAGTTTGTCGCCGGCGTAAATATGGCGGGCATGGACCCAGGCACCATCTTTGCGAACTATGTTCGTCCGGTAGGCATCGGTGCCATTGCCGCCGCCGGTCTCATGGGAATCATTAAGAATGGAAAGATCATCGTTTCGTCCTTTTCGGTGGGATTTAAACAGATTTTCGGTCATCACGAGAGCGCCAATTCCGAGCGCACCGATAGTGATATTTCCATGAAATCCGTTATCACCCTTCTGGGCGTTTCCCTTGTATTTACCTTTATCTTCTTTTATATCATTACCGGTACCTTCGGCTACGGATTTCTGACGCTCGTTATTACTTTTGTCATTTCATTCCTCTTTACAACCGTTGCGGCCAGAGCGATTGCCATTGTGGGTACCAACCCGGTTTCCGGCATGACGCTGGTTACGCTTATCATTGGCTCCGTTATCCTGGTCAAGGCCGGATTGTCCGGAGACGCCGGGATGACCATCGCACTGGTGATGGGATCCGTCGTCTGCACTGCCTTGTCAGTGGCCGGCGCTTTCATTACAGATTTGAAAATTGGGTACTGGATCGGGTCCACCCCCATGCAGCAGGAACGGTTTAAGTTTCTGGGCATCCTGGTGGCTGCCGCTTCCGTGGGATTGGTTATGTATGTTTTGAATACCGGACTCGGGTTTACTGTCCTGGATGCGGCAGGAAAAGCAATTCCAAACCCCGCACTGCCGGCACCACAGGCAAACGTTATGAAGACCATTATCATAACGCTGATGGACCCCAAGGCAAACATCCCATGGATTCTGTATGGAATCGGCTGCATTGTGGCATTGCTGATGGATATGCTGGGCGTTCCGGCGCTGGCATTCGCACTGGGTATGTATCTGCCCCAGGAACTGAATACCCCATTGCTTGTGGGTGGTGCAATGGGCGCTCTGTTGAAAAAGAGCTCAGACGACGAAAAAATCTCCAACGCAAGGTTCCAGAAAGGAACGCTTATCGCTTCCGGTTTGCTCGCAGGCTCGGCCTTGTTCGGTGTGCTGGGTGCTGTGCTGGCAAGTATCGGGACCGGGTCTATGGTTGGCGGAAAACCGGTTTCAGTTCTTGACTGGCTTCGTGAGTCCATGGGACTGGGTGCCGACCGCCACTACTTAATTTTGCAGAGCGTCAGCGGGGCTACTATCGTTGGCCTTATCATCATGGCGTTGATTTGTGTGTACCTGTACATCAGTGGTAGAAATGTGGATGGAGAAGTATGATGAGAAATGCATTAATTGCTGTTCTGGCACTTGCCCTGCTGGTCTCCTGCGGACAGGGAGAGAAAAAGGAGAAAAACATCACTGTGACTGAAAAACAACAGATAGCGAAACTTCAGAGTGAACTGGATAAATTTGCGCCTGTAAAGCTGGAAATCGGCCAGGTAGTGAGCGAAAAACAGAAAAACGTGTTGCGGAAACTGGTTGAAGCATCCGATGTGATGAACGAGATCTATCTTCGCCAGGTCTATGTCAAGAACCTCTCTATTCGAGCCAGCCTGGAAACAAGCACTGACCCGCTGGACAAGGCAAAACTCGCGCTTTTCAATTTGTACAAAGGACCGTTCAACCGTCTGGATCACGACCGGCCCTTCATTGGAACGGAAGCTAAACCGGCCGGGGCGAACTTTTATCCCGAAGATATGACGAAGGGAGAGTTCGAATCCTTTGTCAAGGATCATCCGGGCCAGGAAAAGGCATTTGAAAGCCCCGTGACCGTGATTCGCCGAAAGGACGGAATGCTGGTGGCAGTTCCCTATTCAATGGAATACAGAGAATTGCTGATAAAAGCAGCCGGACTGCTCCGTGAAGCGGCGGAATCCGCTGACAATGAAACGGTAAAAACTTACCTTCAAAAGCGGGCGGATGCTTTTCTCTCCAACGACTATTTTGACAGTGACATGGCGTGGATGGACATGAAAAACAACATGGTGGAGGCTGTAATTGGCCCCTACGAAGTCTACGAAGATGGATTGTTCGGGTACAAGGCCAGCTTCGAATCCTTTATCACTGTCCGGGATGCGGTGGAAAGCGAAAAACTGAAAATGGTGGCCCGGTATCTCGAGGCGATGGAAAAGAACCTGCCGATTCCGGAGCAGTATAAAAACTTCAGCCGGGGAAACCTGTCACCCATCGTAGTTGCCAACGAAGTTTACTGTGCCGGGGATGCGGCCTCCGGTGTCCAGACCACTGCGTTCAATCTGCCCAACGATGAGAAGGTAAGAGTAGCCAAGGGCTCCAAAAAAGTGTTGCTGAAAAATGTGGCGAAGGCCAAGTACGAAAAATGCTGGATTCCCATCACCAACCGGGTAATGGACCCGGAAACCCTGAAAAACGTTTCTTTTGACGCCTACTTTACCCATACCCTGCTCCATGAAATGTCCCACGGACTGGGGCCGGGGAACATTGTGAAGGACGGCAGAAAAACAACGGTAAACAAGGAATTGAAAGATCTTTACTCTACCATTGAAGAAGCCAAGGCAGATGTTCTCGGCGTGTACAATGGCTATTTTCTCACCGACAAGGGCCAGTTCCCGAAAGGTTTTGGGGACCAGCTTGCCGCGACATTTGTGAGCGGAATTTTTCGGTCCGTACGGTTTGGAATCAATGAGGCCCATGGCGGTGGAAACATCATCATCTTCAACTACCTGACAGATGTAGGGGTGATTTCTTTTGACAAGAATACCAAAAAATTCAGTGTCAAATTGAACAAGGCGCGGGAAGGATTTACCAAGATCGCCAAAGCCCTTCTGATCATGCAGGCCACTGGGGACTACGCCCGGACAAAGCAGTTTGTCCACACCTACAGATTAATCCGCCCGGAAATGAAGCAGGCGCTGGAATCTTTGAAAGACATTCCTGTGGATATCTGCCCGATTTTCCCGGAGATTTGAGCCCAAAAAGGGGAAGAGCGAGTCGGAATTTATGAGCTTGATGATAGATTTTGAAACAGAAGGGCCGTAATGATGATCGCATGGCTCTTCTATTTTCCCCTCTCTTGGCGTGTATTTGAGGACTAAATCCCCTGTATTTGCCTCACTTATATTTTGTGCTGTTCTAAATGCGATTTTGAAATTTCAGAAAGTGACAATATAATATACACAATTATATGTTTTGATAAAAAAGATTTGTAAACATCTTGATTTTCCCTGAACAAAAGGAGCATAATGTTTGTCGGCTGTCTGCTGGCCGGCAAACTGCGGAGTTTTGCAATGGAGTCTCTACTTGTTTTAAGCATGAATATTGAAATAGAAGACGAAGAGGAGGAGGCAGATCCGGGAGTTTGCGTACAATGAATTTGTAGTATGAAGGACCGAGTCTAAGGAAGCGATTGCAAAAAAGGGGGGAAGAACATGAAATGTGGCTTCAGGAACTGCTTTGTGGCACTGTTTTTTCTATTAGCACCGTTGGCTGCGTACAGCCAGAACATAAATATACCGGATTCAAATTTCAAAGCATTTTTGGTTGCCAGTTATGACACCAATGGGGATGGCGAAATCCAGGTCTCCGAAGCTGAGGCTGTCACGGGTACTATAGACACTCCGGGAAGTTACGGTTCGCCTGGCAGTATTAAGGATTTGACTGGAATAGAATACTTCACTAACATTACAGGCCTAGACTGCGGTTTTGAACAGTTAACCAATCTGGATGTGAGTGCTAATACGAGTCTAACAGGCTTGGCCTGTAATTCCAACCAGCTGACCAATCTGGATGTAAGTGCCAACACGAACCTAACAAATCTGGGCTGCAATTCCAATCAGTTGACCAATCTGGACGTAAGTGCAAACCCAAATCTTCAAACCTTGCACTGCTATTCCAACCAGTTGACCGGCCTGGACGTAAGTGCAAACTCAAATCTGACGCTCCTGTTATGCAACTCCAACCATTTATCCAACCTGGATGTCAGTGCCAATCCCAATCTCCAGACC
>CAZRHT010000073.1:0-10936 GCA_964599895.1 uncultured Holophagae bacterium
CATGCATGTTCATTCCCTCCCCGAAACAGATCAATTTCGTCGGTTGGTTCATCACTTGATAAAGTAATTTATCTTTACATATTTTTCTTGTTTTTGCAAACACGTCACCGAAGGAAGGAGGAAACTCATTGAAAAGTCGATTCAGGAGATGGAATGGACAGGATTATCTATTTTCAGGCCCGCCAGATTCGGTTGGCGTTCCATACGAACGGCTGTTCACCGCGGAACCATCAACGGACTCCACTTGATTGGCGAAATGGTTACGTTTCAATTCCCATTTCCGGGCCAGCCGTTCAGCCACCGGTTGAAGCAATAATAAAGCGAGAACGGCACCGTATATAATGCTTGACCAAGCATTTCCGGTGATTGCTCACCCGGATTTGCAGCCAATCAGCCGATGATAAAGATATCCAATGCCACCACCCAGGGTGGCTGCTCCGACATACAAAAGGTATTTCATAGCAACTCCAACATAAATATATGCGCATAAAGAATATCATAAAAAGATGAGCTAATTAGAAACTTTTCAATTCCAAGAATTTTTCGCAGAATGCAAAAAAGGGGGAAGGCATTGCCTTCCCCCTTCTCAATGCAAATTGGCTGATACTTCTATTTAGGATTCTCGGTCTTGGGTTCCTCAGTTTTCGGCTCTTCAGCTTTTTGTTCAGTTCCTTCAGCAGATGGCTCTGTTGCCGTTTCTTCCTTCTGCGTTCCCGGTTCAACAGCGGCAGGAGCCGGTGCCGGTGTGGCTTGTTCCACTGCAGCCGGTGCTTTCTTTGCCGGTGCTTCGCTCTTGTTGCAACCAATCAGAAAAGCAACAGACACAACAGCCAATACAATAATCAATCCTTTGAAAATCCTCATTACAACCCCCAATACTTATTTTGATGAAGAACGGAAAATCGATTAATAATACCGAAATTAGAGAATCCAGTAAAGCATTATGTTGAAATTTTTAGCATTTTTTTTCATTTTGGTCTTACTGGTTATCACTACTGTTCATTTTGCCCTATTTGCCCCAGTCCCTTTTCAAGTTCCCATCTTCAAATTGGCTGAACAGTGCAGAACTCTGGAGGAGAACTCGAAACATGCGGGAAAGCATCACACGATAGATGATAATCATGACAATGGGCCAGACAAGGGCCCAGAAGGTCAATGCTATGAAGAAAGTAACAAAAGCGGTGCTTTGAACTTCGGCGGGAAGGCGATGAACGTAGAAAAACATGAGAATGGCAAATGCAATGAGAACTTGAAATGACAGGAAGAGCATCGCCAGGAACCATTTGATGAAACTCACCCGATAACGGACATGAATACCCCCGGCCGGGACGGTGTCAACAGCAAGGAATGCGTCATTGAATGTATAGCCGAACGGATTTAACCGGTTGGAAGATACATGGGCAGTTGATGGAGATGTCCGGGAAAAAGTGTAGCGTCCTTCTTTTCCCATCCGCTGAACCACCTTTTCCAGGTTTTGAAAAAAAGAATCGCTGTCCAGGGGAAGATCCAACTCCCCCTGGAACACCGGCGTAAACATCTTTTATGCTTCGACGAGAACAGACGCGATGTGGAGAATAATTTCAGTGGACTTTTCCATGGTCTGCAAGGAAGCAAATTCCTTTTTGGAATGCATGTTGATGGAACCGGCAAAAACATTGGGTGTCGGAACCCCCATAAATGTGAGTCTGGAGCCATCAGTTCCACCGCGGATGGGCTTATGGATGGGGGTGATTCCGGCTTTTTCGAAAGCCTTTCTTGCCGTTTCCATTATTTCCGGATGCTGATCCAGCACCTCTTTCATGTTTCGGTATTGTTCCTTGATGACAATATTAATCTCGCCCCTGGGAAATTTTTCCAGTACTTGTTGACGGACCCGTTCAAGATCTTTTTCTCTATCCTTCAGGCCATCCACAGTGAAGCTTCGGACAATCATGTTGATGACAGTTTCGTTTTCCATTCCCTTGATGCCGGTCGCATGGTAGTAATCCTCACGATTTTCCGTTGTTTCCGGCAGCGTTTTTTCATCAAGCAGCGTCATGAACAACCCGGCCATACGAATGGCATTTACCATTTTGTCCTTGGCATAACCGGGATGAACATTGATACCCTTGCAGGTAACCTCGGCACTGTCGGCACAGAAGGTTTCATCTTCCAGTTCGCCCAGTCTGCCGCCATCCAGTGTATATGCAAAGCCGGCGCCAAATTTCTTCACATCAAAGTGGTCAACACCGCGGCCCACCTCTTCGTCCGGGGTGAAAGCAATGCAGATTTCCCCGTGTTTGAATTCCGGATGAGTCATCATGTAGGCCGCTGCCGTCATGATTTCCGCTACACCTGCCTTATCATCAGCACCAAGAAGAGTGGTTCCGTCAGTGGTAATCAGGTCATTTCCAACCAGTTCTTTCAGAATGGGATTTTCTTTTGGTGAAATAACCACAGCCGGATCACCGGGAAGCTGAATATTGCCGCCGTCGTAGTTCCTGACAACCTGAGGCTTTACATTTTCGCCACCCTCGGCAGGGGCAGTGTCCATGTGGGCAATAAAGCCCACCGGGGCCACGCTCTTTTCTACATTGGACGGTACACGGGCATAAACATAGCCAAATTCATCCAGCTCGACCTCTTTCAGGCCCATTGCCTTCAATTCAGCCACCAGTATCTTTGCCAGATCAAATTGGCGGCTGGTGGACGGGAAAGTAGTGGATTCCTCATCTGAGGTTGTATAAATCTTTACATAACGTGTAAATCGCTCCAGTAATTCATCTCGGTTAATCATTCAGCACTCCTTCTATCATTTCTATCCGGGTACAAGTGTATCAGAATTTCCCTTTTCTCCGAAGTTGGAACTCTGTTTTCTGTGATAAGATTTATACAAATTTCATTGACTACGGGAGGGGGAAATCGTGAAAAGGGAATCGTACGACAAGAAACAATGGGGAATCGGATCATGGGCAGGATTGGCAATTATGTCCGTATTTTTTTTGCTCCCATACGGATGCGGCCACACTGAAAAGCAGAGATCAGCCAAAAAACCAACTTATTCCATTGAAACCGCAAAGGAAATTTCTCATATCACCTCCGGAATCATTTCCTCCTCCGAACCCATTCGGGTGCGCTTTGTCCATCCGATTGTGGGTGAAAACCAGGTAAACGCCCCGTTGAAACTTCCGGTGTTTCATTTTTCGCCGAAAATCTCGGGCCACGCAGTCTGGCAGGACGAGCAGACATTGGCCTTCATTTCGGACCATCCCTTAAGTCTGGGACAATCCTATACCGGTAAGCTTGATGTAACCGGCCTGCTGCCCAGCCAGAAGGAATCAGCATTAAAAGAGATTGATCTGGCTTTCCAGGTTGCAAAAAGGGAGCTTGTCCGACTGGATGGCAGCTTCACCGCCGCTCAGACCGGAGAAGCATCAGAAGCAGCTTTTGAAGGGACCTTAGACTTCACGGAGCCTTCCACAATCGACATGGTAAAAAAGTCAGTTTCGCTGGATCTGGACGGCCGGGATACCAGTGCTGTGTGGATGATGCGCGAGGATCAAAAGCGCTTTACTTTTACCATTCCTTCCATTTCACGGGAAAAATCAACCAGGACTCTGACGGTTCGAATCAATCCGAAACCCCTTGGCCTTTCCACCGGGATGGAAAGGAAGTTTCTGCTGGAACCCGTAAAAGTGTTCAAGGTTTCCCGTTTTGAGACCTTTCAGAATGGGGACAGGGGCTTTGCGATTATCTTTTCTGACCGCCTGGACATAAAACAGGACATCAATGGACTTATTTCCGTCGAACCAGCAGTGCAATTTACCATGAAAAAAAGTGGAAGCAAGATTCTTGTAACCGGTTCCTTCAAACCGGGGGAAGGATATGCCATTACGGCCCACAAAGGCATTCGCAACGTCTGGGGTGCCCGTTTGAAAGAAGCTGCCGTTCACAGTATCACCTTTCAGAATCTGAACCCCTCAATTCAGTTTGTGAACGACGGAATTTTCCTTCCATCCGGCAACAAACAACACGTCCGCTTTACAGCTGTCAACGTCCGCAAGGTCAAGATAACGGTTCAGCAGGTATTTTCTTCCACGCTGGGTCAGTATCTCCAGGTGGCTGAAACAGACGCCCAGAAGACCCGCAGTGACAATTTTAATGAAAGTGACCGAGTAGGGGTAAAGGTTGCGGAACAAACCCTCACACTCTCCGGAAAGCTTAACGACAAAGAGCAATATGCCATTGACCTGAGTAAGTTGCTTCGGAAAGGGACATTGGGGATGTTCCTGGTCTCCCTCAGTTTTCAGAGGGAAGACATGATACCGGAAACCAAAGCAGCTTCCTATGGCAATTATACTGACTGGTACAATGACCCGAAGGCGCCCGGTTACATGTGGCGCCACGGCAGGTTATACAAACCGGTGCTGGTAACGGACATTGGCCTGACCCACTATGGCACTGGGAAACACCATGTAGTCATTGCCACAGATCTGCTTTCCGCTGGACCGATGTCCGGGGTCACGGTGGAACTTCGCAGCTACCAGGATCAGATAATTCAGACCGCGGTCACAAATCGTGAAGGAAAAGCCGAATTTACCAACGTGAACAGGGATGTATACTACGTCCGAGGTAAATACAGGGACAACACAACATTTCTCCTGAATTCCGCCATGGCATGGAACGTTTCTTCCTTTGATGTCGGGGGAAGCGAAGTGAACAAAGAGAATTTACGAGCATTCGTATTCACAGACAGGGGCGTTTACCGTCCCGGTGATGAGGTCCACCTGTCCCTGATTGTCAGAAACGAAGAAGGCACTTTTCCTGAAAACCACCCTGTAACCTTGACACTTACCAATCCGAAGCAACAGGTAGCACTGAAATCCACATTACGAAAAGGAAAAGACGGCTTCTATGTCTTTCGGTTCACAACTGCTGAAAATGATCCAACCGGTGTCTGGCAGGCGAAAATAACTGCAGGAAGCCGTACTTTTGTTCATGCCATTCGAATTGAAACTGTTGTGCCATACAAGCTGAAAGTGAGGGTCAAGGCAGATGTTCCTGCCCTCACCCCGGAACAAAAAACGCTCTCGCTGACACTGTCGGCGAAATACCTCTTTGGCACACCTGCGTCAAATTTGAAAGCCGTGGTAGACCTGACCCTGCAGAAAGGCAGTGGCACATTCAGAAGCTTCCCTGCCTATCGTTTTGTGAATGAGACGGTAAACTTTCGGGATACTACAACACAAATTTACGACAAGAAATTGAATGAACAGGGCATCGCAAACGTGTCATGGAATGTTCCGGACACAATTACCGCCCCGGGGCCACTGGTTGCCATCGTTAAGGCCCGCGTTCTGGAAAAGGGCGGCAGGGCCAACAAGAACCAGATCACCGTTCCGATCCACACCTTCCGGTACTACGTGGGACTTCAAAAACCGGAGTTCGAATACGGCTATGCCCGGACAGGCCAGCCTTTCACTGTCAATTCGATACTTGTAAACACCGATGGGCAGGCAGTCAGCGGACACCCGATTCAATGGCGGCTCTATCGGAATGATCGATTCTGGTGGTGGGAATACAGGAATCGGAGTTCTTTTCAGCTAAAATTCAAGTCCGACATCAACACGGAAGAAGTTGCCAGCGGCGAAGTCACATCCACATCCCTTCCGATGCCGATTGAAATCAAACCGGATGAAAGGGGCGAGTATTACCTGGAAGTGCAGCACGGCGACGGTCATACGGCAGGTTTTTTCTTCAGCGCTTACGAGTGGGGAGAATCTACAGGAGGAGGGAAAACTGCGGGCATGATTGTACTTAAAAGCGACCGGCCTGGCTATCATCCGGGCGAAACTGCGACAGTCAGTTTTCCTACACCAAAGACCTGCACCCTGGCCTATACGGTACTCAAAGGAAACGAAATTCTCCACACTCGTGTGGAAGAATTGAATTCCGACGGCAAAACCAACATTAAAATCCCCATTACATCCGCCATGGCTCCCAATTGCTATGTAGCTGTATCCGTAATACAACCCCACGACCAGACCACAAATGACCGGCCCATGCGCCTGTATGGGGTGTTGCCGATTATGGTCAGCGACCCGGCTACCCACCCGGGTCTTACGATTGACGCCCCGGTTGAACTCAAGCCGGGGGAAAGTTTCCAGATAACAGTTCAAACAGGCAATCATCAACCGGCTCAGCTTGCCATTGCCGTTGTGGATGAGGGGCTACTTGATCTTACCGGGTTTTCTACACCGGACCCATGGAAATTTTTCTACCATCGGGAACGCCTGAGTGCAGTCATCAGTGACGTTTTCCCCTGGGTTATCGGTGCACTGAAAGGAGACCCGTTCAGCGTATTCAGCATAGGAGGCGATATGAAAATGGCTGCCATGGCAAGGCAGCGAAAGAAAGAAGAAGGACATCGACGGCGCTTCCGCCCGGTAGATCTGTTTAAGGGACCGGTTGACACAGACAGTAATGGAAAGGCCGTACTGACATTCAAAATGCCGGAATATATTGGTGCCGTTCGCATCATGGCCATTGCCGCGGCCGGGACTCACTATGCCAGCACTGAAAAATCAGTGCCGGTTAGAAAAGAGTTAATGGTACTACCTACCCTGCCCAGGGTCGTGCACCCCGGCGACCGCATCGAGGTTCCAGTTACTGTGTTTGGCATGAAAAAGGGAATCGGGCCCGTTGGAGTAAGCATTTCCGTAAAGGGCGCAGCCTCAATAATGGGGAAATCAAAGCAGACCCTGACATTCACTGAATCCGGAGAGCAGGATGTTCTCTTTGAGCTTCAAATTCCTCAGAAACTGGGTAATCTTGACGTCACCATCACTGCAAAATCAGCCGGGGACGAAGCTGTCCACAAAGCAGAGATTCAATCCGTGGCGATTGCGCCGCGCCTCTACGAATGGCAGACGACACCAGTAAAACCAGGGAATACGGTTACAATAAAGATTCCAGACAAAGGGATGCCGGGCTCAAACCACGCCCGTATCGTCATTCGAAAACGGGCCGAACTGAATATTGGACACCGTCTGAACTGGCTGATCCACTATCCCTACGGCTGTGTGGAACAAACCACATCGGCTGCCTTTCCACAACTCTACCTGAAAACCCTTGCGCAACTGACACCTGAACAGGAGGAGAACACAGACAAAATAATCAACGCGGCCATTTTACGCCTTCGAAAATTTCAGCTTCCCTCCGGCGGCATGAGCTACTGGCCGGGGAACAGTTACGAAACTCCGTGGGGAACCAATTATGCCGGACACTTTCTGCTGGAAGCGAAGAATAAAGGCTACAACGTTCCGGACGACATGTTGAGAAACTGGATTCAGTTTGAAAAAGCCCGGGCAAAATCCACACTGGATGGCATAACAACCCGGGTATACCGGCTATACCTGCTGGCTCTGGCAAAAGAGGGCGACCGGGGATCTATGAACCTGATCCGCGAGAACGCGCTGGACAAGCTCTCTGACACCCAGAAATGGTTGCTGGCCGCTGCTTACAGTCTCTCCGGCATGCCGGATGCAGCAACCGATATTCTTAAGAAAACCGGTACAAATGTGCCCGCTTACGTGGAAACAGGGGGCACCTTCGGGTCTACCCTCCGGGATCAGGCAATTTTGCTTGAACTCGCTACCCATTTCCAGAACTGGTCGGTTGCAGACAAGGAATACACCATCATTGCGAGACAGCTGTCTTCCAAAGACTGGCTGTCCACCCAGTCAGCGGGCTATGCTCTTCTCGCACTGGGGAAATATGTGGAAGCAACCAGCAACAAGAACGGTAAACCGGACAGATTGACCGGCAACGTGATCTTTCCGGACGGCACGAGCAGATCTTTTGACACGACATCTCTCAGCACCAGCTTTCAGTTGAGCCGGGACTTCGGAAAAACCGTCACCGTACACGTTGCGGATTCGGTTCCGCTGAAACAGGTATATGCAGTCATGGAATGGGACGGCATCCCTATCTCTCCCGTGGTCTCGGTTATGCCAATGGCGGAGGGTATGTCTCTGAAAGTGGAATGGCTCAATGAAAACGGCATGCCCATTGATCCCGGCTCCATTCGCCAAGGTACAATTTTCTGGGCTCATTTCACACTTCGCCCCATCAATGGAACATCCACAATTGAAGAAACAGTGTTGGAACAGATGTTGCCGACCGGCTGGGAAATTGAAAACACCCGTCTCTCTGGAGAATCCATGCCGCCGTGGTCCAGTAAATGGACCCTCGGCCGTGTAAAGTACACCGATATCCGTGATGACCGGATTCGCTGGTTTTTTGACCTCCCCGGCTATGGCAAACTGGACTTCCTTGTCAAATTGAATGCCGTAAGCTCAGGGAAATTTGCCCTGCCACCTTCGATCAGCCAGGCCATGTACGATAAGACGCTGCGTTCAGTGATTCCCGGTCGTCTTGTGACAGTCAGCAGGGCCAGAGGAAATTGAGTTTTGCGGTGAAGCTGTTTGAACGCTTAGACCGCATCAAGAAAATTCGTTACCGCAACCCTGTTGTTGTTGCAGCGATGGTGTTTGCAGTCTTTCTACTGTCCGTCATACTGACACCGGTGCCGGATCCACTCTTCCCGGCCCGATACAGCACTGTTGTCACAGATCGAAACGGCCGGATTATGCGGGCATTCCTCAACCCGGACCAGCAATGGTTGCTACCCCCTGAGCCCGACATGCCGGTACCGAAAAAACTGAAACAGGCATTGCTGACAGCGGAGGACAGATGGTTCTACCAGCATCCCGGCATCAATCCATTTTCAGTCGCCCGGGCAGCCTGGCAGGACATATCCGCCAGACGTATCGTCAGCGGGGCTTCCACTCTCACTATGCAACTGGCAAGGATATCCAAGCCAAAACCCCGGACCGTCCCCAATAAACTGGTGGAAATGTTGCAGGCAATCAAAATCGAATGGCGTTATGGGAAAGAGACCATTCTGCGCATGTATCTGGATCACGCGCCGTTTGGTGGAAATATCATCGGAATCCGCGCCGCCGCATGGAAGACATTCGGAAAAGCACCAGAAAAACTGACATGGGGTCAGGCCGCGACCCTGGCGGTTCTCCCCAATGCTCCGGGACTCATCTCCCCGAAAAACGGGCACAAGCTTCTGAAAGAAAAGAGAGACAGGCTCCTTCGAAAGTTATTCAAGCGAAAAATCATTGATGCTGCTACTTTGAGGAATTCCCTGGCGGAACCTGTTCCGGCTGAAAGCCAGCCATTCCCCGTCGTGGCACCACACCTGGGTCGAAGCCTTCAGACCCGATTCCCGGGCAGAACAATCTCCACAACCATCGATCCGGATATCCAGCGTACAACCCAAGCTCTTACCCGGAACTATTTGAACTACCTGAAAAACAACGGGATCAGAAACGGTGCTGTCCTTGTGGTGGAAACAAAAAGCGGAAAGATTCGCGCCTACATCGGCTCCCAGGACTTCTTTGACGAAAAAGCCGCGGGACAGGTGGACGGGGTTCAGGCTCCCCGCTCAACCGGTTCCATTCTCAAACCCTTTCTCTACGGCTTGTCTATGGACGAAGGCTTCATCCTTCCCGACACCGTCATGCTGGACATCCCCAGCCACTACGGTTCCTTCACTCCCGCCAATGCCGACCACTCCTACTCCGGACTGGTCACCGCAAGAGAAGCCCTCACTCAATCACTCAACATCCCCGCTGTCCGTTTACTAAATGCGTTTGGTGTCCGGGATTTCTATTCCTTTTTGAAACAGGGCGGCATGACTACACTCTTCCGGCCCCCCGGGGCCTACGGTCTTCCCCTGGTGCTGGGTGGCGCAGAAGCAAAACTCATCGACCTTGCCCGGCTCTACCGGGGACTGGGCCGTGGCGGCGTGTTTTCACCATTAATTGTTCTAAAGGACCACGGACAGAATCCATCGCTTCCTGAGGAGCACCTCATCAGCCCCGGTGCCTGCTGGCTGACCCTGAACATTCTCCGAAATCTCAAACGACCGGGGGCTGAATACTATTGGGAGCTCTTCCAGAACCAGTGGCCCATTGCATGGAAAACCGGCACCAGTTATGGACAGCGGGATGCCTGGGCCGTTGGAGTAAGTCCCAAGTGGACTGTTGCTGTCTGGATCGGCAACTTCAACGGAGCCGGGAACCCGGAAATTGGTGGTGCCATGACTGCCGGTCCTCTTCTTTTTAACATCTTCAACAGCTTGCCAAAGGAAAACGCCCCGGCATGGTTTCCCCGCCCGCTACACGGTCTGAAAAAGGTCACTGTCTGCAGAGAAACCGGCTACGCAGCCGGTCCTGATTGTCCGCAAACAGTAGAATCAGACGCACCCCTGGACAGTCAATTTTATAAGACCTGTCCGTGGCATCGTACAGTCACTGTGACAAATGACGAAAAACTGTCAGTCTGTTCGCTTTGCTGGAAGCCAGGAGCCCATAAACAAGCCAAACGGCTCATCTACCCCCCCGAAGTGATCCAGCTTCTGCGGAAGAGGGGGATTGAAATCAACCGGGTCCCTCCCCATAGACCGACATGTCCCAGTCAGGAAAGCATCGATCCGCTTTCCATCACCTATCCCGGAATCAACACCAGAATATTCCTTCCCCGTGACTTTGGCGGCCAATATCAGAAAATCCTCTGCCGTGTTTCTCATCGCCAGACAAATGTGACCGTGTTCTGGTATCTCGATGACCACTACCTCGGTCAGACCCGGGGAACACACGAGAAAGCCATCCTCTCCAACCCCGGCTGGCACACCCTTTCTGTCGTCGACGAAATCGGCAACCGCAGCTCTGTCCGGTTTCACATTGTTCGGACTACAGACCCGAAAAATTGAGATCAGGGTGGCTCGTATCCCACCGTCAAGAGTTGTCCAGAACCTCTTTTACGCCCTGCGCCAGTTCACGCAGGGAAAATGGTTTCTGGATAAAAGCAACACCTTTGTCCA
>CAZRHT010000074.1:0-10800 GCA_964599895.1 uncultured Holophagae bacterium
TTAAAGCAGTCGATTTCTTCACCATCTGGAAATTCATTATCATGATTATCGGGTTCAGAACAATAACCGGGACAAAGACCTGGAAATCAGCAGCCGTCATCCTGGTTCCATGGGCACTGTTCATCTCAGTCATAACGCTGGTCTTCTAAACGAGGAAATATGCCAAAGAAACTGATTATCGCTATCGTAGTTCTCGGTGTTGCAGGGATGATAATCATGGGTGTCGTCGCCAAACGGGATGCAGGACAACAAGTCTTCATGGAGAAGGTGGAAACCGGACCGTTTCGCGACACCATTAACGCCAGCGGACTCCTGATCCCCCGGAAAAAGGTCAGCATCATGTCCGACGTAATGGGGAAAATTGTAGAACTTCCCGTAAAAGAAGGAGATATTGTCAAAAAGGGGCAGATGCTGGTCCGTATTGACGATCGCGACCTGAAGAGTGAAGTCAAGCGGCAGGAGGCCGGAGTCAGGATGGCTGAAATCCAGGTGAAAAACCAGGAAGTGTCCGTTGCCACCGCCAGTCGGGAATTCAATCGGAAAAAGCGCCTGTTTGAAAACAAATTGATATCTGTGGAAGCTTTCGAGCAGGCCAAATCATCCCTGCAGGGTGCGGAATTATTACTGAACCAGTACAAGGAGAGCGTGGTCCAGGCCAGGGCCATCCTCCAGAAATCAGAAGAGCTTCTCTCTAAAACTGTCATCCTGTCTCCCATGGCTGGGAAAATTACCTCTCTTAACAAGGAGCTGGGTGAACAGGTCATTCAGGGGACCGTCAATATACCCGGCTCTGTCATCATGGAAGTCAGTGATATGTCCGCAATCGACCTCGAAGTGGAAGTCAACGAAATAGAGGCATCCCGCATCCGTACCGGCATGCTCGCGACACTGAAACTGGATGCCCTGGCGAATCGGAAGTTTAAGGGAAAGGTGTCTGAGATCGGTCAGTCGGCTTACCGACCCCAGGGCCGGGATGTGTCCGTTTTCAAGATTAAGATTGCTCTACTGGAATTAGACCCGGCAATGAAACCGGGAATGAACGGCGAAGCCGAAATCACTGTTCAGGAAAAGAAGAAGGCCCTCTTCATTCCGATTCAGGCAGTACGTACCGGTGACGACAATAAGAAATTCTGCTTTGTGATGAAGGACGGCAAAGCAGAGAAGAAAATAGTGGAAACCGGCCTTTCCAATGACGCAAACATCGAAATCACTTCGGGGCTGACCGGGGATGAGACCGTTCTCACCGGTCCCTATCGCACGTTAAAAAATTTGAAGAACGGCGACAAAGTCCGAAAAAAGAAGAAAGACTGATGCTGATTCAGGTAGAAGAACTGACCAAAACATATATCGTGGGAACAGAAGAGGTCCACGCGCTGGATCATGTGTCCTTTACAGTGGAAGAAGGGGAGTTTGTTTCCATCATGGGTGCGTCGGGATCGGGAAAATCCACGCTGATGAACCTTCTGGGCTGTCTGGACACTCCCACAGAAGGGCGCTATCTGCTGAAAGATATAGATGTTTCGGAAATGGACGACGAAGAACTGGCAATCGTCCGGAACCGGGAAATCGGATTTGTATTTCAGGTGTTTAACCTTCTGCCCGGCTTGACCGCCCTTCACAATGTGGAAGTTCCATTGATTTACAACCATGTGCCGCGGAAAAAGCGCCTTGAAATGAGCCTTTCCATTCTAAAGGCCATGGGAATGGGTGAACGGGCACATCACCGCCCTAACCAGCTATCCGGCGGCCAGCGGCAACGGGTGGCGGTCGCACGGGCACTGGTCAATTCCCCTTCCCTCATCCTCGCGGACGAACCTACCGGCAACCTGGACTCTAAAACCACCCTTGAATTGATGGACCTGATCCAGGACCTGAACCGAAATGGGAATACCATTATCCTGGTGACCCACGAACCGGATATCGGCGCCATGGCCAATCGCACCATTACCTTGAAAGACGGAAAGATTATTGAGGATGTGAAGCATGTTCATTGAGAATATATTGCTGGCATTGAACTCCATTGTTTCCAACAAAATGAGAAGCTTTCTAACTACATTGGGCATCCTGATCGGCGTCGCGTCCATCATCACGGTAGTGGCATTGATCCAGGGCATTTTTGCCTCGATTGATCAACAGATTCAGCAGTTGGGAACCAACATCATTACGATTGAACCTCACATGGAAGTTAGGAACTTTGCGGATTACATGAATAATCGACCGGAACTGACGCTGGAGGACGCGGAAGCATTGAAACGGTCCATCTCCGGCATCACAGACCTCGCCCCCATTATATTTCAGACCAGCCAGGTAAAATATGATGGCAAGACCCGTAATACACTTATCTATGGTGTTCATCCGCAGTACCAGGATATTAACGGTCAATATGCAGAACAGGGGCGATTTCTCACCGACCTGGACGTCGAGTATCATCGGAGGGTTGTGGTACTGGGTCAGGAAATTGTCGACTCCATGAAACTGGGAGAAGCCCCCATCGGGAAATCGATCCTCATTTCGAATGTGCCGTTCAAAATCGTTGGTATTATGGAAAAACGGGGATCCTTTTTCGGTCAATCCCAGGATAATTTTGCACTGATTCCACTAACCTCCGCCCTTGATCTATACGGTCGAATTGCCGGTCACTTCGCCTACATCCAGTTTCGGGTTGCGGACATGAACCAGCTGAACAACGTAAAACAGCAATGCTCAACCATTCTCCGGAGACGCCACAAGATACCTGAAAACAAACCGGACGACTTTAAGATTTCCACCCAGGAAGATATAGTGGAGAGCTTCTCAAAAACGACGAATGTCATCACCGCTATTGTCATGGGGATTGTGGGAATTTCACTTCTTGTCGGCGGCATCGGCATCATGAACATCATGCTGGTCACCGTGACGGAACGAACCCGGGAAATCGGGATTCGAAAAGCAGTGGGGGCCACCCGTAAGAACATTCTCTCGCAGTTTCTGATTGAAGCTGTCACCCTCAGTTTTCTGGGCGGTGCATTCGGAATTCTTCTGGGAATGGGTCTGGGAAATCTGGCAGCGAGTTTGATTCCAAACTTTCCGCCTGCTCACACACCGCTATGGGCCATATTTCTCGGCTTCGGATTTTCAACCGGCGTCGGCATCCTGTTTGGCGTGTACCCGGCTGGGAAAGCAGCCGGCCTGAACCCCATCGATGCCCTGCGCCACGAATAGACAACTCACTTTGTGAATTAATCACAAAGTGCTTGAGTTTTCCTGCAGACACAACACGTTTCCTCCATGTTTTTTGCAATGCTTCGAAGTCTTTGCATTGTGTAATGATGGGCCCCGGATTGGGCCTATCACCTGCGGTTTACTTTCCTCTTTTGTAAGCTATCATACTGAGTTTTTTGTACTTTATTCTTGACAACATCAGGCTGTCCTTATATATTGATAATGGTTTATTTTAGTTTCAGTTGCCAACAATGCCTTATTATTTTTTTGGGGGGGTCATTTGTGAAAGTACTCATTTTACTCATTACCTTTTGGACAGCAATCCTGCCAGCTGTCAGTGCAGACAAGCTGGATGTGCGTACGGATGTGTCGTTCGGGTACAGTTTCCTTTCTTCGGAAGGGGATAGCCCATGGTTTCGGAACCATTATGACTTTTCCGATGGGGCAATGCTTCAAAACCTGAAGCTGACTGTTCGAAACGATAATGCCGGAAGCTGGTTCGACAGTATGTCACTGGAATCACGGGCCGGAGACAGGCTGGATACGGGTCGGGTCGTCCGCTTTCAGTTGAAGAAAGCGGGTCGCTACAGTTTTAATCTGAAGCAAAGCTGGAACAGAGACTATTTTTCTGATTCTGCCTATAACTATGGAGCCAATGACCGCAATTTTATACGGAATAATGTTTCCGCTGAGTTCCGGTGGCTCGGATTCAAGAATGTGGCACTGATTGCCGGATATGGCCTGGTGGAGACAAAGGGTACTGGCGATGTGCCGTACACGGAATGGAGTGACATTTATGCCCTGAGATTGAACAGGGATACAAGCCGGGAGAATTTTACGGCCGGGCTGGATTATCACAAAGGCGCGTTCAAATTGATGTTGCGTCAGTCCTGGGTAACTGTGGATGAGAAAAGTCTGTACGCGGACGGGACGGTCACAGGAACTGGGCTTAACAGTTTTAGTACAGTCTTGACTCCGGACCGCTCAGGGACGGTTAAGTCAACGATTCCGGTTTCCAGCGCACGGATGGAGTATGCGGGGAATAAGTGGTGGGCTTCTGTTCGGTATTCCCACAGTGACGCAACGATTGATAATGATGTTGTGGACTTGAAGCAGTATGTGTTTTCGGATTATGGTTCAAGAACTGATTTTCTGATGGCATTCGCGGGCACTTCAGATGCGCCGGTGGATGACGCGGGACTGAATGTGTCTGTGCAGGCGCTGGATTCACTGGTGATTTCTTATGATATGGCATACAGGGAGTTGCAGACGGATACGACAATGAATTCCGAACGCACGATGATGATGTATGGAACGTCAACTACTCCCCTGATAACGCAGTCTCTGTCTACTGACACAGTGTTTCATTACCGGAACCGTCGGTTGAACCATGGACTTACTTTCAAGTTTGCACCGAAACGGGCCTGGGATGTGACCCTGTCATTACGGCAGATAGACGGCAATCTGCTCTATTCGGCTACTAAGGATGGGGATGCTGATGGAATGATTGATGAAGATTATACAACGGATCGGGTGGAGCTGGCCGGACGGTATCGTTTAACCGCGGGAAGTGTGAAGGCTTCTGTGTTCCACGAAAGTATTGATAATCCGACCTTTCGCACTGCCGGAGATAAGCGGGACGGGTTTTCTCTTTCTGGGGATTGGATGGTTTCAGATTCCGTTTCCATGAATGTGATGTATCAGGATTCCACTTTGAAGAATGATGATCCGGCCATTTTGTTAAACCGGGATACGAAGCTTTTTGATGCGAGTGTTCAGTTTTCTCTGTCAAAGGGTGTCTCTACAGGGATCGGCTATACGATGATGAAACTGGATTTTTCCAATGATCTGATGTTCAGTGAGAGTGGCGCATCAGTTTCTTCCATTGAGTCGTATGACACGAATCAGAGTGGCGTATATGCCTTTGGTACGTTTACCAGGAATCGTTTTTCTGGACGGGTATCGCTCTTTTATCTGGATGATTCGGGCAGTTCCTTTCCCCTGTCCCATTGGAATGGAGTAGCGTCCTGCCAGTATAAGATCAGCAAAACGTTGTACGGTCTGCTTTCCGTACGCTATTACGATTACAATGAGGATGCCTCGAATCTTCGCGATTATAATGTGAATCAATTTGTTGTCGGCATTCGCTGGCTGTTTCAATAGGAGGGGATGATGAAAGCAAAACTATGTTTCAGTTTTTTGTTTGCTGTGATGGTGTGCGTTGCGCTTTCGGTTCCCGTCCTTGGGAATGTCGGAAATGATGCCTGCCTGGAGTGTCACGATGGCGTGGCGGCGGCTATTGCGCGTACCCCTCATACGATGGCTAACCGGGTAAGTTGCGAGGCCTGCCATGGTGCCGGAGATGCCCATATGGAGGATCCGTCACCTGCCAATATCCAGACATTCAAGAAGAGTTCGGCAAAGCAGGTTATGGCTACTTGCGGTAAGTGCCATTCGGGCATGCATTCACTGATGTCGTCTCATATGTCCAATGGACGCGCCTGTCTGGAGTGCCATTCACTGGGTCATTCTTCCGCATTTACGGAAAATGGAAAGCGGCCGGAACGAGCCTTGTTGAAAGATGTTTCTTCGAATCTCTGTACACGCTGCCATGCCACTCAGAAGGCGAAGATGAATCGACCGTTCCATCATCCGTCGGATGATTTTGATAATGTATGCCTTTCCTGCCACAATCCACATGAATCAAGGGCGGAATTGCAGAGAAAGGCTGTGGATCAAAAATGTTCTACCTGTCACCCGGAGGCCGGAGGACCGTTCATGTATGTACACCTGGGAACACAGAATAATGGCTGTGCCGAATGTCATGACCCCCACGGGTCTACAAATCCGAATCTGTTGGTCCGGAATACAACACGATTCTTATGTTTATCCTGTCATACCGATACGCCGGACTTCCATAACCAGGCGGACCCCAAGTTCCGCCAGTGTACAGCGTGTCACAGTGCGATACATGGCTCGAATATGAACAAACTGTTTATGGAGTAGAAGGAGGCTCCGTAATCTTCATTTCCGGGATTACTATCGTGCGCTTTAAAGTTTGGATTTTTTAATGGAGGGTTTCAATGAAGCGATTAGGATTTATTGCCGTATTATTAATGGTCGTATCTGCGTCGAGTTTCGCCGCTGCACGATTCACAACAACATCCAGTGATGCCAGCAAAGTCACTCCCAAGCATCACTATGACAGTCCCGCACAAGTAAGGGCCCGCATGAACAAGCCCGAAATAAAACAAATGATTCAGCGCCTTCAGGCTTTTCTTGTAACAGAAAATGGCGCAAAATCCGTTAAAGATTCTTCCGATTCTCCGACATTTGTCGGTTCAGAATACTGCCTGGCATGCCATGCAGGCAGCTTCGCTCCTGATGAAACAGAGTGGCGGGGCACGAAGCACGCCCACGCACTCCGTAAACCCATGGGCATGTGGTCGCTGCAGGCAGGCAAGGGTGTCCTCGCCAATTTCCTCGGCGATTCGGCCAAGGATGACTTCATGATGGGCCTGGACTTCAACCAGGTAACCGGCACGCCATTTGACAGTTTACAGCCCAACGCACCCATACTTTCTTATGATGCCGCGACCGATTCTTACTTCGTCCAGCTTGGTCCGGACGGAATCAAGCTTTTGGTTGTCGCTACCTGGGCAGGTCAATCGGCAGGTAACGGACAGCGGTATATGGTCCGTATTCCAGTGAGCGACACACCCACGGGCTACAGCAACGCCATTTACTTCGCACCCTTCGCCTGGGGCGGAAGCGGTTACAGTTCCAACGCCTCTTCCTGGTACGACGGCAGTACACCCAAGTACGCACCCGGCATTGCCAGCAGTGATCTGGTTTCGTTGCAGGGACAGAATTACCTTAAGAACTGTGTTGGCTGCCATATCACCGGCGTCCGCAGCAATGAAATTACTCCCCAGGGCGAATATGTAACCCATCCTTACCCCGCCTCTCTCGTGCCCCCGTCAAGCCCCAACTATCCGGATCTCGACGGTGACGGTTTTCCTGACATGGCCAACATCGGCTGCGAAAGCTGCCACGGGCCGGGTTCCGCTCACATTCTGGGTAGCGGCGACATAACCAAGATCGTCAACCCCGAAGACATCACCGACAACAAGCAGCGCTCTGTAACATGCCTGCAATGCCATGTCCAGATCGCCTCAGCCCCTGACAAGACCTGGGGGTACACCTTTGATGAGACGGCCAACAAGGGCTTCGTAATGACCAGCACACCGGATGACCTCTCCAACTACCAGGTTTTCACCGGTTCTATCTGGCCGGATGGCGTCCACTATATTGGCGCACGCATTGACGACTTCAAGAGCAGTGCCCATTACCAGGGCGCCCACGGTATTGCCTGCAGCGACTGCCATGACGCCATGGCCGAAACTGCCAATGACTCTCAGGTTCGTGACGAGATCGTGAGTCACGGCGTGACGATTTCCAACGTGAACGTCGACGACGACAGCTTCTGCATGGCGTGCCACCACGATCCCTACTTCGCGGCAGGCGTCACAGGCGACATGGTCGCAGAATGGAAGGCTGCCGGATTCGATGCGCCTATTCCCGACAACATCCGGACCGCTATTGAAGAGCACACACACCATCCTTACGGCGCGGGTCGCACACTGGGTCTTTCACGCTGCACAACCTGTCACATGGCACCAACCGCCGGTCACGGTTCCATCAGTGGCTACAGCCATACATTCTGGCCAGCCCGTCCCGAAGACACCATTGCATACAAGGACGAGTCCGCACACGGCGCCACGGGTAATGTGAACTCCTGCTCGGCATCCTGCCACAGAGGCAAAGTTATTCTCTGGAGCGATGTGCCCGCCAATCTGAACCCGACCAGCATGGACTTCGGGACCGACTCCGAAATCGGCCTTGCAAATCACCTGCTCCCCTACTATGGCCCCGGTGGAACATGGTGGGACACAACGCCAGCTGAAAAGAAATAACCTTCCCCATTTATTATAGGTAACTGAAACATAAGGGAGCCGAACGGCTCCCTTTCCTTCTTCTATCCTCCAGACTGCACTACTTTCACATTCAATTTTTGCCCGCTTTCCTTTCTCCCCCGTTAATCGATCTTCTCATCCTCCTCAGCAATATAACAATCTTATACGAACATATACCTTTGAATATATTCTCTTAGATATTTTCTCCATTTTTTCACATAGATGGTTGACAGGATTTATAGTTTCATTCTATAATCAATATATTCAAGTGTGCGTGTGGTGTCTGTCACGTCTTATAACCCTTTAAAAACTTGTAGGGAATAACTTTGTGAAAGTTATCTGTTTCCTGATTGCCAGGATTGCTTTCTTTTGCAGTTCTTCAGGTGCCAATAGACTGCTCTATTCGCCTGAGTTCAGCAAAGTTCCCTGCCGTTTTTATACGTTTGTCCTTTTAGAAAGACAGATCCTCTTTCCACTGATAGAGGGATTCGAGGCTTCGGCTCAGGACGACGTGCAGTGGTGCGATACATGGGGCAAGTATCAGCAACCTTTATATGGAGCGAAAGGAGGCTTCATATCTTGAATTCCTGGAAGTATTTCCAGAAAGTGACTTTTTACTTTTTTTTATGGAGGGTTTTATGAAGCGTTTAGGAATTATTACAGTCTTATTATTGATCGTATCTGTGGCAACATTCGCCGCTGCGCGATTCACGACCACTTCCGGCGACAATGCGGTTGTTTCCATGAAAGGCATGGAAAATCCGGCCCAGACAAGAGCCGCAATGAACACACCCCAGGTTCAGAAGATGGTTAAACGGCTCCAGGCCTTTCTTGTGTCCACTAAGGGAACCAAGGATGCAACAGAAAACGCCTACGTGGGTTCTGAATATTGCATGGCTTGTCACACCTGGAGCAAGAACATTTTACCCTCAACCAAGCACTTCCAGTTCCTCCGTCGGCCGATCGCAGAGTGGACCATGGTTTCCGGGAAGGGTGTCATGGGCGATGCAGACGGTAATGGACAGGATGACTTCCTTGACGGCCTTGACTTTAACACCATCAGCTCCGCCTTTGACGCTTACAAGCCCAATGCACCGATTCTGTCAGTCGAAGACGGAACCTATTACATTACCATTGGCGATTTGAAGTATCCGGTTGTCGCCACACTGGCTGGCTATACCGGTGGCGCACAGCGGTTTATGGTTCGCATCCCTGTTACTGACAGCGAAACCGGCTATTCCAAGTCGATTTATTTTGCACCGATCAGCTGGGGCGGAACTGCCTGGACAACCAACAGCCCGGCAAACTGGTATGCTGGTAGCACACCGGTCTACAATGCTTCAACGACTATTCCTGACCTGAACCAGGCATCCAACTATTCCAAAACCTGCGTAGGTTGCCACACCACAGGGATTCGTGAACTCAAGCAGTCTGCCAAGGGTGAGTGGGAATTCCACGGTTACCCGGCAAGTCTTTACGCGCCCGATGATCCCATGTATTTCGATTACGATGGCGATGGCATCTATGAACTGATGAACATCGGCTGCGAAGCCTGCCATGGACCGGGGTCCAGGCATATCCTCGGCGCCGGTGACCCGGAAGAAATGCTGGGTGCCGACGACCTTGTAGCTCCTCTCGGCAACGAAATCTGCGGCCGCTGCCACAACTCCTTCTCCTCCGTTCCCAACAATACCTTCAGCTGGCCGTTTGACGACGCCAACATGGTGAACTGGACGCCGGACTCCGGCCTGCCGCTCAGCGATTTCTACGAAGACACCGCAAAAAGATGGCCGGATGGAATCCACGTGCATGTCGGTGGTCGTCCCTACGATGACTATATCAAGTCGGTAAAACCAACCTACCCTCACCACATGGTAACCTGTGCCGAGTGCCACAGCCCTCACAGTGCCAGGGCCGAGCATCAGCTCATAACACACATGGATGAAGAAACAGATGCTGGCACAGTTAGAATTGATGTGGAGGTTGAAAACAACACGCTCTGTCTCGGCTGCCATGCAACACATGGCGCTTTCGAGAGTGTTACCAAGGAAATGCTGGTTGACTATGAAGCCAATGTTGAAGCAATCGGAAAGGTAGTAGCAGCACATTCCCACCATCCCTATGCTCCTGAAAGAATAATGGGACTCTCCCGTTGTACGTACTGCCATATGCCGACAACCAGCGGTCACGGTACATTGACTTCTCCGTCTCATGTGTTTGATTGCATCTCACCTGAAGAGACGCTGAAGTATCAGGCCGAAGGTGGTATGCCGAACTCATGCGCAGTTTCCTGCCACGACCAGAGAGTGAACATCTTCGGTCTCGGAGTCGATCCGAACCCGAACAATTCCGTCTGGAACGAGCAGTTTGATGTGGATAATGCCACTGAACTGGCCAAGTATTATGGCCTCGGTGGGACCTGGTGGGATACGACACCAGCCGAAGAAAAATAGTTTTCATTCTTGCATTCAAAACTTGAGGGGGCAATCGCCCCCTCTTTTTTTGAAAAAAATTAACTAAGCAGCATCTTTTGCAGGGAATGAATGCGGTCCCGAAGCTCTGCAGCTGCCTCGAATTTCAATTTCTTTGCCAGGGCCTTCATCTCCTTTTCCAGTTGCGCAAT
>CAZRHT010000075.1:0-7854 GCA_964599895.1 uncultured Holophagae bacterium
CCGTCTGCGGGCTCGTGCCCGTTATGCTCCCGCCTGCGCCCGCCGTGTAGGTCAACGTGTAGGTTGTGCCAACCGGTGTGGGTGCAGTCTCCGTACAGGATGTAGATGATACTGTTACGTCATCCACATACCAGCCGGTTCCGGTCACACCGCTGTCACAGCCGATCCGGAATCGAAGAATTACGTTGTTTCCCACGTATGGAGTTAAGTCAGCCGTAACTTCAGTCATGCTTCCCAGAGTACCACCGGTCCAGGCCTGACGGCCCCCGATCGGGTTGCTGAAAGAAGATGAAATCACTCCGGTATAACCGCCGGAAGTAATGTCATTTCCCAGGTCCGTAAAATTGCTGCCACCATCTGTGGAAATTTCAATAACGCATCCATCGTATGTGTTTTCGGTCTCATACGTATGCCAGAAACTTAACGTCGCGCCAGAAGCTCCCGTCAGATCTATGGAAGTCGTTTCCAGATAATCGTCTTTCACATTCCCTTCGTCCGCGCTGAACCAAGCGTTGCTGGGTGAATGAACACGTGAACCGTTTAACGCCCAGTCCAGGGTACCGCTGGCCAATGTTGTGGTCCAACTCGAAGTGCCGCTCTCCATGTCATCTGAAAATGAGGTGCTACTGGCGGGTGTGGTGCCAGTGGTGAAGCTGTACACATCAGACTCGCTTCCATTTGAAGCGCCATCGGTGGAAGCAACCTTGAAGTAGTATAGCGTGGAGGCGGTAAGCCCGGTCAGTGTCATACTGTGGCTGCCTACCGGCCCGGTATCACTCTGTGTACCGGTGGGAGGGTTTGCAGTCCCATAGGTCACTACTGAATCGGCAGGTTCGTCCGTATCCCATGTCACAATACATTGGTCAGATGCGACACACAGGGAAATATTGGAAATGACCGGTGCGGTTGTGTCTACATAGGTCGCAAGAGATGCTGTTCCATGGGCAACCAGCGCAAAAGGCTGGGGGCCCTGAGGCACGTTGTAGCCTGCCACCCGGATAATGTATGTACCGGTTTCAGGTGTTGCCACATCGATTGTTTCTGTGTTGTTCAGCCTGTCAGCACCAGTACCATGATTGGGGTACAAAACGTCCCCGGAAGGGGTTTGAACTGTCATATCAAGATCGTTTACCAATTCCACAGAAGCTGAAGTTGCTCCGGGGTAGTCGGTCCAGGACAAAGTCAACTTCAGAGGTTCCGACGTATCAGCTATAACATACTGGTATGCATCCACATCTCCGGTATTCAACCCCGTACTCTCGTCCACATAGGAAAGGAGAACCGGAGATGCAGGCATCAGGGTTTCGCTGAGTTTCACCCGTCCCCACCCCTCCACGTTGTTGGGCCGGGTAGTGGGCTGTTCCAGATACGCTCCTGTACCATATTGGCCCGGATACATATCATAGGCCCCGTTCATCATTGTCGCTTTGATCAGCGCAGCGGAGGGGCTGATGCTGTCGTGATTTACAAAAAAGTCGCGTGCCACAACGGCGGCTCCCGCTGTCAATGGGGCTGCCATGGATGTGCCGCCCTCGTATATGTACCAGTCATCGTAAACACCCCAGCCGGTGCCGGCACCGGTCGCCTGAGACCGTGTTGAGATAATCATTGTTCCGGGTGCACAAATTTCCGGCTTCAGTCTGCTGTCCGGTGTAGGACCGCGGCTGGAAAATGCCGCCATGCCGTCGGGATCTTCGTCAACGCCATCGCTCTTAATGGGGTCAGCGGGATAATCAGAGGACCAGTAGGCCCCCCATGATCCTGTGTCATCATTGATATTGCTTTCGGTGGCACCCACGGTAATGCAGTTTTTTGCCGTACCCGGCGTCGTTACAGATTGTAAATCCACAACACCGTCACTGTTTCCGTCTGTCCCGTCGTTTCCGGCAGAGAAAAGAATGAGAAAATCCTTGTGGTCCCACATGAACTGGTCCACCTGGAGAGATTCGCTGTCATAAGTGTAACCGAAAGGCATTGGCAGGCCCCATGAGTTAGAGTGCACCTTCGCTCCGTCGTCATAGGCAGGCTGGAAAAGATCATTCAGGTCATTTGGAATGCCTCCGAGGCCTCCGGAGCTGGTTAACACGGATTGTTCCACCAGCCGGGCCCCATACGCCATTCCCTTGAAGTCTCCGGAAGAATGGCTGCCATCCCCAACGATGGAACCCGCTGTATGTGTCCCGTGCGCATCGGTATCAGACCAGTCATTGGTTCGCCCCAGGGCGAAAGCTTCTACGATCCGGGTGGTATCGGTGGAACTGCTGTTGTCATTGTCAAAGTCCCAATGGATGTCAGATAAACTGCCCTTGTCCAGCCCAGTGTCGCAGATGCCCGCGATCTGACCGCTACCGGTATACCCCGCTGTCCACAAAGCTGACATATCCATAATGCCACCGGCTGCCTGATTTTTCAGTTCATTTCCTGAGTGCTTCTTTATTTTCATTGCTACTGATGGTTTCTTTTCATAAAGCACGGGGGTCCGATATGTTTCAATCCATTTCAGTCCGGGCAGAATTGCCAGGCTTTCCAGCTGAGATCTTTTTGCCTTGATGAGAGCCGACTGCTGCCATTGATTTTCCGACCACCTTTCTATCGTCACGCCTGCATCCTGAAGTTGATAGCGCACGATGTCCGAACTGAAGGCCGGGTAGAACAAAATTCTGAGAGTCAGTTCTTCATCCTGAGCTGCCCTTTTGTCGTTTTTTTTCTTCTCGTTCACAATATCAGGTGAAATACGGTACGATGGCTGAAAAATCCCCTTCCATCGAAGATGTTTCAATTTAAGTTTTTCCATCGACTCAGGAGTTGCCAGCACCGCATAGGCATTGTTTGGAATATAATCCACAACTCGGCATCCGCTTTTCTCCAGCAAACCCTTTGTTGCGGCGCTCACCGGCGCATCAAATTGCACAATGTGTAACCGGAGCTGTCCCTTCGGGTAGCTATTGATAAAGAACTCTGATGATTCAACCTTGGAGCTTCCCGACTTCACAGGATCAAAGGTCCCCGCTTTCAGCCTCAAGGCCGATGAATCAGCAAAACCGACCACCGCAAATAACAAAACCCACATCATGACAGCAATTCGCTTCATATCCCCTCCAATTGAGACATTATAGTTTGAAAATTTCCTTTTGTTTCCAGGCTAGTGTTCAATCTATCACTCTCCACGAAAAATTAGAGACATTTTATCAAACTTCCTCCAATAATGAAATAAATAGAAAAACCGGATGGAAAGAAATGAAAAGGGCATCTTCGAACTTGTGAACCGGTGGAACTGTGGCAAACCACAATTCCTCAAATTAGGAAGAGGCCTTATACGCAAGGGGGGTTACAAGAAAAGACTATAAGACAGTGTCTGCTCCCAAGCAACACCATTCACGATTTTCCAGATCGGAACAAGGCACCTTCCCAAACTTTTTCATTGTCATAATATACAGTCTGCAACTTCCACTCAATCTAACAACTCCAGGATTCCTGCGACGCATTGGTCAAGGGTGAGGATTTCTGTGTCCAGTATCAAATCCGGATGTCCCGGCACCTCGTACGGCGCATTGACTCCGGTAAATTGGTCTATTTCGCCGGATTCGGCCCTTTTGTACAGGCCTTTCGGGTCCCGCTTTTTGCAGGTTTCAACTGAGGCTTTCACATATATTTCGATGAACCGGTCCGCACCAATCCGTTCACGGGCGAATCGACGCATATCACTGTATGGTGCAATAAAAGAAACGAGTGTAATGAGTCCGGCATCGGCAAACAGCGCCGCGACTTCCGCTACCCTGCGGATGTTTTCTTTACGCTCTTCGGGAGAAAAACCCAGGTCGCTGTTCAGTCCATGACGCAGATTGTCGCCATCCAGCCGGTAGCAGAGTTTGCCCATTTCGATCAGTCGCTTTTCCGTCTCCACCGCAATGGTGGATTTTCCCGATCCTGAAAGTCCAGTCATCCAGAGTACGATGCCCTGCTGATGCAGCAATTGACAGCGGTCGTTATGAGATACACGGCTCGGGTGCCATACAACTCCTTCTGGGTGATGAGTGATGAGTGATGGGTGATGGGTAACGTTTTTCTTTTTATTCATTTATCGCCCTCTATTCTCTGCTTCAAAGAGATAATCATCGAAAGCAGCTTCTTGCGAATTCCTTCGAGTTCTTCCAGCATATCAAAATCAAATTCATAGCCCAGTTCTTTCGACACAATCAACTGTGTTTCCAACTCCGAGAGAGAACCTAATGAAATATAGAGAAATCGAATGAATTCTTTTGTCGTTCCCCTCGCCGCACCTTCCGCAATATTGCTGGGGATAGAAACGGCACTTCTTCTCAACTGGTTTGCAATACCATACAATTCACTTTTGGGAAAAGAGGAAGTTGCTTCATAAACACGCTTCACAAATTGAATTGCTTCCTTCCAAACGTCCAAATCCTTATGTGTCATATCTTCATCACCCTTCTCCTCTCGTGACTCTTACCCTTCACTTTTCTTCATCAGAAGGGTTTGAAGATGATGCCATCTTTCTGGAGGAAACTTTTGATTTTACCGGCAGCATCCGCGGGAGTCATGTCACCCAGTTGGAGATCTACACGAATATCAGTACTCACATTCTTACCCATCCACACAACCTTGGTCTGCTCGTGCGGAATGACACTGGTGATAATGTCCAGATCAGACTGTCTCAGCTCAATAGCCGTCACCGCCAGAATGTTGCCTGCATCCAGCATCAGGTTGGCCACTTCTGCCAGACGCCTGATGTGCTCCTCCCTGAAGTTATCGGAGCTGCCTTTCAGGTCGGCATCCACGCCGTACAGCAGGTTCCCAATCCCCAGGAAATAAACCATCTTCCCATCCTCAAAAAGCAACCTTTCAAAAGCTTTGGCTGTGGGCTTCTTGCCGGAATGACGGGAGCCAGTGATGAGTACAAGTGTCGGCTTCTGGTTATATTTCTCTGCCCTTTTTTCAATGGAGATAATACTCTTTTCCCACCTGTAGTTTCTGATGGCCACTTTTTCGCGAACCCAACTGGCACTATCCTCCAGAGATTCAACGATGATACCACCACCGGCAATCTCATAGTCATCTACAATCACAAACCGACTCGTAGCGGAAATTTCGTCTGCACAATCGAAGGCAATCGCCTGTTCCAGCTTCATGACACATTCCGCCACTTCATGCCGGCGAACTTCGTTTCGAGATTCAATTTTAAGCGATGATGCGTCAATCAGTCGATTGACTTTGTTCAGGGTCATACGAACCTTTGCAGTCCCCAGTTTCAGCAGATATTCCTTCCCGGGCACGAACGGTTTTCGACCCAGCCAGAACATATTGGCCCGCAGTATGGTCGATATTTTCGGTTTGGGTTCTCCGTTGACAGTAGCCACCATGCCCCGTTTGACGTAGATCTGCTCAGTCAATGTAAATCCAGTGGATGCGCCTGCTTCCACATGGTTCGGCAACACATCGCTATTGAAAGATTCAATGCTTTTCACCATGCTGGTCTTGCCACCGGGCAGGAAAATGACCTGATCACCAACCTTCAGGCGCCCCGTCTCCACCGTACCGGCAATGATACGACGGTCGTCACCACCTCTTGTGAATTTGTACACGGCCTGAACCGGCATTCTAAACGGACGATCCACGGGGGACTTTTCTGACTCAAAGCTATCCAGAATGTCCAGAACGGTCTGGCCGGATGACCATGACATATGTTCGGAACTTTTCGCTACGTTATCACCTTCCAGACCGCTAACGGGTATAAAAGCCCGGGGATCTACATTGATTTGCTTGAGAAAATCCCGGTATTCTTTCTCAATTGCATTGAAGCGGTCTTCATCATAGTTGACAAGATCCATTTTATTAACCACAACAGCCACCTGACGGATACCGAGCATGGCCAGAAGATAGCCATGGCGCTTGGAGTTCTCCTGAACACCCTCGTTGGCATCTATTACGAGAAGTGCGGCCTCAGCACGTGATGCACCTGTTACCATGTTTTTCAGAAATTCAATATGGCCGGGCGCATCGATGATGATATATTTCCGCGTTGCCGTACTGAAAAAACACCGGGCCGCGTCAATGGTAATGCCCTGGGCCTGCTCGTCTTTTAACGCATCCAGCAGAAAGGCATATTCGAATGGACGGGAATTCCGCCGGCACACTTCTTTTACCTGCTCCAGTTTGCCCTCTGGCAATGCGCCGGTATCCGCCAGCATCCTGCCCAGAACGGTTGATTTGCCATGATCCACGTGTCCCACGATAACGAGGCTGAGAAGCTCGTTATCGTGGGACACGGATGTTAGGTTTTGGGTGTTAGGTGTTAGATGGTTCAGAGGAGATTTGGAGTTATTCATAACAAGCCCCCATCGTGGGACACGGGAACGTGGGACACGGATGTTAGGTGCTGGGTGTTAGGTGTTAGATGGTTCAGACAAGACTGGGACTTGACCAGGCCGTGGGACACGGATGTTAGGTGCTGGGTGTTAGGTGTTAGATTTCTAGAAAAAGAATGATCAGGTTTCATTTGTGCTCCCCAACTGTTCTCAGATTTTCCTGCGTAGTTTTGATGATTCTTGTCAATACACTGATAATAGAGTGTATACGACTCTTCAAACCTGGGTCACCATCATAACCACGGAGAAATCCGGATCCCTCTAAAAGTCTCAGCCAATATCTTGTTTCCCGTGCTTCCTTCGAGGCTATAGCCATTTTTGCTACAAAATCCTTTTTACTCTGCGCGGCCTGTGCCTCTTCCACGTTGGCCCCGATGGATGTTGCGGATCTCAATAGTTGTTTACTCATCACAGACTCTCCCTGTCTTTTCAAGTATCTGTACAAATCAACAATTATCAAAGCAAACTCAAATGTCATTTCAGTTATATTTGTGTCCTTTCCGTTCATTTCTCCTTCTTTCCCTCTTGTCATCTTTCCCTCTTTTGTCATCTAACACCTATCATCTAAAATCTAACATTCGAAGAATTGCGCAAATTGTTTTCAGCTTTGCTGAAAACTACATGTAACCGTCTTTGCGCAATTCTTCGAGTCCTCCGCCATCTTCCTTGTCCTGTTCGCGGCCGGATCGTTCAGCGATGTTGGAGAATTTCCCTGTTTTCAGTTCTTCAACAATATCATCCACGCTTTTTGCAGTGGATTCCACTGGACTGGTGCAAGGCCAGCAGCCCAGGGATCGATATCGCTTTCCCTCACCCTGGTCGAAATATAGATCTACAATCGGAATATTTTCCCGCCTGATGTATTCCCAGATGTTCAGTTCTGTCCAGTCCAGGAGCGGATGTACCCGCACGTGTGTGCCTGGGGCAAAATCGGTCTTGTACTGGTTCCAGAACTCGGGCGGTTGATCACCCACATCCCAGTTGTTGTAGTTGTCACGGGGCGAAAAATAGCGTTCTTTGGACCGGGAGCCCTCTTCATCTGACCGCACGCCGACAATCACGCCAGTGTAAGGTTCTCTGTTTTTGTCAATTTCGTATTTGCCGGTTTCATGGTTCATACGATACCGCTTGCCGGTTCCCTGCAATGTGTGAGTCAATGCAATAGTTTTCAGGTTACGACAACATTGCAGCCGTGTGGCATTGCCATCAGGAAATGTCTGCTTGTCGGCAAGGGCTTCTTCATTTTGGCCATAAATCATGTCCAGATTCCATTCAAGAGCTATCCGATCACGAAATTCAATCATTTCAGGTATTTTGTAGTTGGTGTCCACATGAACCAGCGGCAACGGTACGTGCCCAAAGAAGGCTTTTCGCGCCAGCCAGAGCATAACGGTACTGTCTTTCCCGATGGACCACAACATACAGAGATTTTTAAACTCGCTGTATGCTTCACGCATAATGTGAACGCTTC
>CAZRHT010000075.1:7954-10766 GCA_964599895.1 uncultured Holophagae bacterium
GCTCCATCCCGCTTCAAGACAACGGCTATGGTCTTGATCAGGATTTCCACGTCAAGCCATAGGGTCCAGTTGGAAACATACCACTCATCCAGTCGAAGTCTGTCCATGAAATCAAGGTTACTGCGACCGGATATCTGCCAGAGGCCGGAAATCCCCGGTCTACTCTCAACAATCATACTGAATTTGTCACCCATTTCTACCTTCTCGTCCGGAAGATAAGGTCGGGGACCAACCAGGCTCATATCTCCTTTCAGCACATTCAGGAACTGCGGAAGTTCGTCCAGCGATGTTCTCCTGATAAATTTTCCAATCCCGGTAACTCTTGGATCTCTCCCGTGGATTTTTTTGTACTGTTCCCACTCTGTCCTGACTTCCAGATTCTCATCAAGGTATTGTTCCAGAATCTCTTCGTTATTCAAATACATGGAACGAAACTTATACAATTTGAATTTCTTTCCCCGTCGGCCAATCCGCATCTGGCTGTAAATTGCCGACCCTTTTGACTCAAGTCGAATCAGAATCATTATAATCAGGCACAGGGGGATGAAAACCGTGGCTGCCAGCAGGGTCAGTGACAGGTCAAACATCCGCTTGATTAATCGGTTCGAAGGTGACAATAGATTGTTCTTGATTTTCAGCACCATCATCTGTTCCCGGAAAAGGTGTAAGGGCTCAGTGTTGAGCACCGGAATTTTCAAACTGGAAGGGACCACCAGCACGTTATGAAAGTAGCGGATCATGTCGTTCAACTTTGCAGTTGCGTCCTCATAGTCCAGTTCTTCGTCGGCAAATGCTATTTGTGTCGTATGGGTAACTGCCCGTGATTGTATTGCCTGGTCCAAAGTGCCCAGAATGGGACAGCTTCGCCCATCGGAAATTTCTACTGTGCTTTTGTCAGCGGCATGGGAAGAAATAAACCCGACCACATCAAATCCCAGATGCCTGTCATGGGTCAAGGCCTCTGCGACAGAAACAGCCAGGGGACCCACGCCCCAGATCGCCACCTTCTCCCTCCAGATACCTGAATAAAACAGAAACCGTTTGCCCCAGAACCGGACAAGGGGATGAAGGAGTATCAGGAATGCGCCCATCAAGACCAGAAGCAGCCGCGAATATTGCTCCGACATTTTCAACAGTGTCAGTATTGCGAAAACGGCCCATGTCCCGATAAAATCAGCCCGAAGCAATCTGCCGACTTCGTCCCAATAGGGTGAACGACGGGTGTAGAGTCCTTCATATACGTAGACAGCAATATAAATGAAGGGAATCCACCAGATAACAATGTAGTAATGAATCGGGGTATTGAATTGGGTCGTTACCACCTCGTTTAGAACAAGTCGAACCGCATGGGCAAGGCAAAGTGCAAGGCCATACACGGCCAAGTCCATAGCCATCAGAAGAATTCTTCCGACCCACTTACGGATTTGCTCCCTGACTTCAGTCACGTGCTCACGGCTCCATTTCAGTCCGGATACGGAGAAAAAGTTCTCTCATATAAACCCAGGCCACGCACAGCATGAACAGCAACACCCCTGCAATGATGGTTATCTTCACCGTACCCCTGGGCTGGCCCAGGACCGGCCTGAACGGCTTTGTTGCCAGTTTTAGTGAGACTTCATCCTCCGCCTTGGCAAGCCGGGCCTGTTCATACTTCTGTCCCAATGTCTGGTATACGCTCTCCATGTATCCTTTCTGTTTCTCGGAAATAGACAGCGTTACATTCTTTTTGCCCTCTAGAGCGCTCTCAGCTTCCTTGAAGTGATTTTCAGAGACCAGACGGCCATGCGCCCTTTCATCCGCCAGTTTTTTTCTGGACAGCGAAGTTTCCGCGTCAAAGGACTTCAATTCCATGGTGGTCTCGTCATCAATGACTGCCAATTTGTTCTCAGTTTCCACATCAAACGCGTGGATTTGTTTTTCATTTTCGTTCAGCCTTCTCCTGAGGTCTTTGAATTGCTTGTCAAGTTGAGTCAGATGTGACAGGATGTTCTTCTGTTCTGCTTGTAAAGTGCTCAATTTCAGTCTGTGCTCAATAATCTTTCCCTGGACTTTTTCATAATCCGGGTTGGAAATTTCAGCCACTGATCCGATAAGCAATGTTCTCTTTTTAAGAGTCCGTGTTTCAGGAATACTCTTCTCCTGTTCCCGGAGGCTTTTCACAATCTCTTCTTCGGAACCGATTTTTACACCAATGGTCTTCAATGTGGCACGAAAATTTGAATATTCTCCCAGCACTTTCCTATATTCTGATTTTATCAGTTCCGGTTCCAGCTCCGAAATCAACTTGTTTCTCAGTTGCTTTCGCTCTGTCTCGATTTCTCTTCGCAACTGTCTGCGTTTGAAGTCAAGGTTTATCCGCATCTGCTGGCGCTTCGCGTCAAATTCATTCAGCATCCGGGTAGTGAGTGCGTCAAACGTGTCCAGTTTCGTCAATTTTTCCTGTTCCAGTTGATTGGATGAGCTGAGAAATACGGCCTTATCATCTTCCAGTTTCTTTGAGGCCTGCTCGTATTGGCTCTTTTGTTTGGGAAATTCACGGTCAATAAAAGAGATGGCCTCGTTCTTTCCCTTTTCATTCAACCGTTGAACCGTATCATTAATGTGGCGAATCCACGTGTCCAGAATCCTGAACGCATCATCCGGTGTCTTCCCATATGCTGCCAGTCGAATGATAGGAGAAAGTGTTATCTCCTCGGCCCGCTTTTTGGTGAATACGAAGTCCTCAATTTGCTTTCCAATTTCAAGTCGGTCGCTTTTTTCCAGAACTCCCTCTTTAATCAGTTCTGCCTTCACCGAAGCCACCAGAGCGGGG
>CAZRHT010000076.1:0-10581 GCA_964599895.1 uncultured Holophagae bacterium
AGCAACCGGAGGGACCAATGGTGGCGTGTTTAATAGCACATCTTATCAGTATCTTTCCACGGGGGTCAAGCTCCAGGTAAAACCTTCCATTAGCAATAACGGTACGGTTCGAATGGAAATCAACCAGTCCTATTCCGTTCCCGGTGTGTCTACCGGCTCAGGTAATCCGCCCATCAGGAACCGCAGTGCCCAGACCATCGTGAATGTGCCGGATGGTCAGTCCCTTGTGATCGGGGGCATGATCCAGCAAAGCGAGACCAATACGGACAACGGTATCCCGGTTCTCAGCAAAATCCCCCTGGTCAAGTACCTGTTTTCAAACAAAACCCAGACCCGGGCAAAGAGCGAACTCATTATTATTATCACGCCCCACGTGGTTTATACGCATGAGGACGCCCAGAAGATTACCGATGAGTTCCGGAAGGAAATTGACAAGTTCAGGACAGAAGTTTACGGGAAGTTGAAAGAATGAAGAAGGTTCTCGTTGTTGTTCTGCTGCTGACAATTGGAGCCATCTCATTTGCAGGAGAAAATGACGATTATCGTGTAATTCGGGGACTCATGAGGGATGGCACCTATACCATCGCGATAGACCGGATGAGTGCTTTTCTGAATGATTATCCCGAAAGTTCTCACCGGAAAGAAGTCCGGGAATTAATGGTTTCAGCCTGCCTTTCCGGACGGATGTACGACAAAGAACATCAGTTTGCCGATGCCTTTGTTGGAGACTATTGCAAGGAGTCGTCCGCGGATTGCGTGGCAGTGATTCTATATGACGCAACCACCTATTACCTGGAACAGCGCTTTCCGGAAGCAGACGAAAGGCTTGCCTTACTTTCCGGTGTCTTGAAGGGTCAATCCCCGGATACCCTGAAAGCGTATCACCAACTTGCCGGGGATGTGGCATATGCGAGGAAGCGGTTTCAGGACGCAGTGGACCAGTACAATGAATTCCTGAAACTGGGCATGGACAATCAGGTTCGCCTGAAGCTGGGAATTGCATACTATCACCTGAAGAAATATCGCAGGGCCCGACGCGTCTTTTCCCGCCTGGAAGAAGAACAGTTTCAGTCCCCGAAACTTTTTCGCTATCTGGGATTGCTGAAATTTTCCGATGAAAAATATGATGAAGCGGCAGACTATTTTAAGAAAGCGGGGGAAAAGCAGGACCGCCTGTTTGAAGTCCATACGCTGCTGAAGCAGGAAAAGGGAGCGGATGCATATGCCTTGTTCCGGGAAGTAATACCACTTCAGGATGTTTCCCCTGAAAAATTGGCAGTATACCGGATTCAATCCCTTTTGAATCAGGGCAGATGGATGGCGGCAAAGGACTTTCTGGACAAATCTACATTACCGGATTCAAGAAAAGCGCTGGAACTGGCTTTCTCTGTCAATGATCGATTTCGCCGTTTCAACAAGGCAGCAAGCATTCTGCAAAAGATGGCACTGACCGGGGACCAACCCGGCCACGATTTCTATCATCTCGGTGAGTACCGATTGACAAAACTGAACGACGCGGCCGGAGCATTTCGTTTCTATGGAAAAGTACTGGAAAAGGAACCGGACAGCCCATACGCATCCCTTGCACTGATAAACCGGATCAAATGTTCCCTCTATATGGGGGACCCCGGTCAGGCGCTGAAATTGACAACGGAATTTCTGAAAGAGTACGGACCGAGTTCGCCGATCACAGACGAGGCTTATTTTGTTCTGGGAAAACTGATGCTGAACAGGGGAAACTATCCGGAAGCGATCAAGAGTTTTGAAAACATCCTTTCCAATTATCCCGATTCCAATCTCCGGATCAACTCTGCTTACCTTCTTTCAGATGCTTACTTTCGAAATGGCATGTACGCAGATGCCGGAAGGGCCGCTTCCACATTGACAGATAGTACGCACAAAGCAAAGGGAATGAAGCTGGCCGCGCTGTCCGCTTATCTGGATGGCCGCTACGATCAGGCGGCAGCTTATTTCCAGGAAATGGAAATGGATAAGGCCAATGAGGATGACGTTTTAAAGGAAATTCACGCCTTTTCACTGGCTCTTTCCGATAAAACGGAGAAAGGAATAGCCGTTGCCGGTAGCAACAAGGCGCTCGTTTTCTACCTGTATTTGAGATTGAATGATGCTGAAAATGCAATCAACACGGCGTTGTCTGAAGATCCGATGTCGCCCGCCCATTTATACGAGGCGGCCGGTCTGGCGGAAGACCCTGCCCTAAAACGACAGCTGCTGGAAAAAGCAGTGGAATTGTCCGATCCTGATACAACAATTCATCTCCTGGCGTTCCATGAGCTGGAACCTGAAGCGGTGGCGGCCGGTGACTATCTGACATTGATGGAACTGGAACCTGAGTTCATTCAAAATGACCCGGAAAGTTTCAATGGCGCGCAGGCTATTTTAAAGAAGGCAAGAAAATATCGGGAAAAGGGAAAACTGAGTAAAGCTGTTTCCCTTTACCAGATGGCAGTTCGGGCGTTTCCGGACGCACCCGGAAATGATGAATCTTATTATTTTCTCTACCAGTATTCCCGTCCTCAGAAAACAACTTACCTGGAGAAGATTGTGAAGGACTATCCGGATGGCCAGTACGCGGCACTTGCTGCATACAACCTGGGAGTGACTGCCTTCAAGGGAAAGGACTACAAGAAAGCTGTGCCGCTGTTTCAGCAGGCATTGAGCCTCAATGATCCGTCCATGGCAGGTATTACCTTTGCCCTTCGGTACTATCTGGGGGTGTCTCTGGAAAAAACAGGGGATATTGACGGGGCAATTGTTCAATACCGTGAATATCTCAAGGCAATCCCGGCGGATGTCCATCAGGTGGGAGAGCGTATTCGAATTGGTCTTCTTTTTCAAAAACAGAACCTTCTGGATGAAGCACTGGCTGAGTTTAACCGGCTGGTACAGATGCCGGAGGCTGAGTCGCGAAAGGCAGAACTTACCTACTACATTGCCGAATGTCTGGAGGGACAGGGGAAGTTGAAAGAGGCACTTCAACAGTTTCTTGCAGTTACCTATCTCCATTCCAGTGAGCTGATGTGGTCCACAACAGCCCGATTCAAGGCGGCCAAAATCTGTGAACAACTGGAATATTACGACGATGCTGCCAAACTGTATCGTAAGATTGCCAGTGCCTACAAGGGCCAGGTTCAGGGAGAATTCGCGAAGAAGAAGCTGGAGGAACTGCAGGGGAAGGCCGTACCGAAGAGCGACAGGATAAAGGCTGAATAGAAGCGGGGAATTACCCATTCCCAGGTTCTTTCGAATCTGCTCTGAACCGGAACTCAGAGTTAAAATGGATCCAGTGCGGGTATGGGGACCAGAAAAATTCAGAGGGGACACTCTCCATGTTCCTTTCCAGTCAGAACGCTGAACATAGAAGTCTTCTTTTTTCACCCGTCACTCTTCTTTCCATTTCTCCGGGTTAAATAAATTGACAGAATGGCTCTTTTTTCATATCCTTAACCAAAGAAAGTGAGGAGCAATGAAGAAGCTGGATACAGTTGGGCGTTACAAGATCGAATCGGTGCTGGGTGAAGGCGCTATGGGGATTGTCTACCGCGCCCATGATCCCATCATCAAACGAACTGTAGCTATCAAACTTATTAAAGTGGATGCCAGTATTTCAGAATCTGAAAAGTCCGAATTTTACGAGAGGTTTTACCGTGAAGCTCAGGTTTCCGGGACCCTGAATCACCCAAATATTGTCGGTGTATATGACATTGGAGAAGAACAGGGGATGCCTTACATTGCAATGGAGTATGTCGAAGGGTGGACTCTTTCTGAAGTGATGGCAGAGCATGGCCCGATGGCAATAGAGAATGTGGTGAAGATTGTGTCCCAGGTCTCTTCAGCCCTGGATTATGCTCACCGAAAAGGGATTGTTCACCGGGATATCAAGCCGGGGAACATAATGGTAGACGAAGAATACCGTTGCAAAATAATGGATTTCGGAATCGCTAAATTACAGAATTCGTCGTTGACCCAGACCGGCACTTTTCTCGGCACACCGAGTTACGCATCGCCTGAGCAGATAATGGAAGGCCACATTGATCACCGGTCCGATCTCTTTTCCCTGGCAACGGTGACGTATGAATTGATTAGCGGTCAACTCCCTTTTCGGGGGAAAACGCTTTCCTCAATTTTGTACAAGATTGCCCACGAGGCGCCGGAAGTGGTTGAAAATCCTACCGACTTCGGTTTGGATGGGCCTTCCTGGAACCGGTTGTTTAACCGTGCTTTCGCTAAGAAATCGGATGAACGGTTTCAAACGGCAAAGGATTTTTCCAGCGAACTGACCCGCTCCGTCACGCTGACAAGTTCTCAGAAAAGCAGAATCCGCCAGCTTCTTGTGGACAATTCCACGGATACGGATACCGCAATAGATAAGCAACTCTTCAGGAATGAATATGAGCTTGCCCGCGCCCAGGGTGACAGTCCGAAGAAAAAACGTTCAAGGATGCTGATTTTTCTTTTCGTTTTTCTGTTTCTTATCGGGGGGGCTTTTGCCGCTTATTTCTTCACCAATGGCGAGATCCTGAATAAACTGAATGCAGAGGGCATCCGGAAGCTGATTGCATTCAAGGTGACAGCCAATCTGTCTGTCAATTCCACGCCGGAGGGAGCTGAAGTCTTTCTGGATAATCAACCAAAAGGAGTGACACCACTCAAACTGATGGTTACCGGAGAAGAAGGCGAGCAACACAACATTCAGTTGAAGAAGGACGGATATGAAACAGTGACAGATACCTTTTATGTATCCGCTTCAACTAAGTTAAAACCCTATATCCTTAAATCAAATCTACAGGAAATGCAATTGGTAACGGAACCTGCCTTCTGCGATGTTTCTGTGGATGGGAAAGCTCCGGTGAAGCCCAGCGAGGGGCCGATTCTCCTGGAAAAAACCTCTCCCCATAAACTGGTTGTTTCCGCCAATGGGTACCAGTCCAGAACGATTGATCTGGCTGCAGGGGAAGTGGTCACAGACAAGATCGTATTAACCCCAATTCCGAAGCCGGGGTTTCTGAAACTGAAAGGCGAGTTTCCGGTTTCGGTGACTGTGGTTCGTAGGGGAAAGCCGATTTTGAGAAAAACAGTCCGGCCGGGTGAAAATCTGAAACTAGACTCGGGGAGTTACACCCTGAATCTTTCTGCTGAGAAGGTGTTCTATCGGGATTCAAGACACGAAGATGTATTGGCCCAACAAACAACGGTCTTGCAGGTTCCACCGCTGGGCCTGATAAAGAAAATTACAGTTAAGGGCGGTTGGGCAGACTGTTCGATTGATGGTATTGATGCAGGTCCGACCCCGATAAGAGAGCTTAAAATTGTGACCGGGAAACACCACTTCAAACTGGTGGGCCCAGGTGGCAAAACAAAGGAATTTGATCGGGATGTCACGGTTACGATTCCATTGACTATTGAGGAGCGCCTGCGATGAAAACTCTCCTATTCTTTCTGTTGATTGGGAGCTTAACCAGTCCCAACGACCAGAGACTGTATGAAAGCGGTCTGGCATTTGAAGCAAACCAGAACTATGAGCAGGCCATGCGGGAGTTTCAGCTCTTGCTGGAACAATATCCGAAGTCCGCTTATGCGGATGACGCATTGCTGGAAATTGGCCGCTACCATTTCAAGCAGGGGGATACTGAAAAAGCAAAGGAATTTCTAAATCGGATTGTGTCAGAGTATAGCAAGAGCGACAGTTCGGACAATGCGTATCTTCTCCTTGGGCGCATTCAGCTGAAAGACGGAAATGAGGATGATGCATACAATACTTTTTTCCACCTGAAAGGGGCCTTCCCGGAATCTGATGTGCTGGACGAGGATTATTTTTATCTTTCCATCATTTCGAGCAGGCGGGGACAGTTCAAAAAGGCACTCTACTTTCTTTCTCAGATCTATACGCGATTTTCAGAGAGCTCAGTATTTCTGGATTCCCTTTTCCAGTCAGCCTACTGCTATTACCGGATCGGGGAGCCACAGGAGGCTCTGAAAATGATCTCGGCAGTCAATGAGGAAGGGAAAGGAAATGTGAATCTGAAGGCAGAAGATTACACGCGGACTTTGTTGCGGTTTTTCCTGAAGCGTCATTACAGTCATGCAAAACAGTACTTTCAAATGGACAATCCCTCATTGCTTGAAACAGGTGAGGCGGGTAACCTCTATGTGGAGGCGAAAAAGGAACGGTTTATCCAGACGATTTCTCCGGGCCAGACCCGCAGATCGAATACACCGGGTGACGTTCGTGCATTGTTCTTCCAGAAGGGTGTTGGACTGTGGGTCAGCACTGGCGATCAGCTGATTAGTCCATCCGGTTCTGTTCGACTGTTGGCTGAAGGGGACCCGCTGGAGGACATAACTTCATTTTTTATCACCAATAGTGGTGAAATCTGGGCTTTTGACAAAAAGACAGGTATAACCTACGTATTTTCGAAAGAACATAAGCTCATACGCAAGCTGGTAATGGGAGACGTGGATTTTATCAAGATTCGTCGGGACGGACTGATTTTTGTAGTAAAAAACAATCGTAACACAATGGAAATACGAACCCTTGATGGCCGCTCAACTAAACAGTTCAACAATTATGAGAAGATTGTGGATGTGGCATTTGATCCGCTGGATAACATTTACCTTCTGACTGACAAAGGCCGCTCGCTAAACATATTAACCAGCGATTTCCACGTATTTCAATCTGCACAATTGCAAAGTATTACCCACAGTAGCAGCCGATACAACCATCTGGCTGTGGACAGGGGAAGCAATATCTTTCTCTCAGCCTCAAGGGAAAAAGAGATTTTGAAGGTGTACTGATGAAAAAACTAATTGTTTTTTTGCTGCTTATGACTGTTCCCATTTTTGCTTTCGATGTGGCATCTGTCTTCCATGACAACGTGCAGATTTTTCAAGATTCTGACAATCCCGGCAACGCGATCAATGGTTTTCAGGACATTGTAAGCGCGTATGACCTGGGTGAAATCAAGGGGGCAGACGCATTTAATTACTACCTCCAGAGTATGGAATACCTGATTGTTCTGTACTCCAACAAAGGAGACACAAAGACGGTCCATACTTTATTCGAAAAAATTATCCGTTCCGATCCCGGTCATAAACTCGATAAACTCTTCATTTCACCAAGGATTGTTCAGGATTTTAACAACCAGCGGGATCAGATGGTGGGGTACCTTAAAATCGAATGCCCGGTTCCAAACCCGGATGTTTCTGCAGGAACTTTGAAACTGGTTCCCAACTCGAAGGGACTATACGCAACGCTGGCGGGAGATCTTACTCTAAGGATTGGAAAAGAAAACTATGAACCTGTGAATCGCAATATTACCGTCTCTGTGGGGAAGACAGTGGATGTCAAAGTGGAACTGATTCGCACTCTGGCTTCGGTAACAGTTTTGACTGACCCGACCGGGGTCCAGGTATTTATGGACGGAGTGCTCATGGGTGAGACATCCGGGAGCGTGCCGGTGGATTACGTAAAGGATCATGGAGACACGATTCGTGAATTGGGGTTGAATCCATCAACTCTATCCAATTATTTCGTGATCAACAGAGTAGAGCCGGGAGATCATGTGCTGGAACTGAAAAAGGATTGCTACAAAGCGGCTCGGCTGACACTTCCGAAGTTGGAGAAACGGGATTACCAGTTTAAGCCGGTTCAGTTGGAACGCAGTATCGGATATCTCATCGTGGAAGCTGGTGCCGATGACCAGACCGGTGATCTTTTCGTGGACAGCCGGAGGGTGGGGTCCCTGCCCGTTCGTGACCTGGAAGTCTGTTCCGGGGAACATCTGTTGAAGGTCGCGTTCGAGAACGGTACATTTATCAAGAAATTGAAAGTTGAGGAGGGTGAACACCGCGTTGTAAAAGCTGTCCCGAAACCGACTCTTCTTTTTGCTGGAATAAAGTCACTGGACAGCAATTTGTCCATAGTCCAACAGGTTAAAAAGAGTCTGGAACAGCAGTTTCAAAAAATTCCGTTTTACAATGCTCAGACTGACGATTCCTATATTTCCGCTATTGACGGCTTGCTGAAGGGAGACCGCAAAGTAATTGGAAACATACGGAATGATTATGGCCAGGCTCTGATTGTTTTTGGAGTGGAAAAACGAGTTAAGCTAAAGAGATATATAGATATTTACGTGCTGAATACGGAATTGTACCATCAGGAAAAATTCACCTTGGATCCGGCCAATCCGACATCCGAAGAGCAATTTATCCATGCAATCTCCAACATGCCGAAACTCGTGGAGAATACAGCAGGGATTGCTGTTATCAGGGATCCGGACCGTAGCCTTCCGGTTGTAATTTCTTCATCGGTGGAGACTGTCCAGGAGGGAGACATCGTGGCCTCGGTGAACGGAAAAGAATGCGCTGATGAAGCTTCTTTTTACAAGGCGCTTGTAGTTCCGGAGACAAAATTACAGTTGGAACGGGCCGGTGCCTCTCTGGAAGTCGTGGTTAAAGTGGAAGTCACTCCGGTGGTCATGCGTCAGAACCTGAATTCTCTTTCTTATAATTCAGCCTATCTATATTTCTTATCAAAGATTCAATTCCCCGGTACGGATGTCCAGAAGGCGGGTGCTCAGCTGAATCTGGCCATGTGTAACTTGCGGTTCAGACGGTTCGAGCAGGCGTTCGATACCTTGTCGATGATTCAGTTGCCAGACCGCCCGGGAATTTCTGCAGGAACCGTACTCTACCTCAAAGGGGTTTGCTACAAAGAAATCGGATCATGGATTGACCTGCAGACTCTTTACAAGAATTATCATTTCAACGAGGGCGCTACGGTAATCAACTCCAGGGGTCTCCGGGTCCGTTCGTTAATTGACTTCACATTCGAATACCTTCGCAAGCAATGAGAAATGCACTGATCTTATTGATTGAAACTCCCGGGTCCACGCTTTCCGAGAATACACTGGGAGTGGACATCCCGCTGGATCTGGCCCGGAATCTCAGTGACTATTTTACAGAATTGTCCATCTCAGAGCTGTACCCAGTATATGATGCGTATGATTTCTTTCTCCTGAGCTATACCCCTGAGGAGGCAATTCGACTACAGAAACGTATAGGAGATAGCTTCCGTTTCCTCGCCAGCAGCGGGGAGACACAGTTGCTATTTATCCTCGAGGCGGCATCCAGGCTCGAAGAATATGACCGCGTCATCTTTCTCAAGTCCAATGTGACTGACCTTTCTGAGGAGACTCTCATCAGCTTTTTTGAGAGGATGAATGAATTCGATCTTCTGTTCGGTCCGTCGGGCTCGTCATTTTACCTGTTGGGACTTCACCGGGACGATCTCGGCCGCGCGGCAGCCCTGAAAGGACTGAGACAGGAGGCAATTGACAATTATGAAGTAGAAAGTACACTGAATGCTTTTCACCTGCCACAAAGGCCGGCAGCGGAAACAATCGAAGCGCTGGCTCGATTGCGAGAAGATCTGCCAGCGGAATCCGGATTGGCCCGGAAAATTGACGATACGATTATTCAGGCTACTGCGGCGGACGGGCTGGGGGAGTGAGTTGGACGTTATAAATGGGCGGTGGCGGTAGAACGGATAAGAAAACTGAATCCCTATTTCAACGTTCTCTCTTTGCTAAAATTTAAACGTAGACCTAAGCTTGTCCTTTCTGCACACGGGTTGACTTATCGGGTATTTCAGAGATAATGGTCACGGCATGAAGAAGACACTGATGAAATGGCTTGAATCGATAAAGACTGAATTATTTAATCCTTCGCGGACACCGGAGATGAAAGCGTTTTCGGTGGCACTGGGTACTTTCATCGCGTTCAGTCCCTTTATGGGTTTTCATTTTATTATGGCTTTTACTCTGGCTGCTCTATACAAACCGCTGGACAAGGTTCTGCTTGTTGGTTTCACAATGGTAAACAACTGGTGGACCATGGTTCCGATTTACGCCTTTGGGTTGTGGGTTGGCGGGGTGTTGACGGGGGTTTCGGGATTCAGCGTTACCGGGATACAGTGGGAAATGTTCAGCCTGGGGAACATCTTCAATGGAAGTGCCTTTTCATATATCGGACACACGTTGAGGCCGATGCTGCTTCCTTTTATCGTGGGGAATATGGTAACGGCGATTTTTGCTGCTGTTTTGGCTTATTTTGTGGTTCTCTTTCTCCTAAAAAAAAAGAGAAGGGGCATGAAAATATATGAAGAACGCAACATTTCTGGAATTGAAAACAAATCAAAGGAATCAACTGCTTGACATCATGCCGCAGATTGGTTCATTTCTTCGGGAACATCAAGCTATGGATGGCGTTCTCGTGATCTTTGTTCCCCATACCACTGCAGCGGTAACCATCAATGAAAATGCCGATCCTGATGTAAAGAATGACATTCTGTCATATCTGTCTCGATTGGTTCCGGCTGATGCCGGATTTCGGCACATGGAAGGAAATTCGGATGCCCATATCAAGAGTTCTCTGGTGTCTCCTTCTCTCAGTATTCTTGTTTCTGGTGGAAAAGTGGTGTTGGGAACCTGGCAATCAGTTTTTTTCTGCGAATTTGACGGTCCGCGAACCCGGAAGCTCTACCTGAAATTCATTCCAGAC
>CAZRHT010000077.1:0-10312 GCA_964599895.1 uncultured Holophagae bacterium
GCAGACCTTACAATTCTGGACTACGACTCCCCCACCCCGCTCACAGCAGAAAACGTGGCCGGTCACATCGCCTTCGGTATGGGGTCCAGAGATGTGAATTCCGTCGTTGTAAACGGCAAATTCATTTATCGAAACCGTGAATTCCCTTTTGATATAGACAGCCTCTACGCGACAGCCCGAAATGCAGCCACAAAGCTCTGGAAGAGAATGTAACCATAGAAGAAATTTGCCGCGATCTTTTACAGGACCTTCCGGAAACCGTAGGGAACACCGCAAAAATCTGATATCATATCATCAGAAACCATTTATGAGGGAAATTCAATGAAAAGACTTCTTCTTTTTGTGATGATTTTATCTTTCTCGTTCTCTCCATTAACCGGAGGAGAAATTGAGGATATGGAAAAATCCCTCACCACTGCTTCAGGTAAAGAAAAAGTAGAGCTCCAACTGAAATTGGCTGGGAAATATCATTTCCGCTCACCCAAACGGGTACTTGAACTGGCAGAAGATGCCCACAAAGAGGCAGTCAAACACAACTGGAACAGACTCGCCGCAACCGCACTCCTTGCCATTGGAACCGGCCATTTTTACAACTCTGACCTGGAAGAATCGGAAAAGGCGTATGAGAAGGCCCTTGATGCAGGAAAAGCGCTGAACATGCCCCTGATTATCGGTGGTGCCCTCAATGGAATCGGAGCAGTGGCACTGTCCAGAGGGAAAACGGACAAGGCCCTGATCTACCTGAAAAAATCTTTACCCTTCATGGAGGAGGCGGGGAATAAGAGTAAACTTGCTGCCATTTACAGCAACATATCTGTCATCTATTACAACCGGGGATCATTCAGTATTGCGCTGGACAATATATCCAAAGCACTGAAATTCTATGAAGAAACCGACAACAAACCCGGCATCTGCGTCGCATTGAATACCATCGGTAATATTCAGGTAAAGCTTTCAAAACTGGATGAAGGAATGCTCTCATTCAAAAAGGCCCTTAAAATCAGCCGTGAAACCGGTAACCCGCAACTGGAACTCATCTCCCTTATTAACGTTGGAGATGTGGAACGAAATACTGGTCACGTTCCGCAGGCGCTGGAACTTTTCAAGGCGGCATTAAAATTGGCACGGGAACACCAGAACCGGGATTACACCGGTGTCTGCCTGAACAACATCGGCGACACATACCGCACACAGGGAAACTACAGAGACGCGCTGAGAAATTATCTGGAAGCACTGAGAATCTTTGAAGAAATGAAAATTAGACCGAGAATTTGCGTCGCTCTTAGCAACATCGGGCAACTCTACGCATCGCAAAATAAACTGAAAAAAGCTGAAACTTACCTGCTGAGAGCCTATCATATGGCAACAGATATTAAGGACCGGAACAGGCTTAAAGACACAACCGAATCCCTTTACAAACTCTATGAAAAACAGAAGCGCTACAAAGAAGCACTGAAATTCAGGAATGAACTGGACAAGATTAAGAATATACTCATGTCGGCCCAGGCTTATGAAAAAATATCGGAATTACAAGCCAAGCACGAACGGGAAACAAGAGAAAAGAAAATAGAAATACTGAAGAAAGAACAGCAGATTCGGGATGAACGAATCCGCCGCCAGAGAATAACCATCGGCCTGTCCATTCTCGCAGTCGTTCTGGTCATTATCTTGCTGATAACCCTCTATTATCGATTCAAGTTGAAAGTCAAGAGCGGCATAGCTCTGGAAAAGGCCTTTCAAAAGATGGAACAACTGGCCAGTACCGATCAGTTGACAGGATTGTACAATCGCCGCTCCCTCCTTGAGCGGATTGAAATAGAAACGGTTCGAATGGGACGCTCTTGGAAACCCTTCAGTTTCATTATGCTGGACATTGATAACTTTAAAAAAGTGAATGACGAGTTTGGCCACGAATGCGGTGATACTGTCTTGAGACTGGTTTCTCAAATTCTGACAAGCTCTTTGAGGCTTCAGGATGTTTCCGCTCGCTGGGGAGGTGAGGAGTTTCTTCTCCTTCTTCCTGACACAACAATCGACGGAGCTGCTCAGCTGGCAGAGAAAATCCGTCAAAATATTGAATCTCTTAGTGTTAGCTGCAACGATAACTTTGTAAAATTCACCGTCTCAGCGGGTGTTTCCACCTATGACCATCCTGAACCCATAGAATCTGTCATTCGCAAAGCCGACGATGCCCTCTACCGAGCAAAAAGAGCGGGCAAAAATTGTGTTCATAAGAGTATTTGAACCTTACCAATTCAAACTTGCCGGGTATCGAAAGCTCATTGTCCCGCGAATGCTGGCTCGGTTTCAGAAAATCATGAAACGAAGAAAGTCACTTGCATCAGTTGGCAGACACAAACATCCGGTGTACTATTAAAGGGTAATTGGCGTTGCTGTCTGGCTTCTATGTTGGAACCGTACAGTCAATGAGCGTGCCCAATTGGAGGAGGAAACATGAAGAAAAGCATTCCCCTTGTTTTTTTGTTAGTTGTCGTTGTCAACGCTGGAGGACTGAAACTGAACAAGATGTGGGAAACCGATCCAGTAATGATCACGGCAGAAAGCGTCAATTATGACGCGCGACGGGATGTACTGTATGTGTCGTGCATAAATGGGACCCCAACCGCAAAGGACGGCAACGGATTCATTGCGAGGATTAAACCTGGCGGAAAGCTCTTGAATGAAAAGTGGGTAACTGGATTGAATGCTCCAAAAGGGGCCGCCATCGTGGGAAATTTTCTTTTTGTAACCGATATTGATCATCTGGTTAAGATTGATATTCTGAAAGGTAAGATTGTGGGACGATTCCCTGCTCCCGGATCTCAATTTCTCAATGACGCGGCTGCGGACAAAGACGGCAATGTCTACATTTCAGACTCATCTTCAGTCTCTACCATCTACAAGTTTGATGGGAAAAAAGTCTCTGTGTGGCTCACAGACAAACGCATTCAACATCCGAATGGACTATTGAGAAGAGGAGACACATTGCTGGTCGGAAACGGCGGGAATGGCAAAATATTTGCCGTCTCATTCAAAGACAAAACTATAAAGAGTTACGCAAGTTCCAAATATGGTGTAGATGGCTTGAAGCGTGCCCCCGGTGGGAACTTTATTGTGTCGGATTGGGCCGGCCACATCGGTCAGATAGCAAAAGACGGCACTTATCACCTACTTCTGGACACCAGCGGCGAAAAGATCAACGCAGCGGATCTTGAAGTTATCGTAGATTGGAAAATGCTATATATTCCTACATTCTTTCACAACACGGTTGCCTGCTACATGATTCAGGAATTGAAAGATTAGGAGTGTATAGTTAATCCAACATAAGCCTTTCCGAAAAAGATAGATCCAGTTGTTGGAACTTTATACTGAAACAGATTATTCTATGAACGGAGTTTGTCATGACATTTACTGGTTTTCCCGTAGAGACAATGCATTTCCTGCTTGATCTTCAGAACAACAATAGCCGTAGCTGGTTTGATGAAAACCGCTCACGATATGAAGATTACCTGAAGGAACCGGCCATGCAGTTTATCGGGGCCATAGGCTCCGCCTTATCGGAAACACGACCGGAAATTAACGCAATACCGAAAGTGGACGGGGGACTGTTCCGACTGAATCGGGACACGCGCTTCAGTCGCGACAAAACCCCGTACAAAACCCACATCGGCATATTGCTCTGGGAAGGAAGCCGGAAAAAGCTGGAAAACTCGGGTTTCTACTTTCACCTGGAACCGGAAAGGCTGCTGCTGGGAACAGGCATCTACATGATGCCGCGAACCCTGATGAAGCCCTTCCGAGACGCAGTCGTGGCTGAAACCGGAAACGGGAAACTCTTGAAGATTGTAAAAAAGCTGGAAACCTCCGGGTACAAAGTCGGCACTGAACACTACAAACGCATACCCACCGGATATGATCCGGAATGTCCGGCAAACCGCTTCCTCCGTTTCAACGGGTTATCAACCATTATTGAGATACCCGTACCTCCTGAAGTTCACACTCCAGATATTATTCCGCTTTGCATGGAGCACTTCCTCGCTATGATGCCACTGCATCAATGGTTGCTCTCCGCCCTGCCCTGACTGAACGGCGCAAGGTGCCGGATGTTAGATGGGAGAAAAAAGCCGGGATTGTTCATCCCTGCCTTCTCTCAATTTTGTCTGTACTCATCACTTTTCCCCTCAACTTGATCTGAGATAATTCTCAATTGATGACCAGTATTCCGGGAACATATGGATGGAGTTATGGTCAGCGAATTCTACGACGGCAACCGTGCAATTCCCATTAAAGGCATGAACCAGATTCATCGAGTTTTTTCTCGGAATAATCTGATCATTTGCCGCAATTAGAACAAGTGGACTGCACTGAATTTGGTCTGAACTTGCCAGCGAATTAAATGGATGCCGCATCAACAGCCCCACAGGAAACAAACGAAAATGGGCCTTCGCAACATCTCTCAAGCTGTCAAATGGAGTCACAAGAATTAGCTTTGAAACCGGCCTCTTGCCCGCAACAAAAGTCGCCACTCCAGTCCCGAGACTTCTTCCGAACAGCAATACATCTGCGGGACGAAGATCCATATCAATTACGATTTCATCGAACACCTTCAACGCGTCTCCCAACAACGCTGTTTGGCCGGGATCTCCCTCACTTCGTCCATAACCCCTGTAGTTCAATAGAAGTACAGAGTAATCTGCATACCGTTTGAAGTCTTCTATGTTCCCCGAAATATCTTCCGCGTTACCGCCGTAGTAGATGATCAGCTTCCGCTGTCCCGGATTCAGTAACCAGCCACGCAAAGCAACACCATCACAATGAAACGTTACCTCCAGTTCTTTGTATCGGATTGACTGGGGAGAATGTTCAGTTAATTTCGGGGGGAAAAAAATCATCCGGTCCTGTATGAGAAAGAGGTATAGCGCCATCAAAGCATAAGCCCCTATAATCGTCGCAAGAATGATCATGCCATACCTCTTCATTCCGTCGATCCGTCACAACCCGGAAATGGGCGTTTTTCAAACACTGAGCGGATTGAAACAATTAGCATCTTTATAGCTCCCCTAAACAGCATATTCTACCGCTTCTCCCACTTCATATACCGACGCCAGATTCTGAAATATACCGATGCTATGGAATCAATTGCATCAGATAATACCGCTACACTGACATCCTCAAAATCTATTGACCCCAGTTTCTTCCAATTATGTGACGTAACGTTAGTTTGATCGTATCCTTCAGGAATGAATAGATATGAAAGGAGATAGGAATTTTCACAAATTGCGTTCATGAAATCCCAGACGTTGCCGTTCTTTGGCCCAAATGAAACACTGAATTTCCTGGTGCGGAGATTGTCCTCTATCTTCTTCAGAAATGATTCTTTATAGAGCTGCTTTTTCTCCTTATTGAACAATGGATATCCCGCTGGATCATAGAAAAAGCGGTCGTTTGCTTTATCCAGCAGATAGTATTTCCGTATCTCATCATCCCATGCCTTTTCCAGTTTGCCGTGAATATTTTCCCCTTCTGAAAATCTTCTGCTGTCACAATGAAAAGGCACGTGCGCATCCGCCACATAATGGCTGAGCATAAAAAATACTGTCGCAACATGATTATCCGAAGGAACTATGGGAGATCCCTTTTCCTCACTTTCCTGCATCTTCAGGTTATCAACAACTGAATGAGCAATTGATTCGCATCGATCCGGCAGGTTCGTATCCCGATCAATGGTATATGCCTTTTGCTTTAAAGCGGAATTCTTACAATGTTGATAAACCAGGTGAGTTGCCGGCAATTTTCGAAACCTGCCCTTTTCGCCTTCTTCTACCGGAGTAAATTTCAATACGTGGCTGCTTGCCATATCCTTTATGATCATATCCGGATACCAGGCCCCCTGGATAACACCATCTCTGTTGTCCTTAAACCACTTTATCAGGCTGTCCGCGTACTTTCGGTTCGCTTTTGACAATTCAGTCTCTTCAAGCCTCTTAATCGCCATGAAAGCTAACCAGGCATGCGTGTATTGTTTCATTCTATTCTCTCCTTCCCTGTTCCTTTAATTCCGATACTCCATTCCGGCTTCAAAGTTTATTGTTTCTCCGTCACCCGGGATAAAGACTTTTGACAGCAAGTCGTTCTTTTCCAGTTCCTGCTTCAATTCCAGCCGGGTTGTTGGGCAATGGTTGAGTGCTTCAAGGTGATTTGCAATGACCTTACCCGGAGCATTTCTCACAAAGGTGACCAATTCCTCCATCGGCATGAGAATTGGTTTGCCCACATCCAGACTGGCACTGCCGGATGCCATTACAGCAATATCCGGTCGCAATTCTTTCAGAACCTGATCCACATCCTTGGTATAAACCGTATCTCCGCTGACATAGATAGACGGCTCACCGGGAAGTTGGAGATAGAAACCCACACCATTCGCCATTAGATTGTGGATCCAGCTATGACCGTGCAATGCTGGAATAGCGGTAATTCTGCCTCCAAGCAGTTCTGTTGCCTGCCAATATTTCAGACCTGCAGTGATGTTCAATCCTCGCTTTCGCAGGTTTCGTGCATCCCGTTCACCCGTCACCACCGGAATATTCCCTTTTTTGAGAAACAATTCTCCCGCATCATCAAGATGATCTGAATGCTGCAAAGCCTTGATTCCCAATTTCTGGCTGTGGGTGATTAGACAGTACGTAACTTTATCCAGAACGTTCGTGGCATTTTCAGGTAGTGACACAATTGGATTCTTCTGAGATTTGTGCCGAAAACGAGCGAACGGAGGCAGTTCGCCCTTTCCACTTAGCATTGGATCAATCAAAATATGATTTGCACTTGACTCAATGACAAAAGTTGCGTTTCTTAAATGGTGTACTTTCATCCTGAATCTCCCGGGCTGAACTGCTCCCGTCGATTCTCCGTGGCTTTCACAGTCAGCTTTCTGTCGTCATAAATTTCTTCTAAATATTACGCTGACGACAAATCAAAGTCAATTGTTCGCCTTATCAGGGTTGCCGCAATACGGGTTTCCACGGTCAAAGATGATGCGCCACCGGCCGGGTGCTTCCTGACGCCAGATGGACGTAAAAGTGCCAATTTGATTTCCTTTCGGATCCAGTACAGGCCCGGTGCTGAGTGCGAGGGTGCCGGAATCCAGAACTGCCACATGTTCCGGTTCCCAGGAAAATGGAGCATCAGGACCTTGAAAGAATTGCTTCCACGAGGACGAAATCTGACTCTTTCCGTGCAGCCAGTGTCCGTTTGAAAAGAACATCGCCTCGTCCGAAATAAAAGAAGCAAAGGCCTCGTAGTCACGAACTGCCATTGAGTGGGCAAAAGCGCGTTCCGTATCCAGTACCTGGTGGCGAAGACCCGCCCCATCCACTTCGGGTTTTGATGGTCGACATCCGGACAGGAGGACCAGGAACACAAAAACCATCGCAGTAAATCGCGTGCCGGCTGTCTTCTTCTGTCCGGGAATCTCTACCAAATGATACATAGCGTTCATCTTCATCTCCCCCACGGTTCTTATTCCTGTATCAACCACACTGCATTAGAGTGCTTCCTCCACATCTCGAAATCAATTGCACTTGTTTACGGAACTTCAGTGACAGATGTTTATTGTGTACAACTCACGAATTCATTCAAAACGATCGTCAGCCACGTTCGTTCGCTTCCTCACAGAGTCTAGCCACCCGAAACGTGCATTCTTTCGGCTGTCAAACTCACCAACGTACGGTTTAATGTCCAGAAGCGGCGTACCGTCAATCATATCCAGATTCTTAACAATGATGACGTTTCCATCGATTTTGACAAGCTCGACGACCGATAATCCAATCGGATTCGGACGGTTCGGAGCACGGGTTGAGAATAAGCCTCGGGCTTGCGTATCCAGAAATGGCACAACTTTCATCTCGTAATGCGTTGATTGATGAAAATAGTAGAGCAGGACAATATGAGAAAAGCCGCCAAGATCGCAAAGGCCATCCGAAAACTCCGGGAATATTTCAACCTTTCCCCTGGCACCCGCTGCCCTGGACGGCTGGATGGGCGTACCGCTTCGCTGTTTGAATGGGCTGTGAACGATTCCTATCGCTTGAAATTCAATCTTCATAATGGTCATTTCCTCCTGCAAATTCTCTCATACCACCTGGTAGCACCGTGCGGAAATGAAGAGGATCAAAGCTGCCAGGGCGAACATCAGCCAGCCGTATTTCCGCAAGAATAACGGTTAAGGGGACCGCTTGGGTTTCTTTTGCTTCAGTTCGTTAATTTCAGACAGTTGTTCTATTTGGATTTCCTGGATCTGAACCAGGCGTTCCCACTGCTTGTTCAGCAGATGGTCAAGCTTTTCATGGATTTGCCTGATTTCCAACTCTGCCTTGAGATTGACCTGATAATCGTGTTGGGCCCGGACACGGTCTTTAGCCTCCTGACGATTCTGGCTCATCATGATGACAGGTGCCTGAATGGCCGCAAGGCACGAGAGCACAAGGTTTAGCAAAATAAAGGGATAGGGGTCCACTGGTCTCCACAACAGCACAAGGCTGTTTATCGTAATCCAGACAAAAAGAAATGCGGCAAACACGATGAGAAATCTCCAACTCCCTCCAAATGCAGCAATTCGATCAGCCAGCTTTTCACCGAACGTCCAGTCCTGTTCAAATTCATCGTCGACATTTGATGAAATGATAGCCTGCTTCTGCAGGCTGTCCAATACCTCTTTTTCGATCTCCGAAAGTTCTCCCTTGTCGGATTCCAGCAACAAGTGAACATATTTCGCGCGATACGCGGACAAATCGCCCCGACAGATATAACTGTCACCGGACCAATTCGGGAAATCGTTTCGTATCAAGACACTGACAGAATCTCTCACAGCTTGAGCAGAAACGCTATCAGTCCTGCTGAACATTTTTCTGCAGACTTCACATTCACATTGTTCTCTCTTCATTCTCTATGCTCCTTCACTCTCGCCTCTTATCTGACTGGTGTCATCCGGGTCCAATTCCGCGTGTCTGCGGTAAGATTTGGGTTGAAATTCGGATTCTCACTGACCACGTAATCAAGGCCATTTGTCCAGGCATTTTCATACGTATTGGGGATGTCCACCGTCATGTCCTGAATTGGATCGTGATATCGTTCCGTCCCGCGCATATAATCACTGAAGCGGTCATACACACCATCCATCACCTTATTTCGCTTCTCCCAACCGTCCATGATCATATCACTGACCTCGGATTGTGAGCGACTGATCTGCTGCATCTGGTTGAAGATAGCCTGTTGCTGGCGAAGCATGTTTCTGGCGCATGTAGCTGTAAGCCGCGTACAATCCACCCCCCAGCGGGGAGACAGTTTTGCCGAATGCATCATGACACTGAACGGAACAGATAATTCCTTTTTGTTTGAAGCCGGGGCAACGAATGATGTCACGACCGCATTCCAGGCTACTGTCTGGATGGGACCGTACATGCTGGGAACGGCCATGTAAGCCCGGTTGATAATCACCATATATTGTTCACGGGAAGCGCTGGTTCCCCCGTCCGATTGTATTTCTATTAATGCAGCCTCCGCATCCATTACCGGTCGTGCCGGAAGCGGTGATATGGGATTATACACTTGCAGCAACAGTTGTTCCTGGACCGTTTTCCAATACCTGGCCAGCTCGGGTAATTCTGTCCGCTTAATCACGCGCGCTGACGCTCCACCTCGAATTGAAGGCAGAAACATTCGGGTAAGAAAATCTGCAGCCGGTACGGGCTGGGCCACCGATGCGCCATTCACGCGATAAGTCTGAAGCATCATCGGATTATTTGACCACTGAAAGTTCATGTCGGGGTACTGTTGAACATGCGCCCGTCCATCTGGACTGTTAACCCGCCAGGTCAGCACTGGTTGAGGGATACCGCCGGGGAACTTCCAGTTCACCTGTCCCTGAAAGGACCACTTCCTGGGCACCAGAATGCTGAACACTTCATAACCGAAGCCTTGACGGTCAACAATTGCTCGCCGTGTGAATGTTAATGTGGAACCGGATTCATTATTTCCGCCCGGGACCGGCGGTGAACAGGCGGCCGATGCTGCAAACAGAATCATCATAAACATACAGCTGAAAAAACGGTCTTTCATCCTGACCTCCTTAAATAATAGCAGTGCCAAGTGAAGGCTGTTAATACTTGAAAACAGTATAGCACTTCTATTCCCTTGCCTGTCAACTTGCTTCAAAGGCTGAGCATGTAGAAAACTGATTGTCACAGATAAGGGCCATTATCTTGCCATTACAATAAAGGCCATAGTCACCAAACATTTCCTGTAGATAATCTCAACT
>CAZRHT010000078.1:0-10290 GCA_964599895.1 uncultured Holophagae bacterium
TTGACGGGGATCGCTACGATTTTTCCCGCGTGGGTCGTTTGAAGTTCAATACGAAGCTGGGGACAAAGACAGACCTGAATGAACGGACACTGTCTGTAGATGATTTCATCGTGGCAATTCGCTACTTTTTCAAATTGCAGGCCAATATCGGATCCACAGACGACATTGATCATCTCTCCAACCGCCGAGTTCGCTCAGTAGGGGAATTACTGGAGAATCAGTTTCGTGTCGGTCTGGTGAGAATCCAGAAGGCGATTCGGGAAAAAATGTCGGTCTATGACAACATCGATCAGCTGATGCCGCAGGAGCTGATCAACGCGAAACCGGTGATGGCGATTATTCGTGAATTTTTCGGTTCCAGCCAGTTGTCCCAGTTCATGGATCAGACCAACATCCTTTCCGAGATCACTCATAAACGTCGGTTGTCCTCTCTCGGACCGGGCGGATTGAGCCGGGAAAGGGCGGGGTTTGAAGTTCGTGATGTTCACCCCTCCCATTATGGTCGAATCTGTCCCATTGAAACCCCGGAGGGGCCCAATATCGGTCTCATCGCTTCGTTGTCAGTATATGCTAAGGTCAACGAATATGGATTTATGGAGACCCCATATAAGAAAGTGGAGAATGGCCGCATTCTGGACCATGTCAAAGTCGTGTATGCCGGTGACTCCAAGGCTCTTAAAGTGGGTGACATCGTTCTGAAAGATGAGTTCGAAGCGGAAAACACGAAGCTGAAAAAAGCAAAAAAGAGCTTAATGGCAGGAGAAGCGTTCGCATTCTATCTGTCGGCGTGGGAAGAAGATAAATACACCATCGCTCAGGCCAATGCTTCCAGGGATGAGAATAATAATATCACCAGTGAGCAGGTCAATGCCAGAATGTCCGGTGAATTCAAACTGGTTCCGAGGAATGACGTAGAATTTATCGACGTGTCGCCGAAGGAAATTGTTTCAGTGGCTGCGTCAATGATTCCTTTCCTGGAGCACGATGATGCCAACCGCGCTTTGATGGGTTCCAACATGCAGCGCCAGGCTGTTCCGTTGATGCGAACAGATGCGCCTGTTGTCGGTACCGGAATGGAGCACATTGTTGCGAAAGATTCGGGTCTGACCGTGGTCGCCAAACGCTCCGGCTGGGTAGATGCAGTGGATGGAAGCCGCGTCGTAATTCGCGTGGACCGGGACCCGGGCCATGAAGATGAAATCGGAGTGGATATTTATCAGTTGACAAAGTTTAAGCGGTCCAACCAGGACACCTGTTTCAATCAAAAGCCCCTGGTAAAGAAGGGCGATTACGTTCAGAAAGGCCAGATTATAGCCGATGGTCCTTCGACCGAAAAGGGTGAATTGGCACTTGGACGAAACGTAATGGTGGCCTTCGTGCCCTGGCGGGGATATAACTATGAAGATGCAATTCTGATCAGCCAGAAGATCGTCAAGGAAGACACCTTTACCTCTATCCATATTGAAGAACTGAATGTCGAATCACGGGACACCAAGCTTGGGCCGGAAGAAATTACCCGCGATATCCCCAATGTCAGTGATGAATTTCTGAGGGACCTGGACGATAGCGGTATTATTCGTATCGGCGCCACTGTGAAACCGGGAGATGTACTTGTGGGTAAAGTCACCCCGAAGGGCGAAACTACCCTTACACCGGAAGAAAAGCTGCTGAAGGCAATCTTCGGTGCAAAAGCCGAAGAAGTGAAAGATGCGTCACTGAGAACACCCCCGGGAATGGAAGGCACAGTTGTTGATGTCAAAATCTTCTCGAGAAAGGGAGTGGAAAAAGACTCCCGCTCCCGTGCAATTGAATTGGAGCACGTGGAAAAACTCGAAAAGAGTCTGACGGATGAAGAGCGGATTATCCGGATGCAGACCAAGGCCAAACTTCAAACCCTTCTGAAAGACCGGAAGGTCAAAGGTGACCTTGTAAATGAAAAAGGTGACGTGTTGGCCAAGTCCGGGTCGAAGATTAACCCTGCCATGCTGGACAAACTGGGGATAAAGGACATCGCTTTGATGACCACAGGTGTTAAAAAAGTAGATGAGGAAATCCAGTCCATTGTGGAAAAAACCAGCCGGAAAATCGCCATTGCACGTCAGGCCTTTGATGAGCAGGTAGACAAGCTGAAAAAAGGAGATGAACTTCCTGCCGGCGTCATTAAAATGGTGAAAGTTTATATTGCTGTGAAGAGGAAGCTTTCCGAGGGAGACAAAATGGCAGGCCGTCACGGAAACAAGGGGGTTGTATCCCGGATTTTGCCGGAAGAAGATATGCCTTACCTGCCGGACGGAACGCCAGTAGATATCGTATTAAATCCCCTGGGCGTACCTTCCAGAATGAATGTGGGTCAAATTCTTGAAACCCACCTGGGATGGGCTGCCAGGGAATTGGGATTGCATTTTTCAACACCGGTATTTGACGGTGCGAATGCAGATGATATTAAATTCTATCTTCGAAAAGCCGGTTTACCGGAGTCAGGTCAGAGCTTCCTCTATGATGGAATGACAGGGGAACGTTTTGAGCAACCGGTTACAGTCGGACAGATTTACATGTTGAAGCTGCATCATCTGGTGGATAATAAGATCCACGCACGCTCCATTGGCCCATACTCATTGATTACCCAGCAACCTCTGGGTGGAAAGGCGCAGTTTGGTGGCCAACGCTTCGGCGAAATGGAAGTGTGGGCACTGGAAGCCTACGGTGCAGCTTATACGTTGCAGGAAATCCTGACATACAAATCCGATGATGTTCAGGGAAGAAATAAGATTTATGAGGCGATAGTGAAAGGCAAGGAGATTCCGGAACCGGGTCTCCCGGAATCGTTCAATGTTCTGATGAAGGAAATGATGAGTCTGGGCCTCAATATCGAATTCAATGTGAACGAAAATGTGCAGGCCCCGAGAGAAGACGATGAGCCGGATATCTTCTCCATGGCCGAAGAGCTCTCCAAATAAGGGCGGGAGGCAACAGTGGAAAAAGTTCAAAAGCCTGTAGATACAAGAAATTCGATCAATGAAGTGCGGAATATCCGCATTAGCATTGCTTCGCCGGAAAAAATCCGGGAATGGTCTTACGGCGAAGTAACCAAGCCGGAGACTATCAATTACCGGACATTCAAACCTGAAAAAGACGGTCTGTTCTGTGCCCGGATTTTCGGTCCGATTAATGATTACGAATGCCTCTGCGGAAAGTACAAACGGCCTAAGTACAAAGGCATTCGCTGTGACAAATGCGGGGTGGAAGTTACCCTGTCCAAGGTTCGCCGTGAGCGAATGGCCAGCATTGAGCTGGCTGCACCGGTTTCCCATATCTGGTTTCTGAAAGCACTCCCTTCCCGGATTGCCAGCCTGCTGGATATGACGTTACGGTCTGTAGAAAAAGTGCTGTACTTTGAGCAGTATATTGTCACAAATCCAGGCGATACGATTCTGGAAGAACGACAACTTCTGACAGAACCTGAGCTCCGCCAGGCGTATGAAGAGTATGGACGGGGTGCTTTTGAGGCTGGAATGGGCGCAGAAGCCATTGCAGAACTACTGAAGCAGATTGATGTTGAGGAATTATCCGTTCAGCTTCGTTATGACATGAAGACAGTGACATCCAAACAGAAACGGGTTAAAACCGCCAAGCGGCTGAAAATTGCAGATGCTTTCCGAAAATCCGGTAACAAACCGGAACATATGGTACTGGAAGTGCTGCCGGTTATTCCCCCGGAGTATCGGCCGCTGGTACCACTGGATGGTGGCAGATTTGCAACTTCTGACTTGAATGACCTGTATCGGCGGGTCATCAATAGAAATCTGAGATTGAAGAAGCTTCAGGAGCTTCGGGCCCCTGAAGTTATCATGCGCAACGAGAAGCGAATGCTTCAGGAAGCAGTGGATGCGTTGTTTGACAATGGTCGCCGGGGAAAGGTGGTCAAGGGAACCAATGACCGGCCTCTGAAATCACTGGCAGATACACTCAAAGGGAAGAAGGGCCGCTTTCGCCAGAACCTGCTTGGGAAGCGAGTGGATTATTCCGGCCGTACCGTTATTGTTGTAGGTCCGGATTTGAAATTGAATCAGTGTGGCCTCCCGAAAAAGATGGCCCTCGAATTGTTCAAACCATTCATTTTTAACGAACTGGAAAAGCGCGGATTTGCCAGCTCAATAAAGGTCGCGAAAGAAATGGTCGAGCTGGAACGCCCTGAAGTCTGGGATGTCCTGGAGGATGTAATCACGGGTCACCCTGTGATGCTGAACCGGGCGCCCACCCTGCACAGGCTGGGTATTCAGGCCTTTTATCCCATTCTAATTGAGGGTAAGGCCATTAAGTTGCATCCGCTGGTATGCTCCGCTTTCAATGCGGACTTTGATGGTGACCAGATGGCGGTTCACGTTCCTCTGGCTCCCACGGCCCAGCTGGAGGCGATTGTACTGATGCTTTCAACCAACAACCTGCTGAGCCCCGCTTCCGGGAAGCCAGTGGCAGTCCCGTCTCAGGATATGGTCCTGGGATGCTACTATCTGACGAAACTACGGCCGGGCAGGAAGGGAGAAGGCAAGATTTTTGCTGATTTCGAAGAAGTAATGGCAGCCTATGAGGCCGGCTATGTGGATATACACGCACCAATTAAGGTGCGTTACAGTGGCGCATTGATGAATCTTGACAACACAAAAGACCCACAGAATCTGGAAGCCGCTGAAGTGACTGACGTAAAGAATTGTCGTTTGGAGACCACGGCCGGAAGGATTATTTTCAACTCAGTTCTCAAGGGAGAACTTCCCTTTGTCAATGGTTTATTCAAGAAAAAGGGCCTTGCCAACCTTGTTTATTATGCTTACAAGAATGTGGGCAAGGAACAGACCATTACATTGCTGGACGGAATCAAAAAGATGGGTTTTCTCTATGCAACCAAAGGTGGTATTTCATTCGGTATGGATGACATTATTGTGCCGGAAGCCAAACAGGCGATTCTGGAGCAGGCACCGAAAGATGTTATGGACGTGGAGCGCCAGTATCAGGCGGGAGAAATCGAGGCTTCCGAACGCTACAACAAAGTGGTCGCCATCTGGTCAGATGTGACCGAAGAGGTAGCATCTGTAATGCTGGACGAACTGGAAGACGTCAATGAAAAGGGTGAATTCATGAATCCGATTTATATAATGGCTGACTCCGGCGCCCGTGGCAGCCATGCACAGATCCGGCAGCTGGCCGGTATGCGCGGGTTGATGGCCAAACCCTCCGGTGAGATTATTGAAACCCCCATCACCGCAAACTTCAAAGAAGGTCTTTCGGTGTTGCAGTACTTTGTGTCAACCCACGGTGCCCGAAAGGGTCTGGCGGATACCGCATTGAAAACTGCCGACTCCGGTTATCTTACCCGCCGCCTGGTGGATGTGTCTCAGGATGTAATTGTACGGGAAGAGGATTGCCACACCCTGGACGGCATCTGGATCGCGGCACTGGAAGAGCAGGGTGAGGTTATTGAATCTCTGGGAGATCGTATAACCGGTCGTGTGGCACTGGATGACATCACAGATCCCTACAGTGGAGAATTAATTGTTTCCGCCGGTGAGCAGATGGGAGAGACCCTTGCCCAGAAGGTTGAGGATTCCGGAATTGAGGAAGTGAAAATACGCTCAGTTTTGACATGTGAGTCTCAGGAAGGCGTTTGTCAGAAGTGTTACGGCCGAAACCTGTCCACGGGAAAACTCGTGGAAATGGGAGAGGCCGTGGGTATTGTGGCAGCCCAGTCCATTGGAGAACCGGGAACGCAGCTGACCATGCGGACCTTCCACGTGGGCGGAACGGCAAGTAAGGTGTCGGAACAGTCAACCCATGAGGCAAGCCGGGATGGGAAAATAAAATTTACAAACATGTCTTATGTGGAATCTCAGGATGGGACCCTTGTTGTTATTTCCCGTCGAGGTTACATCGCCTTGCTGGACGACGCCGGGATGGAGCGGGATAAGTTTAAGGTAGTTACCGGATCCAGGCTCTTTGTTCGGGACGGATCTAAGGTGAAAAAATTTGACAAGATTGCTGAATGGGATCCCTACAGTTTTGTAATTGTTGCGGATAAGGGCGGATCTGTTGAGTTCAAAGACGTGGTAGAAGGTTTGACCATGGCCGAAGAAGTGGACGAGGCGACCAGTTTTTCCCGGATGAAAATCATTGAGTGCGGGGACGAAAAACGCCAGCCGATGATTATCCTTCGTAACAAAGACCGCGAAATAATGGGGAAATATCCTTTGCCTACCGACTCCATCATTACGGTGGAAGAAGGCGAAGATATCCATGCTGGACGAACCTTAGCCAAAATCCCGAGAGACACTACGAAAACTATGGACATTACCGGTGGTTTGCCCCGTGTAGTTGACCTGTTTGAGGGCCGCAAGCCGAAAGAACATTCCGTCATCTCTGAAATTGACGGTATAGTCAGCTACGGGAAAATTGTCCGGGGCAACCGGAAGATTTACGTAACCAGTGATACTGGTGATGTGAAAGAGTACAGTATCCCGAAAGGCAAATACATTCATTTCAACAAGGGGGATGAAATCCGCTCCGGTGAGCCGTTGATTGATGGACCGGTCAATCCCCACGATATTCTAGATGTACTGGGTGCAAAGGAATTGCAGAAATTTCTTATCAATGAAGTGCAGGAAGTGTACAAAATGCAGGGTGTCAGTATCAATGACAAGCATATCGAAATAATTATTCGTCAGATGATGCGTTGGATTGAAGTTGAAAGCGCCGGAGATTCTGAATACGTTATCGGGGACAAGGTGGATAAGTTTGAATTCATGCGGGTGAATGACAGATTGCTGAATCAGAACCTGGAACCGGCAAGAGGGAAGCAGTTGCTGCTTGGCATCACCAAGGCGGCCTTGAATACCCGAAGCTTCATTTCTGCCGCGTCATTTCAGGAGACGACCCGGGTACTGACAGAAGCTGCGGTGGAAGGAAAAGTGGATTATCTCCACGGCTTGAAGGAAAACGTAATTCTGGGTAAGTTAATCCCCACCGGAACCGGTTTCCCGGACTACCATGATTTCAAGTTGGAGAAGGATTCAACGATCCCCCATGAGGACACCACTCGCTTTGAAATTGAACGGGCAAGTCGCAGTTTGGGGATTGAGGAAAAAAAGCCGGTTGACAAAGAATGACTCGATTTGCTAAACTCGGCAGGCTTTGTGCTGGAATTGTGCATAATAACATAGAAGGAGTGGAACATTGCCGACAATTAACCAATTGATCAAGGGGGGACGCAAGCAGATGAAGGCGAAAACCAAGTCCCCCGCTTTGACAAGATGCCCGCAGCGTCGTGGGGTTTGCACCAGGGTGTACACCACGACCCCGAAAAAGCCAAACTCGGCGTTGCGGAAAGTGGCTCGTGTGAGGTTGACGAATGGGTTTGAAGTCACTTCCTATATTCCGGGCATCGGTCATACGCTTCAGGAACACTCAGTTGTACTGATTCGCGGTGGCCGTGTTAAGGACCTCCCGGGTGTCCGTTACCACGTAATCCGAGGTACACTGGACTCCGTAGGAGTGGAAGGAAGAACAAACTCCCGTTCCAAATATGGTGTCAAGAGACCGAAAGCTGCGAAGTGAGGAGTTAGCGTATGCCGAGGAAAAAAAGAGGAGTAATGGAGCGGGCGGTCCTTCCGGATCCGGTCTATAACAGTGTGCTGGTGACCCGGTTTATCAACAAGGTCATGCTGGATGGCAAGAAAAGTACTTCTGCCAAAATCTTTTATGGTGCACTGAATCGGATCGGAGAGAAAACCGGAGATGACCCCCTGAAACTGTTCAAACAGGCTGTGGACAATGTAAAACCACAGGTTGAAACCAAATCCAGAAGAGTAGGAGGGGCAACCTACCAGGTACCCATTGAGGTAAACCCCAAAAGGCAGCTCACCTTGAGTCTGCGTTGGATTGTAAATGCCGCACGTGTAAGAGGCGAACGGACAATGATTGAGCGTCTCGCGGCAGAATTGATGGATGCAGCTGGCAACACCGGCACCTCTGTCAAGAAAAAAGAAGATATCCACAGAATGGCAGAAGCGAACCGTGCTTTTGCACATTATCGGTGGTAATCTGTAGCTTTTTAGTTTTTTTACAACTTAAGTATTAAGCGACAGTTAGCGTTTAGGAGATTGTTGTGGCGAGAGTCGTGCCTCTTGAGAAAATCAGAAATATAGGTATCATGGCGCATATTGATGCCGGGAAAACAACCACTACGGAGAGGGTACTGTACTACACCGGAGTCAGTCACAAGATTGGAGAGGTGCATGACGGTACCGCTCAGATGGACTGGATGGTGCAGGAGCAGGAGCGGGGGATAACAATTACGTCTGCCGCAACGACCTGTTTCTGGAACAAGTATCGGATTAATATCATTGATACTCCGGGACATGTGGACTTTACGGCGGAAGTTGAGCGCTCCCTGAGGGTGCTCGACGGAGCTGTGGCTGTTTTCTGTGCCGTTGGCGGCGTACAGCCGCAATCGGAGACGGTCTGGCGCCAGGCGGACAAATACAAGGTTCCCAGAATTGCCTTCATCAACAAGATGGATCGGCAGGGTGCTGACTTCTTTGGTGATGTGGCTCAGATGGGTGAGAAACTGAACGCAAGAGCAGTACCGGTTCAAATCCCTTGGGGGAAAGAGGATAATTTCATCGGCATCATTGACTTGGTGGACATGAAAGCCCTTCGCTACATGGATGAGACCCTGGGAGCGGAACACGAAGTCTGTGAGATTCCGGACGAATACCGGGAACTGGCAGAACAATGGCGGGATAAGATGGTGGAAGCCGCGGCGGAAACCAGGGATGATCTGATGGAGAAGTATCTCAACGGCGATGCGCTGACACCGGACGAAATCCGCATGGGAATCCGGGAAGGGACATTGAATCTCTTCTTTACACCGGTACTCTGTGGAACTGCTTTCAAGAATAAGGGTGTGCAGCCTCTGCTGAATGCGATCATTGACTATCTTCCCAGTCCACTGGAAGTACCTCCCATTGTCGGGGTGGATTCCCACGGAAAGGATGTCACCCGGAAGACCGATGACACTGAAACGTTCTGTGCGCTGGCATTTAAAATCATGACCGACCCCTTTGTGGGTCAGCTGGCTTTTGTCCGTGTCTATTCCGGACACCTGGAAAGCGGTTCATACATTTATAATGCCAACAACGGAAAGAAAGAAAGGGTTGGCCGTCTTTTGAAGATGCACGCCAATAAAAGGGAAGACATCAAAGAAGTATGGGCCGGCGACATTGCTGCAGTTGTCGGATTGAAGGGTGTTACAACCGGGGACACTATTTGTGAGCAGAAGAATCCGGTCATTCTTGAAGCGATGGATTTCCCTGAACCGGTTATTTCCGTCGCGATTGAGCCCAAAACCAAGGCAGATCAGGAAAAACTGGGTGCTGCTCTGGCAAAGCTGGCCACGGAGGATCCTACTTTTAAGGTTCATGTGGACAAGGAAACCGGTCAGACCATCATTTCCGGTATGGGTGAACTTCACCTGGAGATCATCGTGGACCGGCTGACACGTGAATTCAATGTGGAAGCAAGGGTTGGACAGCCCCAGGTAGCCTATCGTGAATCCATCCGTAAAACAGTTGATCATGATGAGCGGTATGTCAAACAGACTGGTGGTAAAGGTCAGTACGCCCACATGAAGATTACCGTGGAACCGTGCACAGATGAACCATTTAAATTCGTGGACAAAATAACCGGCGGGGTTATCCCCAAAGAGTATATTCGACCGATAGAGCGGGGGATCAAGGGTGCTATGGAAGGTGGCATTCTGGCGGGATATGAAATGACCAACATTCAGGTAACTCTGTATGATGGATCCTACCATGAAGTGGATTCTTCTGAAATGGCATTTAAAATCTGCGCGTCAATGGCGTTCAAGAGCGCCTGCCGAAAGGCTTCTCCTTATCTCCTTGAACCCATCATGGAGGTCGAGGCTGTGACGCCGGACGATTATCTTGGCGATGTAATGGGCGATTTGAACGCCCGTAGAGGAAAGGTTTCAAATTTGGAGACCAAAGGTGGGCTCCAGGTTATTAAAGCGAATGTTCCGCTGGCTGAGATGTTTGGATACGCAACAGCGTTGCGTTCACTCAGTCAGGGACGTGCTTCATACGTTATGCAGTTTGCCCGGTATGAAGAAGTCCCGAAAAACATTTCCGAAAAAATTGTGGAAAACATTTAAGGAATTAAGGAGGAACCAATGGCGAAGGCAAAATTCGAAAGAACAAAACCGCATGTTAATATTGGCACCAT
>CAZRHT010000079.1:0-4811 GCA_964599895.1 uncultured Holophagae bacterium
TGCTAAGTGTTGGATGTTGAGTTACCGATGAAGAGAGGGAAATCACTCATTCCCGAACTTTGCGTGCTTTGCGCCTTTGCGAGAGAATTTCCCTCCGGGATGTGATTTGTAATTTGTGTTTGGTGATTTGTGAACCATCCACTATTTTCCATCTAACATCTTAAACCTAACATTTGCATTCTTCAAATAAGCCTGTAGCCGGGACGCCATGTACAGCGGAAGGTTATGGAGAGTGTAAGTCGCACCACCCGGCGTTCGCGCTTGTTGGACGTGCGTCTCTCCGGAGTACAGCCGGATAGCAACTTTGGCCCCGGATTTTTCAATAAAACTGTGGAGTGAACGGAGAGAGCCGGGCTTCCCGGATTTTACTTCCAGCGGGATTACGCCGGAGTCGTATCTGATGAGAAAGTCAACTTCCGCGTTGGCTTGCTTTTTCTCCCGGACCCAGAATACCGGTGAGATGCCTGCGTCCGATTCTGCCAGTAGTTCCTGCCCCACAACATGTTCGGCAAGGACACCTCTTTGTACTGATTCAATTTCTACCGGGTCAAACAGCTTTCCCTGAAGTCCCACAGCCGCGCACAACAGGCCTGTATCCAGAAATTGCAACCGGGGTGCTCGTTTTCGGTCGGGTGCAAGGGGGAGCCGGCTGTCCGTGGTGGGATAAATGAGATGCAGGAGCATTGCCTTTTCCAAAGTGCGAAGCGCCTCTCCCATTTCCCTTGAACCGTAGTTGCTGTTTCCAAAGCCCTGAAAACGGATTCGTTTTCCGGCCTCGAATGGCAATGATTGAATGACATGTCGCAGAATGTTGGCCGACGCGTTTGAACGCGCATATTTCTCTACGTCGTCCTGAAATGAAAGAATCAGAGACCGGTAAATTGTAGAAAGAGAGGTAATGTCATTGGTATCAAGGTATCGAGCCACTACCTCCGGCATTCCTCCGATAAACATGTATCGCCTGAATTCTTTCAGCAGCGCAGAATGGGAGAGTGGAGGAACTGGAGTGGAATTCAGATAGGTCAGAGCCTCTGTCAACCCCATGGCTTCAAGAAATTCAGGGAAACTTAGCGGCCACATGAAACGATATTCCACACGCCCGACAGGGAAACTGATGTTTCCTTTTGCAATGAGTGTCTCCAGTAAAGAACCGGCTCCAATCACAAAGAGGTTTGAATCGCTCTCTTCATAGAAATAACGCATTGAATGGATTGCCTCAGGAGAATTCTGAATTTCATCAAGAAACAGGAGTGTTCGGCCCGAAACGGTGGGGAGGTTTAACTGCAATCGAATTGCCTGCAACAGTTCCCTGGTTGATAGATTTTGCTCAAATATTCTGCAATGTGAAGGCAAGTCCAGATTCAACTTCAGGTACTGATCAAATTGACTGGCAAAAAGGTCAACAGCTGTCGTCTTTCCAACCTGGCGCGCACCTCTCAGTATTAGCGGTTTTCTTTTCGAAGTGTTTGACCAATTTTCCAGTTGTTTCACAATGGCTCTTGGGAACATTGTCTGACCTCCTTACACCATACTACTTTCCGCAAGAATAGCTGAAAATGCCACAAAGTCAACCCAATTCTCAGCGTTTGTTGTTACAAAGTCAAGGCAACTGTATCCCTTTCTTGCCACAAAGTCAATCCTATTTGAAAAATGGGGGGTGGGTTTGAAAGAAGTGTTCTGTGTTCTGAAAAAGGCATCTAACACCTAAAATCCAAGATCCCGGGCACCGGCCGGCTCCCTTTTGGCGCTCTTTGCGGGCTTTGCGAGAGGCTCTCCCCTCCGGGATGTGATTTGTAATTTGTGTTTGGTGATTTGTGAACCATCCAGTATCCACTGTCTACCATCCGCGCATCGAACATAAAAAGACCGCCGTGGGCAGGCGGCCTTTTTCTGAAAACGATAATAGGGCAGGTTAGCCTTGCAGGCAGGTTTTGATGTGGTCCATGACCTGGCCATGTTCATGCTCGGGGCTAAACATGATGATTTCGGATTTCTGTTCGGCTCTGATCGTGTGCCCGGGCGGCCAGTGAAACAAATCGCCTGTTAGAACGGTTTCTTCAGAACCATCAGCGTAGGTGGCAACGAGTTCACCTTCAATCATGTATCCCCAGTGGGGAGATTGGCAGAGATCTCCTTCCAATCCTTTCAGCAAACCAGTTACGTCTGTTCCGGCATCCAGCGAGAAGTATTCGCCGCCGATTTTTCCGTAGTCGGCGGCATCGCCGAAGTCTGTTTTTTGACGGGCTGTTGCGCCGGGTGCACTGAATCTGACCGGCACATCTTCTTTTGATATACGCACGTTAAAACCTCCGTGGGTTATGGTTAATAATGAAAGATACCTTACAGTAGCGAAAGATTACAAAAATGTCAAGAAAACCCTGAAGTTTCTGTGCAACTTTGTCCATGGCTTCTCTATCCACCATTCACTATCCACGATCCACTATTCACGGCACCGGAAGGGGCCAAAGAGCGGTACAATAGAAACAGAAAGAATGAAAGGGGTGATGCAGAATGAGGGTTCTTCTTGTTTCTGCCAACACGGAAACACTCAGCATGCCGACGCTGCCCATGGGTCTCGGCTTTGTGGCCGCTGCTGCTGAAAAGGCGGGCCACCAAGTCCGATTTCTGGACCTGATGGTCGAGGATGATCCCGACGCGGCACTTGCCCGAGCCATTGCTGAAAGCAGTCCCGAGGCAATCGGAGTCTCGGTTCGGAATGTGGATGATCAGGAGAGTGATGAGCCCCGTTTTCTCCTGGAGGCAGCGCGTTTTGTAGTATCTCAGTGCAAGGCCCTTTCCGATGTACCGGTAATTGTCGGCGGGGCCGGTTATAGCATGTACCCGGAATATGCACTGGAATTTCTCGGTGCGGATATGGGGATTCAGGGAGAAGGGGAAGGCCCCTTTGTGGCGCTCCTTGAAAAACTCGGAAGCAACGGGGACCCCTCAGATGTACCCGGTCTTTATCTTCGAAATAAAGGTTGCCGAACGCCCCGGACATTTGCCCCACGGCTGGACGAGTGGCCGTTTCCGGACCCGACGATCTTTAACTTGTCAAAACTGCAGGATCCTGTCTATTACCTTCCTTTCCAGACCCGCCGTGGCTGTCCCCTGGGATGCAGCTATTGTTCCACCGGTCTGGTCGAGGGAACCCGTATCCGAAAGCGGGACATTGACACTGTGGTGGCGGAACTTACCCGCTGGCGGAGGGCCGGTATCAAGCAAGTCTATTTTGTGGACAATATCTTCAATCTGCCGCCGGCGTATGCCAGAGAGCTTTGCGACCGCATTGCCGAGGCTGATCTCGGACTGTCCTGGCGGGCAATCTTTTACCCCGGCCGTACCGACCCTGAACTGATCCAGGCCATGGCCCGGGCTGGCTGCAGCGAGGTTTCATTGGGCTTTGAAAGCGGGAGTCCGCAAGTGTTGGCGTGGATCGGAAAACGCTTTAATCTTGACGATGTGAGGCAAACATCCAGGATGCTGGGTGATGCCGGGATCCGCCGAATCGGCTTTCTTCTTCTTGGCGGGCCGAACGAAACCCGGGAAACCGTGCTCGAAAGCCTTCGATTTGCGGATAGCCTGGAAGTGGAACTGATGAAGCTGACCGTGGGGTTCCGGATTTATCCCGAAACCCGTCTGGCTGATGATGCCCGCAAAGAAGGCATTATTGATGTTACGGACAATTTACTCCATCCCCGGTTTTACATCCGACCCGGCCTGGAATCGTGGTTACGAAAAACCGTTAAAGAATGGGCAGCCGCTCGTCCCAACTGGGAAGCATGAAGAGATGTGTTCCGTTTTCTGTGTTCAGTGTTCTGAAAGAACCATCCACTATCCACAGTGCCGAAGGCACGGATCCACCATCCACGCACCGAAGGTGCTCACTAGTCACAAGTCACGAATCACGGGACTGCGCTACTAGCGCAGTCCTCACATTCTCTTGAACAGAGACATGATTGTCGGTGCGGCTTTCATTCCGGCCGGGGGTGTCAATGACAGTTTGTTCGCGGGGATCGGCCCGAGTTTGATGGACGTAACGCTCTCACTTATGTATGGATTATCAGGATTCGGGTTGGGGTCCTGACGTTTCACAACCAGACCTTTCTTTTCCAGTTCCATGACGGCCGGCTGGAGGTCCATTCCGTTGATCTCGAACATGCCTTCCGATTTGGCACAATCCATGTAGTTCATGGTTTTCTCCATTTTCTGGATTTTTCCTGCAACCTGGGGCTCTTGGTTAATCCAGATGTCATGAACAGCTTCACCGTCCATCATGATGCTGTAGTGGGTGGCGGGTCGTCCGGCGACTGTTTCAACGCCCTGTTTTTTCAATGTGTAGGTGGCCGGTGCCGCATGCGAGATATCTTCCGATCCTTCCATCATTTTCTTCATTTCTTTGCACCAGTCTTTGGCAGTTCCCAGCCAGTATTTACCGGTTGCCTTGAAAACCATCAGAATTTTGTTGTCCTTAATAACACTGTAGGTGCCTTCCGGGCTTGTGGTACATACTGCATTATTTCCGAAGTATTCTACGGAGCCGTCAGCCCGTTTAATAGTGAGTCCATCTGCACCCATTGCATGTAAGCTGATTGCAAGTACAAAAAAACCGATAGTGCCGCGAATGGTCCACTGAATTCTTGAAATGCCCGTATGCTCCCGACTCATTTAAATCCTCCTTCGCACTGAGTAATGCGTAAATGGATAGAGATTCCATAGTCACAAGATGACGGAATATGAGTTCTATCCTGATACTAAAAAGTAGGGGTATGATCGCATATTTTTAAGTTTAGTCAAGTTGCTGAGCTGAG
>CAZRHT010000079.1:4911-10137 GCA_964599895.1 uncultured Holophagae bacterium
AAAAAGTAGGGGTATGATCGCATATTTTTAAGTTTAGTCAAGTTGCTGAGCTGAGCCCCACAGGGTGATGGGTGATGAGTGGAGCGCTTTTAGCGCCGTGACTAGTGACTTGTGATTAGTGACTTGTTAAATCAGGGAAATTCTCCATTCCCTGTCTTTTCATCACTCATCACGCATCACAGCGCTGAAAGCGTTGTAGTGTCAATAAAATGAACAATATATGAAGTTTTTTTGTGATAGAATATTTTAGTGCATGCCATTTGAAACAGGTTGACTGATAGTGACTGGTGATTTATGGCTTTTGATTTATGGGGAAAGGGGGGGAGAAGAAATTATGGCGAAGTGGTGGTATGAGGAGAATGAAGAAAGGAAGGGGCCAGTTGGAGTTGATGAACTAGCGGAACTGATCCGAACTGGAAAAGTGGGACTTCTGACAAAAGTATCGGAAGAGGACACAGAGGACTGGAAGCCTCTGGAAGCGGTAGAAAAACTGAAGATGCTCAGAGAAACCTATGCACCCAAGGAGCCACTGGGAACGGGGTCGGATAATTTAAACGAGGATTTTGCATCAGCAAACGCCTGGCCCCGATTTTTTGCCAGGATTCTTGACCTATGGCTGGAGTCATCTGTCCTGGGCTTTATTGCTGGAATTTTTCTGGCATTGTTTTTTCCACTGATTCTGGGCTTTGTACAGACTATTTTCGGAGGCATTGTTTTCAATATTTTGATGCTGCCGCTGGCATTGGTCCTGGATGCAATTCTTGCCACCCTTTTCGGGAATACACTCGGTAAAGTGATGCTGGGTCTAAAGGTTCGGAACGCAGGTGGTGAACGTCTCAACTTCAGTCACTATGTCCGAAGAAATTTTGGTGTCTGGACTCGGGGGTTGGGCTTAGGTATTCCGATTGTGAACATGGTTGTCATGATCATACAGGCCAGCCGAGTCAGTGACGGAAAACCGACCAGTTATGATGAAACACCCGGTTACCGCGTGGTCAGCAAAAGAATCGGCCGGTTTCGAATGGCGTTGATAGTTTCTGTTGTTTGCGTCCTATTTGTTTCTCTGGTTGGTTTTCGAGTGTACAAGTCTCTTCGTAATCAGGGGTTGATCCCGATGGAACCGGTACAAGGGGAATCCTGGACCTGGAAAAATCCAATTACAGATTTGAGTACACAAGTTGAGTCCGCCTGGCGCCAGCCGCAGGTCCGAAAATCGGAGGTGGGGGACCCCATCTATCTTTTTATTGATAAGAATGAGAAGGCATCAATTGTCTTAGGTTTTGAATCTTCAGCAGATTTGACGGTAAAAGGTTATATGGAAGCGTATCTGGCGGCGGTTAAAGGAAAAATGAGATTCAAAGATGAGGGTAAATTTCATGAATACAGAGGATGTCCTGCCTGGGAAGATTCCGGCTGCATGAATATGAATTCTAACGTAAACTTGAACGTTAAAGTTGTCCAAGTGGGAGATGTTTTCTGGCGTGTAGTATGCCTTCAAGATATTCCATACGACTACTCAACGAAACTCATTGAGCATTTGGAAGACAGCCTCTGGAACACGATAGTTCCTCCTGACAAGAAACCTGTGGATACGTCTACGGTTGGGGCAGGTACTCAAACAGATACCTTGGGCGATCAGTGAAGGTGTCGGTATGAATAAGCTGTGTAAACGCTTCTTGGGGGGTGAGATTTTGTTTGTTTGTAACCGAGGATTGGCATTTTGTAACTTTTGATGAGTTGAAGAAAGGAGTTTAAAGAATGGCGAGAAGACGCGAAGAATCAACCATATCTTTTCTTATCCGGAAACCTTGGTACTATTCAGTAATATTCAGTGGGTTGTTGTATGTAATTCTAAAATACGTAGTACCGTTGGTTCCAGTGGGGGATCCAAATGAACCATTCAGCTTGGCACTGATTTCCCGTAACATTTTGGATGACATTTCCAAATTTGCGCCGTTGGCTTGGATATTCTTGCTTGCAATTCCATTTTCTCTGTTCCATTCCTTTCGGAAGAAGCGGAATTTGAATAAGCAAATAAGTGTGGATTCAATCCAGAAGTTGACCTGGCGGGAATTTGAGTGGCTGGTTTCCGAAGCCTATCGCCGGAAGGGTTGGCAGGCACAGGAATCACTGGATTATGGTGCGGATGGCGGGGTAGATGTGGTGTTGCGCAAGGGTAAGGAACGTTGGCTTGTTCAATGTAAGCAATGGCGAACAAGCAAAGTAGGTGTTCCCAAGGTGCGTGAGCTGTTTGGCGCAGTCGCTGCAGAAAAAGCGACCGGGGGTATTTTCGTTACCAGTGGCAAATATACAAAGGACGCACTGGAATTTGCGAAAGGCAAAAAACTGACTCTGGTAGACGGTTCTCAACTTATGAGCCTGATTAAGGGAGTACAGAAAAAGTCCTTTGTTAAATCCGTGGAAGAAACAGTAGATGCGGTGGTGACCAGGGTTCAGGAAACCAGACAATCTACTTCAACAACCAACGTTGCTCCATCTCCCGATCCATTTCCATCTACTCCAGAGGTCCTCCCTGCGTGTCCAAGGTGCGGCGCTCCGATGATTCTTCGAACTGCAAAGAAAGGGACCAATGCAGGTCGGCAGTTTTATGGTTGTTCCACTTTCCCTAAATGTCGCGGGACGATTCAAACAGGAGAATGAGGTTGGCGCATAGATGTTGAAGATAAATAAGCTACGTAATCGATTCTGGGAGGTGGCATGAGTAAGACGGACGAGACGGAATACGGCAAATTGATTTTGGGTGAGGAAATTCGTCAATCAGGTTTGGCAACTTTTTTTGAGTTTTTGAATGGTTCGGGTTATGTGTTCATGATTGTTTTTCCCTTGATGACAGCGAATACCAGACATCACTTTTCAAACGTGGTAGTTGGAATCTTCTCTTTTTTCGCAATTATCTTTGCCTATTTTGCGCTTCGATGGTATTCCCGGGCTTTCTTCTGTTTATTCAACCGCATCGTTGTGTCAGATGAGGACCTGATAGTACGGTCCATAACAGGGGTGAAACGTCTCGAGTGGCAAGACTTAGCCAATATCCAATACAAGCCCAGTAAACAAGTATTGCGGGTGCTGGGGCGCAACGGGGAAAAACTCGATATTCCGGACGGCATTGAGCCCTTGCAGGAATTGATTCAGTACATTGGCAAACGTTTTGAACCGGTGAACCTGTCACCTTCTCAAGTCGAAAATGATGTTCAAAAAGTGTATCAATCAAATCAGTGGTATCTTCCGTTTCGAATGAGTATTCGGTTCGGCTTCGCTCTATTTAGTATACCTATCTGGCCACTTATACTGGTTTTCTTCCTTCCTTTCTTCTTTGTTGTCCGAAACGTCGAGTTTGGTCCGGATACTCTCACAATCAATCATCCTACGAAACGGCGGGTGGTGCATTTGGACGACGCGCGTAATGTTTCATTGGGGCTGGACAACTTGTGGGGCATATTTCGTCCCACATTGTACTTCCAGCTTCAGGTGGGCGAAAACCGTTATGAAGTTATACACTTTCCTTTCTCAGGAAAGAACGTGTTACCGCTCTATGCTCGATTGCGAAAGGCAACTCATCAGATGGAAGAACATGAGGAATCCTGATGAATAAACTGCGCAAACGATTCTGGAGAGGCGGCAGGTCGTCCGCTTGGAAAAAATTGAGGTAGAACATGATTAGAAAGAACATTAGGTATTTGTTGATTGTTCTTCTGTTGGGAACCCTCTCAGCTCACATGTCGGGTTGTCGGCAGGCTGCCAAGTCATATGCGGAAATGATAGCACTGAGCAATGATGTGAAGAGGGAATTGAAGGTGGAAGACGTTCGCGTTTCATATCAGAACTTCATGTGCATTGGTGTATCAATTGTGAATTCAAGGTTCAATACCGCCCCTGAATATGAACAGGAGAAGGCGCGCCAAATTGTTCTAGAGCTTATCAGGAAGAAATACGGAAACCGAAAGAATATAACCAGTGCTTTTGTGGCTTTTGTGGAATTTCACAACTGGTACATCTTTCGCTATACCAATGGATTGAACACCCGCTTCTACAATAAGGACCAAAGTGGAAACTGGGTGGACAAGGATGGAAAATGGTATTTGGATGAGCATGGGAAAGTTGATTTCGACAACCTTTTTAGTGGGAAAGAAAAGAAAGGTACCAAATAGTGAGTATTAGTGATTTTTATACGAGGAATAAATGAGGGGGGAAATATAGATGGATTGGAATGAATTTATGGAGTCAATGGAGGATGCGGAACGCGAAGCGGATAATGATTCTGATCTCGAAAAGTTCGCACCGATTGAACCGGAGGTTTCACCATATTTGCCGCGGAATCTGATTAATTTGTTTCTTCATCCCACGAAATTTTTCACCGACCATATCGCGCTGGGAAAAACTCCATTTTTTCTGCTGACAATATTTGCGATCGGTGCCTTTTCCGCGATTGATAACAGTGAACGATTAATTGGTGGAACTCCATCCGCATTTTCCCGGATGCTGGGAGGAAACTGGTTCGCTTTCTGGGGCTACGTATTGGTACTTGGATTTGTGATAGGTTTCCTTGTGTGGTTTATCGGGGGGTGGTGGTATTCCGTTCGGCTGGGCTGGTGTGGGACGAAAAAGTACAATAGAAAAAAAGAGAGGTTGGTGTACATTTATGCAACGCTCGTTCAAACGCTTCCATATGTTTTGTATGTTATGTGTCTTACAGTGATATATCCCGATGGATATCAGAATGCTCTAAAACAAAGCGGAAGCTTGATCCCAGGTATTTTGTTGCTGGTGTTTCCTCTCTGGTCTTATGTTGTGAGTTACAAGGGAGTAGTGACCGTATTTAAGCCAAAGAAGGGAATGGCACAGTTGTGGTTTTTGATCCTGCCCATACTTTTCTATGTCCTTTTCACTGGATTGGCAATTCTGGTGCCTGTACTGACCGCCCTTAACTCTGGAATTTAGAACCTGATATGAAGATTGAAGAGGAAAGTGGGTGCGACTATGGTGATGCCTGATTTTTCAAAATACAATTTGGAAGAGCTCTATGATTCTCTGAATCATATTGACAAGGAACGGTTCCCCGACCGTGTAAAGATCATTGAGGGCCTGATCAAACAAAAAACAAAGGACCCGCAGGTTCTGGAGGAAAAAAGCGAGAGTGTTGAAATCATAACTCCAAATATGCCTGTTCTGGACGGGAAACATAGATTTGTTGAGTTTCTGACCCCG
>CAZRHT010000080.1:0-9223 GCA_964599895.1 uncultured Holophagae bacterium
CCAGACAAATCCTGCTGAAGAACTGCAGGTCCTCGCAGACATGTGGATCCGCAAGTTGGAGGAAGAAGGTTATTCCATCATGATTCTCTGACAGTGGCACGGACAATCAGTCCCGTTTCTCTTCCTCCCGTCAGAACACTGAAAACTGAACGCAGAACACACGGGGCCAATTGGCCCCGTTTTCTTTTTGTATCAGTATGATAGAATGGCTGGAAGTGAGTTTGAGCTTGAGTGGAAGATAAGTTGAGAAAGATAAGTATTGTCGATCGGGAATTATCTGAAAGCAAATTGAAATCTCCGATTCGTCCTTTGAAAGGAGGTCGTCGCCGCAAGGAGAAAACTAGATGACTGTCCCCGGGTTTCCGGTCCGATTCATATGCCATTCTTCAGTAAGGTCAACTTTAGACAGTATTCTCTGCGATTAAGAGACATGGGATTCGAGGTTGAATTGGCTAAGATTGCCATGTAAGCAGTAGCAATGCCACGGGGCACATCTCCTGAGGTCTTGGCTACGTAAAAGGAGATATATAATAAGTGAGAAGGTATTTTTGTTGTCGCCTGACTTCGTGAAAAGTTTGAGGTCATTTTGATCTTGATAGAAGAGCCTGGGGTCAGTTCATTCCTCTAGACAGTATTGATGATGCATGTTAATTTCATTCCATGGCAAGAGATTTGAGAATAGATTATCCTGGAGCTGTTCACCACGTGATGTCCCGGGGCAATGAGAGACAATCAATACTGACCAACAGAGAGACAGGTGCAATATTTGGTTTATCAGAAAGTGGCGTGACTCAGAGCTGCTATCGTCTTGAGAAGAAAATGCAGGAAGATCCCCGTTTGAGTAATCTGGTCAAAGCCCTGGAAGGTGAGTTGTCATGAGGAATGAGCTGACCCCAGTCTCTTTCAGACAGCTCACATCCCGTTGAGGCCCATCAGCCATTGGTGATTGTCATGGCCGGTCAATTCAAACCCGACAAGGGGTATGTCGGACTGGACGCGGAGGTAGGCTCCGCGCCTGCCGGGATTGTTCCGCCGAATAGGTCCCGAACCAGCACTACGTGCTTTTGCAGCGGACTGTAGACACATCGCTGATTCTTGAGCTTGAAAATGTTCATTTGCCGAAAGTTTGTCTCAATTTTCAAATTTCACTATAAACAGTTTTTTATCTGTTCGCAAAGCCAGTATGTTCTTTTGGGGATGTAGCAGGATCTGTTTTGCTTCATTTCCCCTTTTGTCCAGCTGGTACTCACGGGTTACGTTACCTTTGCTGTCAAAGCGAAGCAGCGTTTTCTCGATATTACTTGAATAGAGCCGATTATGTGGCACATCAAAAGCAAGTACGTTGGGATAAGGACCTGAAACAACCATCATAACAGGGGCTTGTAAGTTAGGAGTCTTAAAAACATAAATCCCATTGATATCACAGGGAAATCCGCATATTGGGGTGGTTCCTGTACCAGTGGCTATTGCAACATACTTTGAGTCCGGACTGTTTTCTATGCGGCCACCGGAAGAAGCAATCCGTCCGCTTATTTCTTCATAAACAAGCTTGTTCCCTTTTATTCTGAAGCGATGCAGGCAACCGAAATTTCCACAGAAAAGATATTTACCATCTGGAGTCATGCTGATTGACGTCCATTCCGTCAGTATGCCCAAATTATTATTAAATTTTCTGACCTGTTGTTGCTGTTCCCGCCATATACTTCGGGCATAAAACGTTTGTTCAATCGTTTTGGTTTTGAGGTTAACCAGTTTCAACTCCTGTTGGCCATTAGAAACAAATGCTTTATCGCTTTGCAGAGAAGTCGCAAGCATTTTGCAGCTTCCAACAGGAATGGTTGCGATCTTCTTCAAGTCACCTTCTCGAATCAGGCTAATTTCCTGCATCTTGTCATCCAGAACAATCAAACCGGAACGACTTTTTCCGAAACAGCTGATATTGTTACCAAATTTTCTATTTACGATCTCTTCCGATGATGTTAGAGAAACAGGGATTTTATAAATCCCCCCTGTTTTTGAAGCAGCAATCAGCCATTTCCCATCGCTTGACCAGACCATATTATTGACCAAGCTTGCTATTGGAATAAGGGAAATCGTGGCATCCAGAATCGTGAAATGCTGTACGTTCATTTCCGAGAGATCCAAATCTGAATATTCTCTATCTTGTGACTCTTTTCCGTATGGGCGCGTAGGATCACCAAGCCAATTTCTGTTCTCTCCTCTTACAATTGGAGGTGGAGATTGTTCATGAGAATCCTCCAATTTCTTGGTACGGCCAGAGGAAAGCCGTATCGGGGCATTCTGGGGGTTCATTCGCAGGACTGCTCTCATAGCATGGGTAGCCCCATCAATTGTTGTAAATTCAGGTTGTATGACCCAACTAAAGGCTTTTCTGGGTGGTTTGGGTACGATAAGAGTTGCATGCCCATTCTTTCCGACCCAATGCCCAATGGCTGTTTTCATTTTCTTTTCTTCCCTGAGCGGCGCCCAATAGCCTTTTTGCAAGGGTTTTGCAATGTTTGAACTTTTGTAATCAGCGGAGGCATATGCAACCTTGACGGACTGAATTCTGTGGAATGGGTCCAGAACTTCATATTTGATATGGATATTCATATCGTTTCCCTGGGCTTCAACATTGACAATGTTTACACGCTTAATTATCCCGTTGGACAGTTCAACTAATCTTTGAATCGGAACAACAAAACCAATTTGAGATTTTCTGACCTTGGCAAAAGCGATTCCAAGGAGATTTCCCTGGCGGTCAATGACTGGTCCGCCGGAATTTCCTGGATTTACCGAGGCGTCAATCTGAATGACCTTTACAATGCCCTCGTCATCTTTCCGAATACTTGAAACTGCCCCCTTGGACACCGTCACCGAAGGATTATGGCTTGAAGCAGACAGCGAAGTTCCGAAGGGAAACCCTAATACAAAAACTTCCATTGTATCCGTTACGGATGGGACATTTTCCAGATGAAGAACTGATTTCTGGTTTGGTGCAATAATGGCTAAAATGGCTATGTCATTATCCCGATCTATTCCAGCGATTTCTGCGGAAACAGTTTGCTCATTCCGGGAGCCACTGTTCAGAACAACATTAATTGGGACGTTGATAGGCTCGCCCCCTGAAGTTGCACCTTCAATTACATGAGTATTTGTGGCAATGTAAACGGTATCGTCAACTTTCCTGAAAACAAAACCAGATCCACTGCTTTTTTCAGTGTGAGAATTGACTTTTATCAGTACTGTGGACTGTTTCGCGTTATTCACAGTTGTTTCCCGGAGTTGTGCTCCATTGCTGGAATCTCGTCCTGAAAAAAAGAAGAGGGCGAAGGCAATAAGGAATAAAGAAAAGACGATGAAAAACAGCTTAGTCGAAAATTGAGTTATTTTCCTCATCCGGTCCTCCCCCTCACCCTATTTGTGTCTACATTTTAGGTATTATCAACTTTCTCGAAACAGCAAATTGTAATTTATCACGTGTATTGAATGGATGCAATCAGCAAGGCGGAATTTTCCAGATTCTCTTGGAAACTATATGCTCAACTTCAGCAGCAAAAATTCAGGGGTGGAGGCGAGTGGGGATATACAAAGAGGTGAATTCCATTTCAAAGTGCACTACTTGATTTCTGAAAGAAGGTTTCGTGCGGAAGCGAGCATCCCGAAAATTTCTGTATAGAATAACTCCGGCAACACAATACCAGATAATTCTTGACTGGTGAATCCCACTTCAATCCACAATTGGGAGAGATGGGGGACAGGCCGCTGTTGAAAAAGCCATGAAAACACCGATGATAAAAAAAATCAGACTGTAATTTGAAATGAATAAATTGTGGAAAATGCAAGCGAAGTATAGAAGCGTTTTTGGGAACGTTTCTAATAATTGGGCAACGACTGGAATAACACCAGAAAATGTTCTATACTCCAGCACGAAGTATAAATTTTGCTGAGGGGGATGGTTTCTCTTAGAACGCCTCAATCTATTTGGGAGATATCACATGAGAGTTTCTTGGATCACATTGATAGCACTTATGGCTTTGTTGATTGTATCAATGTCATGCGCTTCAGGCCAGCCGGTTCCATATGGAGATGAAACATTAATTCTTTCAATTGGAAGCCAACAATTGCATGCTGACGGAGATCAGGCAAAAGTTTCAGTTACAATGCTGAAGGCAGATGGAATGCCTGTGTTGGATAACACTCGGGTTCTTCTGAAATCAACAGCCGGGTATTTTCTTGATCCTGAATTGCAGCTTATCGACGGGCATGGCGAGACCACCTTTTTTACAGACAGCTTTGTAGGTGACGTTGTCATCTCAGCATCGTCAGGAAGTGTGGGCGCGGATGGCAGTGTCTCCTCAACAATTACGGTCGTAGAATCTGACAATGCGCCTGCTTCAATTGTGGCCATTTCCAGCCCTTCGACTGTAAGCGAAAAAGGAGATATCGTAAAGCTTACGGCATATGTGTATAACAGTACGGGCCAGACACTGAAGGACAAGAGTGTTTTCTTCGCGACGGATTTGGGTACGCTTGGTTCCAATGGATTTCCGGTAACAACAAATGCTCAGGGATCGGCAGAGGACACTCTGGTTGTCAATCAGTCACTGAATGACACAACAGCAATTACGGTAACCATATCCTGTGTGGATCAAAGCGCCGAACTGTCTATTCAGGTACGCGCAAACCAGGCACCGGTTGCAGATTTCTCAGTTTCTCCGAGTAGCCCAAGCATTTCCGATCAAATCAGTTTCATCAACAAGTCGACGGATCCGGATGGCCAAATTGAGTTTCAGAGTTGGAACTTTGGTGATGGTACAGGCAGTTCTGACATTAACCCGGTTCATACCTATACAGCGCCCGGCAACTATCTGGTGTCGCTCACGGTGGAAGACAATGCTGGCACCACAAGCTATGCTGAGAAAACAGTGAATGTGACTAGTGGCGAACTCCCTGTCCCTGATTTTTCTTACACTCCGAATCCGGTCCGTGTGGGAACAGCAACTGTCCTTGATGCTTCACTGAGTGCCGATGCAGATGGGTCAATTGTGAATTACGAGTGGAATTTCGGAGCCGGATTTGTGCGACAGGGCGTTCAAACCACCTGGGTATTCAATTCATCCGGGTCAGCAAGCGTCACGTTGCGGGTTACAGACAATGCCGGAAACCGGGTTGCACTTACCAAAGAACTCCAGATTGAAGGAAACAAGGCACCCATCCCTCAGATAAAATATTCTCCGACCAGTCCGCGTCAGGGAGAAACTGTTCAATTTTATGGGGACGAATCGCATGATGAAGACGGCTCCATTGCTGACTACACATGGAATTTTGCAGATGGAGGCTCCAGTCATATGGAAAATCCGACCCATGTATTCAGTCAATCGGGAGATTATCTGGTCCAATTGAAGGTGCAGGACAATCAGGGCGGCATCGGAATCACTTCTGCTTCGTTGAACATTTCTGATAATCAGGTGCCGACTGCATCTTTTTACATTACGCCCCAATCTCCCAAAGCAGGCCAGATAATACAGTTTAATGGGTCCGAGTCAGCAGACAGTGATGGAACAATCAACAATTATGCCTGGGATTTTGGTGACGGTTCCCAAGGGAACAGTCAGATCGCAACACATACCTATCAGGATGCTGGAAGCTATATTGCGCTCCTTACTGTTACGGATAATGATGGCGGAAAGGGGACACAACAGAAAAGTATTGTGATTAGTGAGCAGCAGAACAATCCGCCACAGATTATTCTTGTAGCATCGCCATCCACTGTTACGGTGTCCACTGCCGAAGTCCTGCTGGACGCATCTTCCACCACAGATGATCACACTTCTTTACTGGGGCTTACGTTCACCTTCAGTGCTACACCGATCGAAACAACTGGCGGTATCCAGCCCCTGACGGTTTCGCTGGTGAATACAGGAAATGATTTTTCAAAGAAATTGCATATTTCCGGGGCCGAAGTTGGGGATTTGATTAACATCGTATTGACTGTAATTGACAGTGAAGGGGCATATAGCGTCAAATCAATGAATCTTGAGGTGAGTGGACCCTGATGAGAAAGCAACTGGTTTCGTTTTTCGGCCCTCAGTTCAGATATGACGGGTTTGATTCCCGCACCGGCAAGTCCAGAAGCGGCAGCATTCGCGCTTCAGACAAAGTCGATGCGAGCATGAAGCTGAGAAACCGAAAGATCATGGCTACAAAACTCGAACCGGCAACCCGCCTGATGCAGAAATCAAAGGAACTACTGGCTTTGCTGGAAGGTTTATACCTCCTTATCCACGCCGGAACGGACCTGGTGGAAGCACTGGGAATCCTTGAAGGACAACAGGGCATGTCAAAAACCGGTAACAGACAGCTCTCCGGGATTCTGGGAGAGTTGAAGGCAGGTAAATCGTTCTGGAAAGCTGCCAGAGAGGGTGGGTTGATCACAGATCCATTTGTTGTTTCTCTGGTACACGCCGGAGAAAAGACCGGAACCCTGGACAAAGCGCTTGAGGCGGCAATCTACTACTTGAAAACAATGGATTCCATCAGAAGCAAGGTCATTTCGGCTATGATTTATCCGGCCATTGTATCAGTAGTTTCCGGCATCGCAATCATCATTCTTACGAAATATATAATCCCTGTTTTTGCAGCCTTATATTTGAAGTATGGTAATTCGGAACTGCCATTGCTGACCCGAAGCCTGATTTCGGTTACAACATTTCTGAACCACCACCTGATTGCTGTTATGGGTGGCATCTTACTGCTGGTAATTCTATTCTGGTACTTGAGAGCGCAAGCTTCTGTCAGATTCATGTTCGACAGGTTGCGGTTAAGACTGCCATTATTGGGACGCATCAAACGTAATTTGACAGGATTTAAATGTTTTTCAACCCTCCACATCCTGACCGCGGCAGGGGTGGAACTGGTGGCTGCCCTTGAGCTACTGCGACAATCTTTTGAAAATACCGTATTTGGTGAAAAGCTCTCGAAAATTGTCGAGTCAGTAATGAGAGGTGAGAGCTTCCACTACGCTCTGCAGGAAGCAGATTTCTTTGGAAACTCGGAACTTTCCATTATCAAATCAGGTGAGAACGCCGGAAACCTGAAAGACTCATTTGCACTGCTCAGCCATTATTTTCAGGCTCATTTTGAAAAAAACATAGTGGTATTTAACATGATCATCGAACCGTTGTTTCTGGTCTTGATATCAATGATCGTGGGGCTCATCCTGATCGCCCTCTATCTGCCTATGTTTAACATTGTAAACGTTATATAAGGAGGGGTTTTTGAGAGAAAAGGGATTCACACTGGTCGAACTGCTGGTGGTCATTATCATAATCGGTATCCTTGCGTCTCTGGCAATTCCCCGGTTTGGGAAAACTGCTGACAGGGCAATGGAAACCGAAGCAAAACTCATGTTGTCACAAATTCAGAAACTGGAATCTGTCTACTATCTGGAACACAAAACATATACCAAATCCCTGGAAAAAATTGGATTTGAGCAGGAAAAGCTGGTAACCAATGACGAAAACGGGAAGGCCCGGTATCTACTGAATGTTCTGAAAGCCGACGAGAACGGGTTTACCGCAGAAGCAGTTCCTCAGGTCAAGGACCTCCGCGTCTACAGGATCACAGAATCAGGAAGCTCATTTGTATACAAGAACTGAATGGTATAGGCATTTACAAAAGAGAATGCAATCGACGTTCGACTTGAGCCAGGGGGATTATTCTGAAAACGAATTTGTTGGGCACCTGGACGGAATTCCCCGGGAAATCCGGGAGGAAATTGGTCTCCTCTTTGGTGTGCGCTTGCTGAATTATCGGGATTCCGGCGGTTTCGATGATCAACTGGTTCAAGCCCCGGATGAGGACAAAGATTACCTGGTATTGTTGATTGACGAACTGATTGAAAATGCGGTTCGGCAAAAGGCGTCGGACCTCCATTTTGAACCTGCGGAAGACAGCCTGAAGGTAAGGTACCGGATAGATGGTGTTCTGGAGCCGATTATGAAACTTGAATCGTACCAGAAAGCGGCATTGACATCCCGGTTGAAGATTATGGCCTCCATGGACATAACCGAGACCCGACGGCCACAGGATGGACGGATCCGGAAAACAATTGAAGGAAAACCATACGACTTCCGGGTATCAACAATGCCGGCCAGTTTCGGAGAGAAAATTGTTATTCGCGTTCTGGACAAGGGCATGATCAAACTGGACCTGGAACAACTGGGAATTCCCGTCGACGGGTTGACAATCCTCAAAAAGGAGCTGAAAAAGCCAAATGGACTTATCCTGGTGACCGGCCCCACCGGTAGCGGAAAGACCACCACCTTATATGCTGCATTGAATTTCCTGATGTCGGATGAGGTTAACATTGTAACGGTAGAGGATCCCATTGAATATGATTTGCCGGGTGTAAATCAATCCCAGGTAAATGCGAAAGTTGACTATGGATTTCCTGAAGCATTGAGAAACATCCTCCGCCAGGACCCGGACAAAATCATGATTGGTGAAATCCGGGATCACGACACGTTGGAGATTGCAGTCAGAGCATCCATCACCGGACACCTGGTACTTTCAACTCTCCATACAAACTCCTCAATCGGTGCTTTGACGAGGTTGCTGGATCTCGGAGTTGAGCCCTTCATGGTCTCTTCCTGCCTGAATCTTGTAATTGCACAGCGGCTGGTCAGAAAAATTTGCTCCCATTGCAAAACCGAACAGTCCGACAAGACTGGCATGCCATCAGGCACGGAAATTTCTCATCGTTATTATGGCAAGGGCTGCAAGTATTGCAACTATACTGGGTATAAGGGACGTGCGGGCGTTTTTGAGTTTCTGAAGGTCGACGACGCTCTTCGGACCATGATCAAAGATAATGTACCGGAACACGAAATGCGTGCTCGCCTGGATGCGGGCGGTTTTCAGTCAATCGGTTCATTGCTGAATGAAAAAATCAGGAAAGGAGAAACAACAATTGATGAAGTGGTCAAAGAAGGTTATCTGTAGCGCGATATTGTTGACCCTGTTTCTGTATGGGGGTCAGATAAGGGCAGGGACAAATGAGTCTTTGTTCAAAGTAACATCCACACATAGTTTCAATGTAAAAGGTACAGATCTCGCTGATTTTCTGCGCCTGATTGCCAGAACATATGGGGTAAACCTGCTGTATCAAAACATTGAGAAACGGAAAATAACGGTGTCACTGGAAAACGTCTCAGTGAAT
>CAZRHT010000081.1:0-9069 GCA_964599895.1 uncultured Holophagae bacterium
TTCAGCATAACCTCGACCCGGACAACGCAGAAAATCCCGATGAACTTATCGTCTACGGCGGCACCGGCCGGGCTGCCCGGAACTGGGATTGCTTTGACGCAATTTTGAAAGCGCTGAAAAACCTGGAACCGGACGAAACCCTGCTGGTTCAGTCGGGTAAACCCGTTGGTGTAGCAAAAACACACGAAGATGCCCCCCGTGTCCTAATCGCCAACTCCAACCTTGTGGGACACTGGGCCAACTGGGACTATTTCAATGAACTGGAGAAGAAAGGTCTCATCATGTATGGTCAGATGACAGCAGGGAGCTGGATTTACATCGGTACCCAGGGTATTCTCCAGGGTACTTACGAAACCCTTGCGGAACTGGCCCGTCAGAACTTTGGTAGTGATCTGTCCGGCACATTCACCCTCACTGCCGGACTCGGCGGCATGGGTGGCGCCCAGCCTCTGGCTGTCACTTTCAACGGAGGAGCCACACTTGTGGTGGAAGTGGACCCTCACCGGATTCAAAGACGTCTGGAGACAGCATATCTCGACGAAATGGAAACAGATCTTGACCGTGCTCTGGAGAAAGTGCTGAAAGCCAGAGAAGAAAAACGGGCGCTTTCCGTGGGCCTTCTCGGCAACGCCGCCGATATCTACCCGGAACTCCTTCGCCGGGGCATCATCCCCGATGTCGTCACTGACCAGACATCTGCCCACGATGAACTCAATGGTTACGTTCCTGCGGGCATCCCCTTCGAAGACGCATTGCAACTTCGTAAAAGCGATCCTGAAACATACAAGAAAATGTCATTTGCATCCATGGTCAAACACTGCGACGCCATGGTCAAGTTCCAGGAAAAAGGTGCCGTCGTCTTTGACTACGGCAACAACCTCAGAGGTCAGGCACTGGCCTCCGGGCTGGAGAATGCCTTCGCCTTCCCGGGCTTCGTCCCCGCCTACATCCGGCCCCTGTTTTGCGAAGGGAAAGGCCCGTTCCGTTGGGTAGCACTCTCCGGCGACCCGGAAGACATCTACACCACCGACCGGGAACTCAAAAAGCTCTTCCCGGAAAATAAAGCGCTGCACCGCTGGCTGGACATGGCACAGAAAAAAGTGAAATTTCAGGGCCTCCCCTCCCGGATCTGCTGGCTCGGCTACGGAGAACGGGACAAGGCCGGACTCCTGTTCAACGAACTGGTAAAAAGCGGCAAGATCAAAGCACCCATCGTCATTGGCCGGGACCACCTCGATTGCGGTTCCGTTGCATCCCCCAATCGGGAGACCGAAGCCATGAAAGACGGCTCCGACGCCATTGCCGACTGGCCGGTACTCAACGCCCTGCTGAACGCCGTTTCCGGTGCCACCTGGGTGAGCTACCACCATGGCGGCGGAGTGGGCATCGGCTACTCGCTCCACGCGGGACAGGTCATTGTGGCAGATGGCACCGACGAAGCCGCAGCACGGCTGAAGCGGGTGCTTACCAATGATCCGCTGACAGGCGTCTTTCGCCATGTCGATGCCGGTTATGACGAAGCCATTGATGTGGCCAGGAAGAAAGGCTGCAAGATTCCGATGATGGAATAGAGCACAAAACGCTCAAAACAAGCGTACGTGCGTGTGCAAGTGAAGAAGAAAGGGCCGCAATCGCGGCCCTTTTTTGGTGCTCTACATCTCGTTCTTTCGACCTGCATGAGGCGCACAATTTTCACCTCCAAATATTCCGCAAAATATAGCTTACCGTTCTATTTTTGTACTTTATCCATTGAAATATGGTAAACTATCTAGTATCGTTAATTGCTGGAGGGCGTATGAGAAAACTATTTTTAGTGTTCGCAGTTTCTATCGTACTGATTATGGCACAATTTTCCTGCTCATCCGGGAATAATGTAAACACAGGCCCGTCGCCGAGCGATAATCCCGGGACAGGCAACACAGGCTATACTGGTCCCACCTGGTACACGGATTTGCCTGCTGCGCCTTCACCTGACTGGCGTTTCCCAGCTCTCAGCGTTACACGTAATCTAATCGAAACCGACAGTTACTATGCCATTATAATCTCCACATATGACCCACTGAAAAGCACAATGCTGACCATCGAAAAGGGCACCGGCAAGACCAGCACTATCAGTATCGATGGATACTATGTAACCGGGATGACAGAGGACCCGGACGGCAATCTGCTGACCTTCAATCAAACAGGTCTGACACAGCCTTATACAGGTAACATTACAGTCTTTTCCTCAGCGGGGGGAAAATTGAAAGAAGTGGTGCATCCTGATGTGAAGATGAGCAATGCATTTGCCACTTGCGATGATGGAGTAGTGTTTACATACTGGAAATCGGATAACACACCAGTTCTCGCCAAGACAGATTTTGACGGCAACATCGTGTGGGAAAAACAGTACGCAAACGAACTGGACTCCAGTCTCACTGGAACAGAATATATTACTCCCTGGAGTATCTGTGCCATTCGGAAAGATGTGGACGGGAACCTCATCGTTGCACAGAGCATTCAAAAATATGGTTCATCTGAACCGGAACAGAAGGATGTCGGATATGCCGTATACATGGTTACCCCTGCGGGGGACCTGGTCTGGAGCAAAGCACACTACGAGGGAATAAGTGACTGGCAGGACAGTGCTCATGCAGTAGACATGGTGGTTTTGCGGGACGGCACCATTGTGGTTGAATGGCACCTGGGATACTCTGAGCCAGGCGGCTCCATGTACATTCTTGACTATCTCGACAACAAGGGCGATTCCATTCGCCAGCTGCATGCATTTGACCGTTCGGGAGCAGGCAGCATGTGTCTGAGTGCGGACCAGAAAGTCATCTATGTCTGCCGCGCACCCGATTACGGGGGGAATGCTGACAAAACTATCATGTACAAATTCGACCTGGATGGAACAGAGATCTGGAACCAGTCCTATTACGATGACTTAACTGACAGGCCTTATCCAATTGACGTCTATCTCTGTTCAGACGGTGGATTCCTGATCCCAGCAACAGTGTCCACAGGCAGTGCCAATCTGATAAGAGTCATCTTCATCAAGACAGATGCCAACGGGAATCAGACTAGTAATCCGGACATTTAAGTAGAAAAAGTGTTCGCTGTTCTGAAAGAAAAACTTGAGACAAAGAAAAGTGCCGCAATCGCGGCCCTTTTTTTGCTGACTCTCACTACGTCTCCATCCACTCACCGGAGGTTTCTGTCATACAGAATACATTCCTCACAGAAAGATTTTTTTGTCGGATTTTTTCTTATAGCCTTCTGTTGAAATGTGGTAAATTTTTTCTGTTTGGGTCAAACATTTGGAGGTAACATGAGAAAACTACTGTTCGTGTTTGTGTCTATTATTCTGATCAGCATAGTGCAAATCTCCTGCTCGTCCGGAGGCAGTGCAACAGGTACGCAACCGGGTGACAACACGGGTTCGGGCTCCGGGACGGGCGCCACAACATCCGCATGGTCCACGGAACTTTCTGCCGGACCGTCAGCAGACGGCTACTACTTCCCACCTCTGAGCGTCACACAGAATATAATCGAAACTGAAAACGCCTACATCACCGTTGTGTCCACAGATAGCCCACTGAAAAGCACAATTGTGAACATTGCCAAGGACACCGGAACAATCAAAACCATCAGTATTGATGGATCCTACATAACCGGCTTGACACAGGATCCGGACGGTAATCTGCTGACCCTAAATCAAACCGGAATGCTCCCATCCTACAGCGGAAGCCTAACCGTCTTTTCCTCTGCCGGCGAAAAGTTGAAAGAAACTGTACATCCTGATGTGATCATGGGTGACGCACTGGCCACATGCGATGATGGCGTGGTGTTTGCCTACCGGAAATCGGATGGTACACCGGTTCTGGCCAAGACAGATTTTGATGGCAACATCCTCTGGGAAAAACAGTACGCAAACGAATTGGACTCCGGCTTGACTGGAAACGAATACATTTCTCCCGGTGGAATTACCACAATTCGCAGAGACGTGGACGGCAACCTTGTCGTTGAACAGAATATTCAGAAACTTAATGCACCGGAAACCGATCCGTCCAATATTGGATATGCTATTTACAAGGTCACTACCGCTGGAGAGTTGATCTGGTCCAGGGCAGATTACGTGGCAGCCTCTTCGTGGAGTGAAGGAGCATCTTCTAAAAATATGACGACGTTACAGGATGACTCAATTATTGTCGAATACTCCACCTGGGGAAACTCTCCCGGAACTACTCTCAAAATTCAATACCTGGATAATCAAGGTGATCCCATCGATACAATCTTTTCAAACGCCAATTCAGGGGCAGGAACTATTTCCCTGAGTACAGATCAGAAACTTCTTTATGCGACCCGGGAGCATGACTTTGAAACATCTACAAACAAGACTGTCATGCACAAACTTGATCTGGACGGAACTGAAATCTGGAAGCGGACCTATTATGAACTGTCCGGCGACGACGCGGATGGAACTCCTTATCCGGTTGCCATCCATCCCTGTTCGGATGGTGGATTCCTTATTTCGGCGACACTCTCTACCGATACCGCCAACACAGTGAAAATCATCTTCATCAAGACAGACGCTCAGGGCAACCAGCAGAACAATCTGGATCTATAAAAGTCCGAGCCTGGCAATCAGCCGCGATGAGTGATGTCGCACCTTCGGTACTGTGATGGGTTTGGCGGCTTTGCAGCCGTGAATAGTGGATGGTTGAGAAAGACAGGGAATGACCAACACCCCGAGTTTTCTGCCTCCTACTCTGACTCTTACTCTCTCTACATGCTCACTCGCATGTTCACGCTCACACGTTTGGGCCTTGGCCAATCTACCACTGTCTGACTTCGGTCATCACAAATGGAGCGTCTCCAATGGCTTCCACAGCATGTGAGGCCATGGGTGGAATCAGGATGTGGTCGCCTGCTGTTGCCGTCCGTTCGCACCGGGCAATCTGGACTCGTGCCGTACCGGCAGCAACAATCCATTGAACAACTTCATCGTCCAGTTTGCGCCACGGCAATTGTCTGCCGGGCAACAGCGTAATCCGGGAAACCCGGGTGGACTTATTCAGTAAAATCAACTCTTCCCGGCAAATATCCGGTGTATTGCTTGCTGTTTCGGTCATGGATTCAACGGTCAGGGCCGCTGCCAGCTGTTCCAGTGTTGTTTCATGTTTCTGCATATACATTTTTTCGTGTCTCCTTGTTGTCTTAATATTACTCTTACTTTTCATAGTGCCTATTCTGACCCGATCCGGTCAACAAAATGTCGCCCACATGTAAGAAAGCCGTCAAATCGTGTAGATAAGTGATGGGTGACGTCGCACCCTCGGTGCTGTCATGGGTGATGTGAAAATTGCAGATGAGTTCCAGTGGGACGAATTGTCATTATGGAAAAGGCCCTGCATTTTCCAGAGTCGGTTCGGACCCAGTCCCTTTCCTATAAACATTATTACATCGTGTTTTTTAATCGCCGCCTACGTGTTATTCAATACACGCGGGGACAATATGGCTTTGCATCAGGTCCAGTGGCGAAACAGCGCTGTAGTCGTAATCGCCGCCAGTGAATACAACAACGAGATCCAGCGTCGGCACAACAAAAATGTACTGGCCACCTGCACCTGCCGCAATGAGTGCCGGGTGCGTCTTAGTCCCCTTTGTGTAGTCTCTGCTCCACCAGTGGTGGCAGTAAAACATGCCACTGACTTCAGACGTTCGCGTCCATGAATATGCCACCCATTCAGGTGAAACAATATAGTTGCCATCGTGCCAGCCTTCATGCAAATAGAGGTTTCCAAATTTCACCATGTCCCTTGGAATCATCCACAATCCCCAGCCGCCGCCGACCTCACCCCATTGGCTGATATCCCAGAACGGTTGCTGAATGCCAATTTTGTTGAACAATTGTTCCTGTGCAAACAGGTCTGAGCGCTGTCCCGATGCCCGGGTCACAATATCCCCCAGCAACACAGACAAACCATCATTATAGTTGTAAAAAGTACCGGGATCATGTTCCAGAGGCTGGCTTAACACGTACTCTGCCCACGGTTTGTCTCCGGCAATCATCGCCGTCGTTGTGGTGGCGCCAGCCCATGCAAACCCTGCTTTCATGCTGAGGACATTTTCAAGGGTAATGTTCTTTTTCCGTTCATCCGCATCAAATAGTTGAGAATATTCAGGATAGAAATCTGAAATTTTCACGTTTGTATTCGCGATCATTCCCCTGTCAACACACATCCCAATCAAAGCAGATATGAAACTTTTGGTCACCGATGCCAAGTAATGGGGCATGCTTCGGGTAAACTGGACCCGTTGGGTTTCCCACGTAATCGGGGAAGTCATTTTCATTTGATCACCGGCAAAATACTCCTCCAAAACAAGCTTGTCATAGCGGAAAATCAAAATGCCGTGCAGATATTCACTTCTGTTATTGATCAGAGATGCAATTTTATCCAGATCAATACCGGCATTGTGAATATCTCCAACTTCAATACCGTCGTCAATCTGCTCCGGGACCTGGTACGTATAGCCACTCGCAACAGGCGGGTCCGTTACTTGTGCTGTCTGATCACCACCACCGGAACACCCAACCATCAACATGAACAGTCCCATCAACGTGAGTCTACTCATCTCTCCTCCTAGTTAAATTTCCCGAATCGGTTATCCGTTTGAGTATAAATACTTTGGACTGAAGAATTTGTTTCAAGTTCTCATGATAAAAGGGAAATTTTTTTCTTTCAATGACTAAGAAATGCGATTAAGAGTTGAACCAGTCGTCTTCAACAAGTCTGTAATAGTGGGAGGGAAACCTCCAGCCCCAATCAATACGACTTAATCACATGCAGAATTAACCAGAAACATGCAACGCTGAAGGCAAGAACAAAACCCGCACCCAGAAAATAGCCGATGGCACGGCGGGTTAAAACTGAATTGACCGTTGATATCTCACCTTTGATCAATCGGACAGGAAGAAGACCTGCCACTTCGGAATCTGACACCAGAGCCCTTCTCGTTGAAGAAAATATGCCAAACGCGCAGATTTCGTCACCGGGCTTCACTTGTTGTTCAGCAAGATTTTCGTCCCGCATACTGCCACAGGGACCGATCCGCCCCCAGTTTTTTTGAATCACCCCGTCTTCATCCGTCAGAAAATCCCTCATATTCGAAAACATGTCTTTCAGCGGACCCAGTCCCTTGACCTGGGTAAACTGTGTTGTCAACACATAGGATTCGGCGTTCTTATAATTCGAGTCCTCTGTGAGTATTTCTTCCTTGAAATCGAGATGAACACATCCCTTCAATTTCACAGGACCCGTCTGAGTGTGAATGACAAATGGTGTACAACCAAACCCCGAAAAATCGCTTATCCGACGTTTGCTGTTCTTGCCAACTTCGGAGAAGTGATGAATATCATATGAATAGGCCACGCATTCTGTTCCACTGATGGGAGCTTTCAGAAGGGGGGCCTCGGGCACCACTACTCCGGCTACAGCGATGGACTCACCATCTCTCCACATGCCGGCCATTGTGCTTTTCTTGAGCCGACCCTTCGCCCGAATTGCTTCCACGAACGGATACAGTAGACCCAGACCCCACGCGCCAATCAGTCCGGTTGGTAGAGCCAGAATCAACGACATGCGAACAATTGCCGACTGCGACAACGGCTGCAATTGAGTCACCTTTGCAAGCTCCAATGGAAGTATGTGGTAAGCATAGGCAAACACGGCCAGGACGCATCCTACCGTCAGAAAAATGGAAATAAGGCAGGTTCGTTTCATGACGACACCTCCGGAAATTGTGATTTGCTTGTTTTCGTTTTAGCACTTGCCTGTACTGCCGTCAAGCAACAGATGGAGTACCAGATCCTTCCTCTATACAATTTCCCGGAATTTTATCTCCAGACTAGCCCGAATGCGTTTTCTGCTATGAATCATCCTTCCTGTTGATTTTGAAATATATTCGCCGTATCCTGAATAAGACAAATTGAGCGAAGGAGGAAACATGAGCAACCATCAACAGACACTTTCCCCTGAACAACTGGAAGGAATGATCCGCGGTTGGCAGTCCAACCGTATTTTACTGACTGCTTTTGAGTTGAGCATATTTGCTCATCTGGAAAACCCCACGTCATCCGCTGACGTGGCAGCTGCAATGAACACCTCACCACGCCACACCGACCGGCTTCTGAACGCACTGGTGGTCCTGGGTGTGATTGAAAAGAGAGATGGAAAATTCAAGAACGGTCCGGCCGCATCCCAGCATCTGGTTCCGGGCAAACCGGAATACTGGATGAGTTTGGGACACCTCAACAACATGTGGGATAACTGGACCCGGCTCACAGACGTGATTCGTACCGGCAAACCAGCCCGAGAGTTGCCCGACGCCCGGCCCGGCGATGAAAACTGGGCGGAACATTTCATTGCCGCCATGCAGCAATTTGGTTCCAAACGGGCCCCTGCGGTGTTCAGCCTACTGGATTTGAACCATGCGAAAAAGGCAGTGGACCTGGGCGGTGGTTCCGGTGCATTTGCGGTGGAAGTGGCCCGGCGGTATCCCAACCTCCACGTCGATGTATTTGATCTACCCCATATTCTGCCGCTCACAAAGAAGTATGTGACGCAGTCGGATGTGAGTGATCGTATCGGCTATGTGGAAGGCGACTTTCTGATTAACGACTACGGAACGGAACTGGACGTCGTGTTCATGTCCAACGTCATCCATTCCAACGGACCCGAAGAGGTACAGGGCATGTTCCGGCGGGCATTCAATGCATTGAACCCCGGTGGCCAGCTGGTGGTTCATGACTTCATGCCCAACGCTGAGCGGACCGCTCCCCCGTGGGCAATTACATTTGCCATTAACATGCTGGTGCACACCGAAAACGGCGACACCTTTACCATCGATGAGATCAAGAACTGGCTGACGGCCGCCGGATTCACCGAAATTGTCCACAAAGACACCGGCATGAATTCCGATCTCGTTATCGCCCATCGCTAGTTCCGCGCGTCAACGTGTAAGCGCCGCCGATCAGTGTGTATCCGAATTGAAGGCTGGTGTCTCCGAGGAACATGCCAGATGAGA
>CAZRHT010000082.1:0-8044 GCA_964599895.1 uncultured Holophagae bacterium
CCCTGTTTCCTGATAAGATAGACGAGTGAACAAACTTTCACGACCGGCGAGTCGTCAGGGTAGGTGAAATGAAGAAACTGGGCGAAATTCTGGTTGAAATGAACAAGGTGGATGAACGGGATGTGGAGCGGTCGTTGCGTCTTCAGAAGGAGAACGGCCAAAAACTGGGGAAGATACTATTGTCCCTGGGCTACATTACGGAAAAGGATCTGGTGAACGCACTGGTGACCCAGACAGACATACCGGCTCTTATCGGTGAGCAGGTTCCTGAAGAGATTGAAAAAAGAGAGGATATCTCGTTGGCATTCCTGAAGGGCCATCGGATGATTCCACTGGAAGAAGACAAGGGGCAGTTGACGGTTCTGATGGATGATCCCTTCGATTTTGAGTCAGTGGAAGCACTGGAAACCCTGACCCATTACCAGGTACGTCCCATTCTTGGTATTGAGGCGGAGATTATGGACGCCTTATCCCGGGTGTACGAGGGAGACAACGGGGATGCGGTCGTTGCCGGCATGGATGATATGTTCGGCGAAATTGATGAAGACAACATCGAGCAGTTAAAGGACCTGGCTTCTGAAGCGCCGGTGATCCGTCTGGTTAACCAGATGATTTCCCGGGCTGTGGAGATGAAAGCCAGTGATATCCACGTGGAACCCTTTGAAAAGACATTGATTATCCGTAACCGGATTGATGGGGTTCTGCATGAGGTGGAAACACCTCCCCGGAACATTGCCCCTGCAGTAATTTCCCGCATCAAGATTATGTCACGACTGGACATCGCGGAAAAACGGGTACCCCAGGACGGACGAATCAATCTCAGGGTGCTGGGAAAGGAAATCGACCTTCGAGTCTCTACCGTGCCGACCCTCCATGGAGAATCGGTGGTGATGCGTATTCTGGATAAGGGCAGCATTCAGTTGTTCGACCTGGGAAAACTCGGCTTTCCCAAGGACACCTATGGCCAGTTCCAGAAACTGATTCACCGTCCTCACGGGATTATCCTGGTAACCGGTCCCACCGGGAGCGGTAAGACGACCACGTTGTATGCTGTTCTCAACGGTCTCAACAGCCCGGACAAGAAAATTATCACGGTGGAAGATCCGGTGGAATACCAGTTGGAAGGAGTCAACCAGATTCACGTGAACCCCCAGGTAGGGCTGACCTTCGCGTCGGGACTTCGGACCATTCTCCGTCAGGACCCGGACATTATCCTTGTGGGTGAAATCCGAGACAAGGAGACGGCGGATATCGCAATCCAGGCTTCCCTGACCGGTCATCTTGTGTTGTCCACGCTCCATACCAATGACGCTTGCGGCGCTATTACCCGCCTTCTGGACATGGGTGTGGAGGATTACCTCATTGCGTCCACCGTAGTCGGTGTGCTGGCCCAGCGCCTTGTTCGGGTTTCCTGCCCGGATTGCAGGAAGCCGGTTCAGATGACGCCAGAGATGTTGAAGGATTTCGGGATGCCGGTGGAAGCGGGTAAACCGCTTCCCACTGCCTATTCCACCGAGGGCTGCAAGGAATGCGGACTTACAGGGTATGTGGGGCGGAAGGGAATTTTTGAATTCCTCCCGGTGGACGATGAAATCCGGAGCCTCGTTCTTGGAAGGCCGGACAATCCGAAGCTGCGTGCAGCCGCAAAGCGAAAAGGTATGCGTTTTCTTAGAGAAGACGGTTTTATGAAGGTCCTGGACGGAATGACGACACCGGAGGAAGTGCTCCGGGTGACGCAGGAAGAATAGAATGACCCGGTTTCTTTACAAGGCAACAACCCGGGGCGGTGACATCCATTCCGGCGAGATGGAGGGAGTTTCCGCAGAAGATATTCGCAACAAATTGAAAGCTGGCGGGATGATTCCCTTTGAGGTTGAGGACGCCAGTAAAGCGACCCGCCAGGGGTTCAGAAATCTGGATATTCGGTCGATGTTTCGCAGGGGCCGCAAGGTCAAGACCTCGGATGTACTGGTCTTTACTGAAAAATTCGCGGTTCTGCTTAAGTCCGGCCTTCCCCTGGACCGCTCTCTTTCACTTCTCGTAGAGCTTTCTGAAAAAGAAGGAATCCGTGCGGTGGCAGAGACGCTGCTCAAAGACGTGAATGCGGGAAAATCCCTTGCGGACAGCATGGAGACACATTCTGAGTTTTTCCCGAGACTGTACATCAGCATGGTGAGAGCCGGGGAAGCTGCGGGGGTCGTTGACCGGGTAATGGAACAGCTGCTTTCTTACCTGCGACAAAAGGAAGAGCTCCGGGGTTACATTATTTCGTCCCTGATTTATCCGGCCCTTTTACTTATTGTGGGACTTGCAACAATTGTGGTGTTAATGACTTATGTAATTCCCCAGTTTAAGGATATTTTTGACAGCATGAATCAACAATTACCGGCACCGACCCGATTTCTAATGGGTATCAGCGATTTTATTCTGGGCTACAAATGGCTCATTCTCATTGTGATTGTCGCTATTGTGTATGGCTATCGACACTGGGTTTCTACACCGGAGGGTCGGGCGAAAAAGGATCGAATCCTGTTGAAATTGCCATTGATTAAGCGACTCGTAACGGAAGGGGAAACCGGGCGGTTGGCAGCCACCGCTGGAATCTTACTCACAAGCGCGGTTCCGCTGATTCAGACATTGAAGATTGTTCAGGAACTCTTATCCAACACAGTGTTTCGCGAAGCAATGGTGCCGGTAGTTTCCGGTGCCAAGAAGGGGGATGGTGTCGCAGGCCCCATGATGAATACCGGGGTGTTTCCACCACTTGCTGTTCATCTGGTACGTGTGGGGGAGGAGAGTGGAAATCTGGGGCCCATGTTTGTGAAGGTGGGGGATATTTATCAGGAAAGCATCAAGAAATCGGTCAAGTCATTTCTGGCACTGTTTGAACCGGCTCTGATCCTTGTGATGGGTGTGATCGTCGGATTGATTGTGGCTTCTATGATGCTGGCAATATTCTCAATGAACGATGCCCCATTCTGATGGATATAGAGATGTGCAATAATAATGATGAGAAAGATTCTGTTTTTCTGGAAGGAGGGTTAGGAATGGAAAGACGCAGACAGCGTGGTTTTACACTGATTGAATTGATGGTTGTGGTCATCATCATTGGTCTTCTGGCAGCTTTTGTGGCGCCGAAAATTTTTCACCGGGTTGGAGAGAGCAGAATCACCGCGGCCAAAAACCAGATGGCGTCACTGGAAGATGCACTGGATATGTTCTACGTGGACACAGGCCGGTATCCCACCACGGAAGAAGGCATGGCGGCGTTGAATAACAAGCCGGAGACTATCAACCACTGGAAGGGCCCGTACCTGAAGAAGAAGCTTCCCAAGGATCCATGGGGAAATGACTTTGTGTACAAATGCCCGGGAGGAGAGGGCCGCGATTATGACATTATCTGTTACGGAGCCGACGGCCAGGAAGGCGGAGAAGGCGACAACGCGGACATCAATTCCTGGGAATAAAGGGTTTACGCTGGTAGAACTCCTTGTGGTGCTGATTATCATTGGCATCATGAGTGCGATTGCCTATCCTTCTGTTTCCCGTGGAATTCGAGCCTTCAAGGATGCTCAGGACAAACAGAAGGTGGTGTTGTTTGTCAAACGGGCATTGCTGGCGGCAAGAATGGACGGCAAATCGAGATTGATTGAAATTGATCCCAAAACAACCGAACTAATTTGTGGAAAGTTGCGGCTGAACCCTTTTGAAGGCAAAGAAGAACTTAAGGCTTTGTTAATTAATGGAGATAAGGTGGATGCACTGCCGATTGCACCTTTTTCATTTTTTAAGGCAGGCATCCGGTTCAAGGACAGGACATTGACGGTGAATCTTTATGACGGGAAGGTGGATGACAAGTATGATGAGTAGGCAGCGGGGATTCAGTCTTATTGAGGTCGTGGTGGCTGTGGCGATTCTGGGAATCGCATCGGTGGCCATTCTTCGCCATTTTTCCCAGTCCCTGTACCTGGTCGGCCGGGCATCGGCCCCCGCCCGCTATGGCGACACCCTGAAATATTATTTCACCGAGGCGGTCCGTGCGTATGCGACTACTCCTGAAGATGAAATCCATTACGAAAACGATGAGTATGAATTCAAGTTCAATTTTGATGATCCGACTTTTCCAGAGGCGGGCGACTACAATCTGATCCCAGGCATCACGCTGAAGGAAATTACGGCCCGGGTGCTGTTGAAACCTGACGGCCGGGAAATCTACAAACAAGTGACCTATTATGTATTGCCGACAACACAGAACTGAACAGGGGTTTACACTTGTGGAGCTGTTGGTGGCGGTGGCCATGAGTGCCATCATCGCAGTGGTTCTCTTCAGCCTTCTGGGTGGCAGCATCAGCAACTGGAAGAAGGCGGAAGCGCACATGAACAGCTCATTTCACCGGGGGAATTTGTACATTCTGCTTTCCACCAAATTGGAAAGTATCCTTCAATATGACTCCAGTGTGGATCCGGGAAAATACTTTTCAGCAGAATCAGATCGAATCCTGTTTCTCAGCTATCAATCAGTATTGTTTCACTATTTCCCGGTACTGACGGAGATCTATGTGGAAGACGGGAAATTGATGATGAAGGAAACGCCGTTTTTCTGGGACAGGCCCAACACCGACCTTCCAAAAGCCAGGGAAATGGAATTGACTGACAAGGTGAAAAAACTGAAGATGGGTTATTTGATGCGGGATACAGCCAAACGGAATGACCTCGGTCAGTGGGAAGATCACTGGGATCCGACTACGGAGAGGGGAAAAACCATGCGTGATATCCGTTTTGAAATTACATGGGAAGAAGGAGATGGCATGATTGTGAGCCACCCCCTACCCCAGAAGGAGGACGCCCAAAATGCACGCCCGAAGTTCTGAACGTGGCTCCATCCTGCTGCTGGTTGTCTGGATTGTGGCTGCGATGGCAGTTTTGTCAGCCATGCTTTCGCTTCGGGCGCGGGTGTTTCTGAGAAGTCAGGCATATGTCAACGCGCGTACTTCCGGTTTTCTGGAACTGGAGGGGGGAGTTCAACGGGCATTTTACGATATTCTTCAACTTCCCACTCGAAAGGATCTGAGTCCGGCCCAGAGAAACCAGTCTGTTTTCAGCTATGAAATTGGTGGAGAAAAGGTGAAAGTGACGCGCATCCCGGTCACATCCAAACTATCAATTCAAAAGGTTCGTCAGGATGTGTGGAGGGAGATATTCATGAAGTATGACAAGACAGAAGAAGAAGCCAACGACATCATTGCATCCATTCAGGATTGGGTGGATAAGGACAATCTGCTGCATCCGGGCGGTGCTGAAGATGACTACTACCAGGGGCGTTCTTTCCCATATTATCCCCATAACGGCAAAATTGAAGATATCCGGGAACTTCTCCTGATCAAAGGGATCGATGAGGAGATGTTCTACGGCAGTGAAAAGTATCCAGCCCTGACAGATTTTTTCACGGTTCGGGATGCGGGGGACAAGCTGGATGTCAATTCGGCTTCCCGGGCATTGATCCAGACCTTGATGAAAACCACTGACGAGGAAACGGATGCGATACTTGCTGCAAGGGAGGACCAGCCTTTCGAAACAATGTCGGATCTGGCAAATCTGGTGAGTCCCAATTCTTTTAACAATGCAACCCGATATTTTACAACTACGCCGAATGCCGATATAATGACGCTACGCGCCACGATTTTGCGGGGCAAACAGACTCTGGCAGTGGAAGAAACCTTCGAGGTGAAAGGGCGCACTATCAAATGGCTGGAGAGACACGAATGGACATACTGACCGATTTTTTCTCCAAGGCATTCCGGTTGATTTCGGAAGAGCTGGACGAGTATTTTACAGTTAAAAAGGGAGAAATTCATCCAGTTCCCGTTGAGGATGAGTCTGAAAATCAGTTTGACACCTTCTTCCTTGTCCCATCAGAAGATGTAATTCTCTATTCCCTGAAGCTGCCTGCGCAGGTAGAGGAAAATCTGAATGATGTAGTTCGGTCTTTTGTACTGGAAAAGGAGCCGGTTCGGGAAGGTGTCAAAATAGACATTGCCTACACCAAAGAAAAAGGACAGTTAAAGGTCCTGGCAACTGTAATCCGTGAAACCCGTTACCAGGAGATCCTCAAAGAGGCTTCAGGGAAAGCATCGGAACTCAGCGGCATTCTTCCAATCCAGATTCTACTTCTTGCCTATGCTCTGCGGGAAGGAGTTACCAGTGGTCTCGTTCTTTTTCAGGATGGAGCAACGACACTGGGTGCGTATCTGGAAGATGGATTTCCGATCTCCTTTCTGAAATGCCGATCTAACCGTTCCCTGCCTCAGACTGTTTCCCAATTTTTGTCGGGACAGCGTGCTCCTGAGGATACGGTTGTTACGCTCTTTGGTGAAATTCCAGGGGCGGATGATTTCTTCCCCGATGCTGTGAAGAAGGACAGGCCGGAATCTCCCGCATCTTTGCTGCTGGCGCTTTTGAAGGGGAAGACGCTTCCCGTTGCCAATCTTCTACCGGTTAAAGAGCGCAAGGTACACCGGAAATTGTGGCGCTATGTCGGCATTGCCATACTGGTTCTGGCGACAGGAATATATGGAACCTCACTGATTCGGGACTACCTTGGACTTCGCAGTGAAGTTAATACCCTGCAAGGGAACTATGACGCGAAGAAAAAGCAGGCGATGAAACTTGTGAAAAAAGTAGATGAGCGGGATAAATTGAAAGAACAGGTCCAGTTTTACCGAAAGAACAGGAAGCAGAAAATGAAAATCTGCAAGGTGCTCGAGGAATTAACGAATATGACGCCGCTTGATTCGTATGCGACCTCAATTAACATCAGGCGTAACGGCTCTTTTGATTTCAACGGAAAATCAAAAGACATGTACACGTTGATTCGCAAACTTGATGAATCAAAGTTTTTTACCAGTGTGCAGAAAAGTGGTTCCAGCAAAGAGCTGGCCGATGGGTACACCGCCTTTCTGATCAGGGGGAAAATTGCTTACTAAGCTGAAGCTGAAACGGTCTGAAAAAAGAGCAATCAAACTGGGGATTTCCGTTGTGATTCTGGTGATTTTCCTGAACCTTGTGGTATTCCCTCTGAGAGACAGCTATGGAGAACTGACAAAAAGAAAAAGCACGCTGACCGCCAATCTGGTGAAATTGACTCAAAAACTTCAGGACGCCAGGGGAATGGAGTCAGAAATCAGCAGATACAAGAAGGAAATTGAACAATTTGGTGATCAGGCATTGCAGGGAGACTCTGTGGAACTTGCGCAGGTCGCTCTGGAAGAATTGGCAAACAACCTGGCCAAGGCCCAGGGATTGACCGTTACCAACACGTACAAAGAACGATCCAAGGACGAGAAATTCGGATATCGGCTAATCGGGGCAAGGATTACAGTCAAGGGAGATTACGATGCCATTATCCGTTTTCTGGAAGCGATTCAAAAGGCCCCTGAACTGGTCGCTACCAGTGAAATTTCACTTAAACACTACAGGGGATATGAGGCGACAGTGACCGTAATCGGCCTGTCCCGGAAGGAGAAATCGTGAAGACCATAAACTTATTGTTGCTGATTCTATTGGTGTCAATGCCGGCAATTTCCCAGACTGCGGATGAGATCATCAAGAAGAACCTGTTTGATCCCCAGCGAGGGCAGGTCGAGCCTATGAATGACACTTCCGGTCCAGTTGAAGAAGAATTGCCGAAAGATATCCCGATTCTGGACGGCATTGTCACCATCGGAAATTATAAGCGGGTCATCTTCCGATATAAGGATAGCGAGAGCCATAAGGTGGTCAGTGGAGTTTTCAAGACGGGAGATATGTGCACCACAGCTAAAATTCTTCAGATTCAGGGGGAGGAAGTAACCATTGCCTTTGCGGGTAAGAAATACAAAATGACGGTGGATTCCAAGGACAAAATGAAAAACGTACCGAAAACCAGGAGCGCCCATGGGGGTGGAGTGGCCCGGGCGGCTTCTCATGCCGGCCCCCTGGTTGTGGGGCGAAAAGTAACAGCACCCCGACAGAATCCGGCTGTTCGTAGGGAGCCCGGAAATTCGGG
>CAZRHT010000083.1:0-6043 GCA_964599895.1 uncultured Holophagae bacterium
ATGTGTGGGCATGGGGTGCCTCTCAGAATTGGGTCACGATTTGATCGGAGTTGATATTGTCCCTCAAAAAGTAGAGTTGATTAATAACGGACAAGCCACTGTTGTTGAGAAAAAGCTGGATGACTTAATTGAAGCAGGCCGGAAAAACCAAAAAATAAGGGCAACAACAGACACGGTAAAAGCTATTCGGGACAGTGAGCTGTCCTTTATCTGTGTCGGTACACCCAATTTGCCCACCGGACATCTGGACATGACTGCACTGGAATCAGTTGTCGAGGTTATTGGGCATGCATTAGCAGAGAAAAAAGGCAAATTTCATACGATTGCAATTCGATCTACTGTTATGCCGGGAACCAACCGTGCTGTTGCAAAAATGCTGGAAGATATTTCCGGTCTCCGGGAAGGTGAGGGTTTTGGTGTGGTATCCAATCCGGAATTTTTGCGGGAGGGCACGGCTGTTCAGGATTTCTTCAATCCCCCTTACACGGTGATTGCTTCGGGAGATTCCCGTTCGCGGGAAGTGATGCGAAGCCTCTACGAACCGCTATCCGGAGAACTTATCGAAGTTGATGTTGAAGTGGCAGAACTGATTAAGTTTCTAAATAATTCGTATCATGCGTTGAAGGTTTCTTTTGCAAATGAAGTCGGACGGATTTGCAAATCAATGAAGGTTGACAGCCGAAAACTGATGGATTTGTTCTGCAGGGACACAATCCTGAATATTTCTCCCTATTATTTCAAGCCTGGATTTGCATACGGTGGGTCCTGTTTGCCCAAAGATCTCAAGGCACTTCAATTGATCGCCCATGACCATTACGTAGACGTTCCAATCCTTGGTTCCGTTCACAAAAGCAACGAAGAACATATTCTGGCTGCCGAACAGCTTATTGTGCAGACAGGGAAACGGAAAATCGGGCTTCTTTCCATTTCTTTTAAACCCGGCACGGACGACCTTCGCTTTAGTCCGGCGCTCGAACTGACTGAGCGCCTTCTCGGAAAGGGATTTGATGTCCGAGTCTATGATCGGAATCTTAACCTCTCTTGCCTGATGGGGAAGAACCGTGACTTTCTTTTTGAAAAACTTCCTCATATCGAAAAAATACTTTTCGATTCCCTGGGTGAACTTTATGATTGGAGTGATGCCCTTGTAGTGGGTAACAACGAACCATACCTCCGTGATTTCTTTCAAAGTCGGGGGAATCCAGAAGGAAAAGAAATCGTGGACCTTTCCGGAGCACTCTATGGAAGCGGACTTCCGGGTGTTACCGGGATGTGCTGGTAGGTCCCTCCTTTCCTGACAAGTGTTAAGGGAGTAAAGGAGAAAAAGGGGTCACCGAGGCGGCTCGATGCAATTCAAATAATCCGCCACCAGTACTCCAGTTTAAGTGCCATTTTGTTTACAATGAAGCAGGTTGAAATTACCTTAGGGAGTTTGAGGAAACCTATTCATTTTTTGCAAGAATTTTTTCCGGATCCACCCAACCAGTGAGATCCTTGGCCAGCATGTTGGACAAGCGTTGTACATTATCTCGATAGAGGTCACAGAGAAATATTGCCTGATCACGGGACAATGTGGCTGTCTCAGCTTCGCCATAATACAACTGCTTTAATCGCTTGAATATGGTGTTTGGAAGCATGTTCTTAAGCAGGGGTTTCAAACCGCTCCTGTGAATTAGCCGATTCAAGCTGGCTACTCGAGGTTGGCCAGCTTGATTGAATTGTTTGTCTGTTTGCATAACGATATTTCTGTCCACGCCAAGAAATGAGAGGATACTGCACATTTCGCCGTCAATATTATGTTTAAAATCTTCAAAGAAAAGAATGTGAATTTGGTCTTCAGGGAACCGTTCCATGAAGCGCCGTATCTGTTCTGCGTACATGCCATTCCATACGTAATTTCGATTTCGACCCCATGTCGGGTTCTTAACGGCAAGGTCTTCCTTTATGGCCGTATCAAAATCACAAACAATTGACCCCATTTTTCTGTCCATGCGGTATTGAGACAAGGCCCGCCAGATAGGGTTTCGTAACATAATGATAATACGGGAGTTTTGGTTATAGGAGTAGATATTTTCCGCTGCCACGGTTGACGGCAGATACGACACACTGCATTCGCCAATAGCCTTACAATCTCCGCTCTGCTGAAAAAGTCCAAGGTATTCTTCCCATTCAACAATGTGGGCAATATGTAATTGGATTCTGCCCCCGCTTTTGCGAAATCTCTTTAATGCGCCATCCAGGTTCTTTCGTAAATCAGGACGCAGACAATTTGGATCAATGTCTTTGGCAAAATAATTAGGCTCCTTTATGGGGCTGAGAAAAATTTGCGGATGGCTGTTCAGGTAGTGAAATAGAGAAGTCGTACCAGCCTTCGCGGCACCCACTAGAAAGAAATTAGGACCGGTCATATGCGATGCCTCCTTTCCCGATGGTGTCGTTCAAGTATAAGTGATGTTAAAGCTTTTGTCGAACATCGATGGGAATCGTAAAATCAGAGCATGAAAAGGGAGAAATAAGTATGTTTAGTTGGAATCTAAAATGGGAATTCTATGGACATTTTCCGAGGAAGTGTTTGAAAAGACGACCAGACATCCCGCAAAAAAGAAAAACAGGCGGGTTGATTCCAGCCCGAATGACGTCATCTGGAAGAGGAGTATGAATAGAGGAGCCAGCAGGTAGGGAGCTCGGCTAGAATGGATAGCACCCTTGTGGAATGCAGCGATTCCTTTGGAGACGATAGCGAGAAGAATTCCCAGAAATGTCAAGAAACCCGCAATTCCATGTTCGACAAAAATTTCCAGAATCAAATTGTGGGGATATTTCAGGAAATGGTAGTCACTGAAGCCGCCCAGTCCAATCCCTGTTATCCACCGCTGAGAAATTAGTTTCAATGCCAGTTTGTAGACAACGAAGCGAGTAGAAATGGACGGACCTTTGTGCTGTTTGAACATATAGAAGAAACGGGTAAAGAAATCGGGGTTGAGAGCGTACGTGAAAAATGTAGCCAATGCCAGAAAAGCCAGACCGAATAGGATCAGGGCCCGTTTGCTCCTGAACACGGCTATGAAATAACAGAATAAAACCAGGCCCCCGAACAATATGCCGCCCCGGGAGTTTGTTTTGAAAATCAATAGCATGTCCGCGGTCATGGCAAACAGGTAAGCAAGTTTCCAGCCAATTCGATTTTCCTGGACGAAATGGGTTGCGGCAAAAAGAAGTGCGACTCCAGCAAGGGCGGCAACTGTTAGATAACTGCTTCCTGAATCCTTCATGACATCCAAATTCGGATAAACCAGGAACAATGCCAGGCAAATTCCACTTCCAAGAGTGGCAATAAGATGACTCAATCGGCGGAAATCCAGTGCGTTCAGAATCCGGGGAAAGAAAAAGAAGGGCAGTGCAAGGAAGAGAAAACGGGTCAGTTTGAAGAGAGCATAATCGTGTACCGCGCCGGGGGCATTAAAAAATTCTACAATGACTATCAAGGTGAAGATGAAAATTGGAATATCAATGATTTCAAGCTGTGGAAGTGTCCGTTTTCGGAAAAGGAACAACAATCCGGTAACGGCGAGAAACAGGACATAAAAAAGTACTGTAAGATCCAGAGCCGGGGGAAGGGGGTTCAATGGACTGGATTTCAGGACGGGGGCAAATAATGTGAGCATGAGAAAAATTTCCCCCCGCCGAATACCAAAGAATACAGCATATCCTGCAGGAATCAGAACAATGGCAATGATAAATCCCAGGGGATGAATCAGGGGTAGGACAAACAGCGGCGCCAGCAGAGCCAGCAGGAGCCGATCATCTATATCCGGTGATGTCGATTGCATTGACACAAAGCCCTCCAGGTTCTGAATAAAAGCTGAATGAGAGAACAATTTTTACAGTCCGCCTGTTCAGTGCCAGACGGGAAGATAGCATTCGGGGATAGGCTGTGGGTAAGACCAGTTCTTTCCAGCCCGGTGTTATATCAATGGGTCGGGGATGAAGAGTTTCGAGCATTTTGCCCGCTTGGTCAAACTGGTAAAAATCCCAGTACAGGCGAAATGGAGCTATTACCTTTTGAAATCTTAGAGATATTGTCACCAATGAGCATCCCTTTGTGTCGATAAAAGCAGCATTTTTTCGCCAGGGGATATCCCGGGAAAGGGCCAGGCGGGTGTTGGTAAAGGGGGTAAAAATGTGCAATCCCCGTTGCGTATACCAGAAACGAAGAGGATGTTTTTCCCCACTGTTATCGTAAGCGGTTAATTCCAGTCCCGACATGTCCGGGCGCCAAGAGAGAAGCTCTATCCGCTCCGGTTTTTCCACAGGTTTTTCGGGATAATGGATACGAAACAGATGGAATGCGGGTGTGTGTTTGACACCTTCCAGAATGCCAGGGACTTCGATGAGTCGCCTCACAAAACCTTCTGACTCAAGTGGAGTAGGCGCATAGGGCAGCAGGATATATGTGATCTTCATTTCCTTCAATCGCTGAAGTATTTGATTCAGGTCCTGTTCAAAATAGAGAGGGGCAAGAGACGGCTCCATGGCCTCAGTTCCCTGTATATTTTGAATGCTCAAAAAAAAGAAAGGGCTTCGGCTGACCAGAACATGATCTTCAGGTGTCAGATGACTGTTTATGTATTTTGCCATTTCGCACTGGAGACAGGGTTGACGATAGAAAGGAGAAGCAAAAAACAGCGTGGCCCCGACAACGGTCAACGCTGTTACGCTCACAACCCATCTACGGTACCTCCATCGGGGAAGAGACACAGCTCCTGCCATGACCAGAACTGGAAGAATCGTCAACGGGTATCGGGGGCTGAGGATGAAAATATTGTGATGAATCGGCAGAAAATGAATTGTGAAATAAACAAGCAAAAATCCCAGCGCTGCGTCCACTAACCGATCCCTGGTCTTCCAGTGAAATGCAGCGGTAATCAGCCCGGCGAATCCAAGTGGAAAGGCCAATCCATAGCTGGAGAAACGGAAAAATGGAGAAAAGTATCCATAAGCCAGACGGGTGGCAGCGGTAGGCATTCCTCTTTGTGTAAATTGGTATTGCAAAACATCATTCAGCAGTTTGTTCCCAAAAGCGGAAACAAAGACGGTTGTTGCTGCAAGGCTGTGGAGTTTCCAGAGGTTTATCAGGTAAGGGAGGCCGCCTGTGAGGCATGCAATGAAGCCAAAGATGAACAATCTTTTCCAGTTCCATCGACGATCCAGCAGGACCAGAGCCAGCATCCCCCCCGGTACTGCCAGCAATCCAATGGTATGAGTCAACATGGCCATTCCCGCGAACACAGCGGCGGGCCAGACTCTTTCTTTATCCTCAAATGAAAGGAGCACGACTGTGCCAATAAAGAAGAACATACGAAGTGGTGTTGTAAAACCTTCAACGGATGTTTTCACAAAAAGAGGAGTCATGGCCAGGATAAGAACGGCTGAAGTCGCAATCATCAGGCCGGATCGCTTTTTCACGAGGTAAAAAACCAGAAGATTAATCATTGTGTAATAAAATGGGGCAACATACGGAACCAGAAAATTCAGGTTAACCAGCTGAAGCCAGGTCTGCATCAGTGAGAACATGGGTGGATGGGCAAACCAGGAAAATACACCACCAGTGTGATTTGGTGATATGAATGGATAGCCCCGCACAGACATTTCTGAGAGAAATTCCTTCCCGATGAAGGAATAATTAAGCGGGTCAAAGGAAGAAATGTAGTGTGTAACAAAGAAGAAAGCGGGAATGGATATGGCCAGTGGTATCAAAATGGCTGTATCCCAATCCGGAAGCTTCAACGGAGTGTCCAGAAACAGGCAATAGCTTCCGATTGCGATCAATCCGACAGCCATAACCAGACGGGCAGACCCCGGGCTGATACCTGGAAAGAATAGCAGAAGGAGATACAATGCCATTGCAAGGACCATGGGGGCGGCCCCCAGATACAAAACCAGTCGCAGTTTACCCGAGCTTGAACGAACACAGGCACGACTGATAAAAACAGCGCCAAGAAGGCTGAAAAATCCGCTAAGCATCCTGCAGCTTACGACTGAA
>CAZRHT010000083.1:6143-7825 GCA_964599895.1 uncultured Holophagae bacterium
CTCATGCAACTGAGCGTGCAATTTTGCCAATGTCTGTTTCTTTTGTTTCAGCTGAACATTCAGTTCTTTCAGGCGGCGGTCTACGTCAAGTTTTCTATTATCTGCTTTCACCACGGCCAGCCTTGCTTCTGCTTCTTCGATTTCTGCCTCTATTCTTGCAAGGGAGGAAAATGCTTTGGGGGTCATCCCCGACTGGTTGATTTGGGGGTTTAAATCAGTTGCCACAGCGGCACTCTCCATCGGTGGGAAAACAGCCAGTTCTCCAGTTTCCTCTATGGTGATACGGTTTCTCAGGGTATCAACTTCCATTGCCATCCGGGGAACCGGGTGTTTGGCTAAAAAATCATCCAGTGCCTTGCGGGCCGTTTCCAGCTGATTGGATGCACCCTGTACCTGTGCCTCACTGAAGCGATATCCCGCGTGGACTTCCTCGTCAATTACTTGCCGGTTCAATGTTAATGCGGAGCTTCCCAACATTCTGGCAATCTGAAAACTGATTTCAGGGTCCTGAAAGGTTACCAGCAATTTGATAATTGCCGTATCCTCAACAGTCGTAACTTCAAATGAACGCTTAAATTCCTCAAAATCCATATTGTACTTTTTTTGAATTTCCAGATTTGTGTAAATCTTATTATAGAGAGACTCATTGTCCACAAAATCAAGATAAGTATCAATATCCAGTTTTTTCCCTTCCAGTGTTCGCCGGATTAGTTTGGATTCCAGAATCATGAAGGTGGTCCGTGTTTCAAAGACAGGTGTCAGAACAAAGTAGGCCAGAACACCCACCAGAATTCCCAGTACTATCATTACCAGAACCGGTTTGATTTTTTCCTTTAAAATTGTTAGAAATTCCAGAATATCCATCATTCCACCTCACATTGGACTTGTATCTGCACCTCGTTATCAATGAGAAGTCTCACCTCAATACGGTCTCCAGGAGCGACTTCACCAACTCCGGCCGGTGTCCCTGTAAAAAGGACATCGCTCTCCCCGATATTCACCAGTTTCGACAGATATTCCGTCAGAATCGGAACGGGGAATAGCTTCTTCGTATACAGGCCATGTTGCCGTTTTTCTCCGTTTATCCAGGTTTCCATAGCAAGGAGGGGCAGGGAATCCATTGGAATACTAATAAACTGGCTACTCAATACAGCTGAACCGCGAAAACATTTAGCCGTGAACCACGGCCAGCCCTTTTTCTTCAGATCAGACTGAATATCCCGCGCCGTAAAATCTATCCCACATCCTGCAAGAATCATTGCGTTGTCCTTTTTAAGATATTCATGTTCTCTCAGAACAAAGACCATTTCTCCCTCGAAATGGAGCGAATGTGAGTGTCCGGGATAAGGAATTTTTGCACCACTCATTGCCACGCAGGATAAGGGCTTTGTGAAAATGAGGGGTTCTGTTGGCCGCTCATTGCCCAGTTCCTCAATATGTTCAACGTAATTCCTTCCGATAAAATATAAATTTTGCACGGTGGGACAGGGCACGTTATCGAATTTTGCCACAACGCCTCCTTGCTCTTCTTTCTCAATAATGTACCACAAACGTGGCCTTCAACGGTGTTTTTTATCCTTTTTCAAGGTCTGAAATGATTGAGGTACAGGGACTGTTTCAGCGGGGAACCATTATCACAATTGCGAACGAGGCAAGGCCTTCTTCCCGGCCGAGGGCTCCCA
>CAZRHT010000084.1:0-7520 GCA_964599895.1 uncultured Holophagae bacterium
TTTCAGTTCCTTCTGAATCTCCTTTGCAATGGCATCTTTCGGGTTTTTCTGGAGGAGCTTTGCAACAATGTCTTCAGCCCGGGAGCCTTTTGGGAAGCTGAAGGGTGGCAGCACGACTTTTGCATCCGACTTGTGCCGGGTCTTGGCCCCTGCCTTCAGGAGGGCCTTTGTCATGTCCGGGTGGCGAAGGGCAATGGCGAGGTACAGGGGAGGCCAGTTCGCCTTGTTTCTCCGGTTTACTTTGGCATCATTTGAAAGCAGGATTTTCAGTATATCCAGGCGTCCGGCCAGCACTGAAAAATGAAGCGGATTCCAGTCTCTATTATCTTCCAGGTTCACATCGGCACCCTTTTTCAGCAGTTTCTGTACCAGTGACGGGTTCCCCAGCATGGCAGCGTAATGAAGGGCACTCCAGCCGTTAGCGTCTGTTTTGTCAATGTCAGCCGAATTTCGGATCAACATGTCCAGCATGTTGGTTTTCCCACTCACAATCACGTATTCCAGCGGTGTCCACTGGTTCTTGTTCCATTCGGTGGCTGCTTTTGCTCCAGCTTTGGCCAGTATAGGAATAACAAGCCGGTTTCCCGTCGCAAACGCATAGTCCATGGCCGTGTAACCATTGAGCCCCGGCGTGTTTGGGTTGGCCCCTCCCTGCAGCAGCAACGCAGTAAAGCGAGGGTCCTTGACTTTAGCGGCAATCAGCAGTGGAGATTCGCCATTGTTTTTGTCGATAGTCTCAACCGGGGCGCCGAATCCAAGGAGGCTTTTCAGTGCGTCAAGTTGATGGTTCCGGACTGCCAGCATCACCGCGTTGTCCTGGTCTTTGTTTGTGGATGCGGGATCAGCTCCTTCCCCCAGCGCAGCGAGAATTGCCTTGACCTTTCCGTGTCCGGCTGCCACCCGGAGTTTTTCATCTGTCTTTGAACACGCGATTTCACCCAGCGCTTTCCTCAAGAATTGCCGATAGACATTCCAGTCCTTCAGAGTATTTCCGGTAACGGGGGGAGTTGGAATTGGCTTTCGAACACCGGCAAGCACCATTTGGGTGATGACTTCTGCGTTGTTTTTCTGCAACGCATGGTTCAGAACAGTCACCGCATCAGAAAGAGATATTTTCCTTTCTGACGCCGTGGAAAGAAGCAGGCGCACCATGTCCGGGTGTCTGTTCTCTGCCGCTTCCGCCAGTGCCGTATCGCCTGTTTTCGAAGCAGCTTCCAGAACTGCCCCGGCGGCAAGGAGTTTTTGAACCAGCTCTATTTTGCCGGTTCCGGCAGCCTTCATCAGTGGAGTTGTACCATCCGGGCCGCTTGTGTTCACCTTCGCACCGTTTTTGAGCAGCAGCTCGCAGGTCTTGATATCCCCGTTCGAAGCGGCAACAAGAAGAGGTGTCCTCCCATTGCCGTCCGGTCGATTGGATTTTACTCCCCGTTTCAAAATCATGGAAACGCAGGGGACACAACCGCTTTGTACCGCATAGGTGAGGGCGGAGTAACCTTTCCTGTCCACCTGATTCGTCTTGGCTCCGTTTTTCAGAAGACGGTCCAGTAATAGCGAGTCTCCCATCTTGGCGGCGGCCATCACAGGCGTCACGCCGCTTTTTGTCGAAGCATCAAGGGATGCCCCGTTGTCCAGAAGCAAGGCGGCGATGTCTTTATTGCCTGAATTTATGGCGGCGATCAGAGGTGTGTTCCCTTTTTCATCTGTCCCATTAATATCTGTTTCCAATTCCAGGAGTTTCTTGACGATGGGGCTGTCTCCATTCTGAATGGCCCGGATCAATTCCCTGCTCTTGCCGGTGCTGTCCAGTGCACTCAGTGCGGCTGTGGATAGATTTGCGCTGTTCCTTGTCGCTGTGCCCGTAGTCTTTGATCCAGAAGAAAAAAGGCTGCCGTAAAAACCCGAAATGTTGGAATCCATAAATGAAATAAGAACTGCAATGGCAAACACACCGCCAAGGATGTATAGAAGTGTTCTGTTTGCTATTTTTTTCTGAGTCATCAGCTGGGTTTTGACGTGTTGAAAAGCTTTGGAATCCTGTGCGGTGCCGGCGGTTTTCTCACGGATGGTTACGTGTTCTTTTCCGCAGGTGACATCGGCATGAATCAGCCCTTCCTGTTTCATCCGTTTCAGAAAATCTCGAGTTTCACTCATGATACCTCTCCCTTCACTTCAAGGGAGGCTCGGAATGCCAATGTCCCTTTTGCCCCGTTCTTAACTGCCGGGTAGTCTTGGAGGATTTTCTTGAATGCACTGCTTCTGAAACTGAGCATCACGGCGTTTCCATTGATGGATGCATTATACAGAGTTGTTCCCCGAAGTATAACTTCAGCCGGTGCCGGATTGTTGAATTCAATTCGGATGCCCCGATAATCCCGCAGCGTCAGCGGGTTCCCGGAATAGGTCGCATTTTCGTGGAGCAAGGTGGCGTCGTCCTCCCTGAAGGGGAGGGGGATAGTAAATTCAATGGGTAGAATGACAATGCCTGAATCGGGTTTCTTCTTTACCCCGAGAGGAATGCTACTGTCTTCACTGCTGATCCCCATGGCGGAAAACAACGCTTCCTGGAATTCGTGCATGGACTTGTAGCGTTCATCCGGGTTCACCCGTACTGCCTTCTGCAGTACCTCGATGACCGGTGTCTGTTCCAGCAATGGCCGGACCAGTCCAGCCAGCACATCTTTCTCAAAATCAATTGAATTCAGGCTGATGTCTTCGTCGTTGAAGAGCTTTCGCCAGTACCGTCCGATAAGGACTTCAGTGAGAATAATTCCCATACTATAAAGGTCGATTCTGAAATCGTAGCGATAATCTTTGTCGGCGAACCGCTGGGGATCAAGGTATGCGGTGTGTCCGACGATCCGGGTAGATTTTGCCGTATTTACAGCATCAAACAGGCGTTTGGACGCGCCGAAATCTCCCAGCACGTATGAAATTTTCCCGGCACGGTCAACCAGAAAAATATTGTCCGGGCTCAAATCCCTGTGAACGACATTGAGGTCATGAAGGCTGGTCATGGCGTTGGTGATCTCTCGGACCATTTTTTTCTTTTCTTCATCAGGTACTTGGAGTTTACCTGCTGAAGACAAGCGCAGCAGATCGTCCAGAGTGGCAATTGCCAACTCCATCCGAAAAACCGGGAAGCTGACTTCTTCTCCACGATAAAATGCCGTGGCTTTTCCTCTGCCAAACACATACATAAAAGTATCGTTTTCAAAGCCGGAGATGGTTTCGATTTCGTTTTCGATATATCGGGCGGATCGTTCGATGGTTTCGTCATCATGGGCATTGCTGTTTGTGCAGACCATGTCAAACATCAGGGGAACCTTCAATGCGTAATCCCGGCCGTCCTGAATGGATCGCACCTGCAGCACAGTTCCGAACCCACCTTTCCCCAGGGGCTGTAGAATTTCGTAGCCGACGCCATCCACCATGATTTCATGGGTATTGACCCGGTAATTCGAGCTGATGGCACCTTCTTTTTCCAGTATAACCTCGTTCACTTCCTTCGCGCCGCAGTATATGCAGTTGTCTCCCCGGCTGCTCAGCAGCCGGAGGCATTTGCTGCATTGTTTCATTGGTCACCTCCCGAATGTGCCGGTGTGCCGAAGCACTTCTCAACGTAAAGAACGGTACTGCCCACCATGAGGAAACTGCCTCCCATTAACTGGGCTCTGGCGGTACCCAACGGTACATTATTCAATGAAGTCAGGTGGCTGGGCATCCGCCCTTCCACACCGTCCTTGTAATAGACCGTAGAACCTTCTTTCAGTACATGGCCGTGCTGTCGGGACAACCAGTGATCGTCCGGGAGAGAAAGCGTCGTTTTGTCTGTGCTCCGGCCAACAATAATATCGAAATCCGCAGCCTCGATATCGAGGTACAGTTGACTATTAACCAGTTGAATTCCTTCATCCTTGCCGGATAGGGCAATTTCCTGTCTGGGGTCCGGTGTGAGCCGGATGGTCCGATACGGAGCCTTGCAATGAGGACAGGCATGATCCGGTGCAGTAGAACTTTCTCCACACTTCAGGCAGATATACGGTGCTTCGTTGAAAACCACGATGGAACTGTCGGAAATCATCGTCACATTGCAGGAATTCAACTCCACCTGCTGCAGCAGCTCCGGCAGCTCCGGTCGCTTATCCGGGCTGAAGGTCGTGGCCAGTCGCACAAATCTGGAAAACGGCTCCGGCATCTCATCAATCCAGGCCTCGAACTCTGAAGCTGTCCCCGCTTTAAGATAGGTTTCGTAACTTTCGTCTGTAAACGGGTGTTTCCCGGCGAGAAAAACGCCGATGGTCATGCCGAGACTATACACATCGTGCCGCTTTTTCACCTGCTTCATCCGGAGTGTCAGGTTCTCAGGGCTGATATCCACCAGGTGACGGCAGGCGCTCTGGCATGCGGGGAGGCCTTGGTACTTCGGGAACATGGCCACAATCTCTGGCGGTGAAAAGAACCTTGTACCTCCGGGCAGGATATTACTCTTGCTGTCCCACCATGAGGAAATGCCAAAATCAATCAATACCGGGATATTATTCCGTACTCGGATATTTTCCGGTTTGATGTCCCGGTGGACCACATCAATCTTGTGAAGTTGGGAAATCCCGTGGACCAGTCGATTGATAAAATCTATATCTTTTGTTCGCTGAAAATATTCCGTACCGCTTTCCGGCAGGTATTCCATCACAAAAGCGTTCTCGTGGAGCAGGACATCAATGATTTCCACCAGGTATTCCAGCTGAAAATCCCGCCGGAGCTCTTCTATTTTCAGTGCTTCCTGGGCGAACCGTTTCTGAATTTCCTGATTGGTCATATTGGATGCGAGCTGTTTACACGCGAATCGCTTTTGGTCCCGCTCAACCAGATAAACCGAACCGAACCCGCCGGACCCGATTTTGTCCAGGACCCGGTACTGTCCAATGGCGTAAGGCATTGCCATAAAAGCTCCTTCACAGGGGAGAAAAGCCTGACCGCTTTCCCTCCAGTGTATGAATTTGTGAAGCCAGTTTACCACTTTTCAAACGAATGACAAGCACCCGTTGAGTCACGTTGCATTCAATTTTGGATGATAGATGCAGGAAAAATCAGGGAAGTTCGGTATCTGTTTTTTCCAGATTTGGCTTTCCTCTGGACTCCTCTGTGATACCGTTTGTGCTGGAAAGTTGACAGGATTCTTTTGCCGATGGCCGAGAATGGCGTATAATGGGCTCAGTTCTTATTTGGGAAATGAAGTAGGGTGAGGGTGCGAAGGACTTGTCCTTACGGAGTGAACCAGGGTTCTGGTTCACGAATTGCTGGTGATAGAATCAGGGAATCGGGAGGAAACATGGGTGAGAAAAGGTCATTGTTGATTGTGGATGATAAGGAAGATGACCTCCTTGCACTGGAAAACCTCCTCACAGAATATTTCCCCGATGTGATTATATTCAAAGCGACCAGCGCTTCTGAGGGTATTAAAATCGCTACCGAGACGAAGGTGAACGGGGCGCTGATTAACGTGCAGATTCCGGAAGTGGATGGCATCGAGTTGTGCAGAAAATTGAAAGCCGATGAACGTACCTGCCACACCGCTGTCATTCTCCTGACTTCCCAGGGGATGGATCCTGAGGTCAAGACAAAGGGACTTGAGGTCGGCGCCGACGACTTTATCCATCATCCTTTTGACAGCGTGGAGTTCGTGGCAAGAGTTAAGGGAATGTTCCGTGTCAATTCCGCTGAAGATAAATTACGCCAGATGAATGAACACCTTGAATTGCTGGTTACCAAAAAGACAGAAGATCTGAAGGTGAGCGAAGAGAAATACCGCTCGCTGTATGACAATGCCCCGTTGTCCTACCAGTCTCTTGATGAAAATGGCTATGTCATTGATGTAAACCCGGCCTGGCTGAGAACCCTTGGTTACAAAAGAGATGAAGTCATTGGTGAATTCATCGGGGAATTTGTTCATCCGGATTGGCTGCCGTATCTTGAGAAGAAGTTTCCTGAATTTAAGCGGACCGGCTATGTGCACAATGCACATTACAAGCTGCGCCACAAAGATGGCCACTACCTGGATGTCTCCCTGGAAGGCTGTATCGGTTACTTACCGGATGGCGAGTTTCGCCAGACCCATTGTGTATTCCAGGACATCACTGAACGCAAACTAGTGGAACTGGAGCTGCAACAGGAGAAGGAGAGGTTTCGCCTGGCGTTTGAAGCCTCTCCCGATGCCATGGATATTAACCGTCTTGAGGATGGAGAGTACGTGGATGTCAATGAAGGCTTCACTGCCATAACGGGATTCAGTCGGGAAGATGTCATCGGTAAGACTTCGAAGGAAATTAACATCTGGACCGATCCAACCGACCGGAAAAGACTGGTCAATCAGTTGAATGGAAGCGGCGTGGTCAATAACATGGAGGCTGTTTTCCGTGCAAAAGATGGCCGGTTGATAACCGGATTGATGTCCGCCCGAGTGATTGAACTGAACGGCGAACCGCACATTCTTTCCATAACCAGGGATATCGAAGAAATCAAGCAGGCACAACGAAAACTGCATGTCAGCGAGGCCAAATACCGAAGCGTTCTTGAAGACATGCAGGAGAGCTACTACGAGGTGGATTTACAGGGTAATCTGACTTTTTTCAACAGTTCCCTTTGTCGACTGCTGGGCTATCCAAGGGAAGAACTGATGAACATGAATGACCGAAGCTATACAGACGCGGAAAACGCAAAAAAATTGTATCAGGCTTTCAACAAGGTGTATCGCACAGGTGACCAGACGATGGGGTTTGATTGGGAAATCATCAGAAAAGACGGGTTCAGGCGTACAATTGAAGCATCTGTCTCATTGAGAAAAGATAGTTATGGTGTGCCGATCGGATTCAGGGGGGTCATCCGGGACATTACCGACGAAAAGCTGGCCGAACAGATACTCCGGGAAAGTGAAGAACGGTTCCGGAACATATATGAAACTGTCAACATCGGCCTGTACCGAACAACCCCTGAAGGGGATATCCTGATGGCCAACCCGGCCCTGGTTCGAATGCTGGGCTATTCCTCTTTCGAAGAGCTATCCCGGGTGAACATCGAGTCCACCCCCTCCCACTTTCCTAAAAATCCCCGCTCGCGTTTCAAGGAGATGCTGGAACAACATAATCAAATAGAAGGACTCGAGTCTGCCTGGAAAAGGAAAGATGGAACTTTGCTGTGGATCCGGGAAAATGCCAGAGTTGTCCGCGACGGGGACGGGAAGATTCTCTATTACGAAGGCACGATCGAGGACGTTACTGAACGAAAACTGGCAGAAGAAGAACGGGAAAACCTTCAGGAACAACTTCTTCAGTCCCAGAAAATTGAATCTGTGGGCCGTCTTGCGGGGGGAGTGGCCCATGACTACAACAACATGCTCGGAGTCATTCTCGGCCGGGCGGAGATGGTACTTTCAAAAATGTCCCCGGACGACCCCAACCATGCAAGCATGGAAGCCATCATGCGGGCCGGGAAACGGTCCGCGGACCTGACCCGTCAACTCCTTG
>CAZRHT010000085.1:0-7320 GCA_964599895.1 uncultured Holophagae bacterium
TAAAAAAAAGAGAACCCAAAATGATAAGATCGAAAAACTGCCTGGTAAAACTTGGGGATGGGGAGGTTATCGTTAAAATCACCTTCCGGGAGGGGAACGTACAAAAAAAACGCCGGCTGAAAGGCCGGCGGTGTATGACATCTGAGCAGAATTGGCGAATCCGGACTATTCAGGTTTCTCCTTCATCTCTTTCTTTTTCTCCATCATTTCCTTCTTCTTTTCCATCCTCTCCTCTTTCTTCATTTGCTTCTCTTTCATCTTCATTTGGAATTTTTCATACTTCTCAGTGTATTTCTTGACGTGCATGTCGATGAGCTTTTGCGGATAGGGGGTGAGTTCAACGTTCATGGTCATCTCTTTCCCCTCTCGATCAACAACAACGGGAACGGTTTTGCCGGGAGTACGATTCTTATAGTCCGCTTTGGTCCCTTTTTTGTCATCCATGGGGATACCATTGACTTTCATCAGAATATCTCCTTTCTGGAGACCGGCTTTTTCTGCGTTTGAGCCTTCAATGAAGGATTCGATGACGAGTCCTTTCTTTTCCTCGTTCCACTTTCCATCTACGCCGATCATGCCGCGCTTTCCCACTTTCTTCATGACCATTTCTCTGTACTCTTCTGGCGTGTGCTTGAATTTCTCCATCTTTTTCATCTTCTTCATCTTCATTTCGTCTTTGTGATATTTCTGCGTGTACTTTTTAACCTGCATGTCGATGAGCTTTTGCGGGTAGGGAATGAGTTCGACATTCATCGTTTTCTCTTCTCCATTCCGAAAAACAGTAACTGAAACTGTTTTGCCGGGGGTTCGATTTTCCCAATCTGCTTTTGCTCCCTTTTTGTCATCCATCGCGATACCGTTGATTTTTGTCAGGACATCACCCTTCTGGAGACCAGCTTTTTCTGCGTTTGAGCCTTCAAAAAAAGATTTGATAACGAGTCCCTTCTTCTCTTTGTCCCACTTTCCATCTACGCCGATCATGCCGTGGTTTTCCACCTTTTTCGTTATCATCATTTTGTACTCGTCAGGACTGCATTTAGCCTTCTCCATTTCTCCGGCAAAGACGTTGATTGTGGAAACAAGTCCGACAACCATAAGAATTAGAATCAGTTTTTTCATTAATTACTCCTTTTCTGTTCTGCACTTAGATGTGCAGCGATAGTGGGGTTAGTATTTCAGCACGAAAGACGGCTGAAGCAGTTGTGAATATGGGAAAGGAAGGTTGCTTTTGCGTCGCCATTCTTGTTGCTCCTGTGGGGTATTTGGCTACTCAAAAAACGTTCTGGTTATTTTTCTTTTTACGTCACGAAAAGGCATTTGTTTCCTGGATAGGTTTTGTAAGGGAATCGATCCGTTCCCTGTCTTCTCTGAATCTGTTCTGCACTCAACTCAAGCTGGGCTTTAACTCAAATTTGTCCCTGTACCCGTTCCTATTGTTCCTCAGCACCGATTTCCTGTCAGTGTGATAAAATGGCCGGGTTATGAAATGGGTGATTGGTATTACAGGGGCAAGCGGTTTGCGGCTTGCCCATACGTTTTTACAAGTGCTGAGTGAGAATCCGAACAATGCGTTTGAGCGGCTTTTCCTTGTCGTGTCAAAAAACGCGGAGAAGGTGGCTGCAGCTGAAGGTTCAGACTTTGATCCGACGAAATATGCAGACAAGTTTGAGTTGTTGTCTCCGGAGGACTTCTCCGCGCCCATTGCCAGTGGATCTTTCGATCTGGACGGAATGGTTGTGATTCCCGCTTCCATGAGTTCTCTGGGGGCGATGGCGTCCGGATTCGGAACGAACCTGATCCACCGTTCAGCAGATGTTTGCATGAAGGAGGGCCGTCGGTTGATTCTGGTTCCCCGGGAAACGCCGTTTTCGCTGATTCATCTGGAGAATATGACAAGACTGAAGCGGGCAGGGGCGGACATTGTGCCGTTCATCCCGTCTTTTTACAATAGACCTGAATCAGTTGAAGATATGATGCGCTTTTTTTCGATCCGTCTCCTGGATGTGATGGGTGTGCATGTGCCGGGGAAAAACCGTTGGGGAGATGCCTAATTGAGACGATTTGCTGAAGTTCTTCGGATGATAAAGTTTGAACATACCCTGTTTGCGCTTCCCTTTGCTTTTATGGGGATGCTGTTTGCCGCAGGTGGATGGCCGGGCTGGTACCTGTTGATTGTGGTAACACTTGCGATGGTATTTGCCAGGAGCTCGGCCATGGCGTTCAATCGGCTGGTTGATGTGGATGTAGATGGCGAGAATCCCCGCACAATGGACCGGTCTTTACCTGCAGGGCGTCTCAACAGGCGCTTCGTGACTGCATATGTGGTGGTAAACGGTACAGCTTTTATTGTAGTTTGTGGGTTTATTAACCATCTGGCACTGTTGTTGTCACCTGTGGCGCTGGCGATTGTACTGTTTTATTCCTACACGAAGCGGTTTACTTCTTTCTCACACCTTGTACTGGGTCTGGGCCTGGCGATTGCGCCCACCGGGGGCTGGATTGCGGTGACAGGCCAATTCGCAGTGCCGCCGCTCCTGTTGTCTGCAGCGGTAATGTTCTGGGTGGCAGGCTTTGATGTAATGTATTCCCTTCAGGATGTTGAGTTTGATCGGACAAAAGGGCTGTATTCCATTCCCGCCCGGGTTGGGACCGGATGGTCGCTGATTCTGTCCAGGAGCTTTCATGTTTTGACGTTTATGCTTTTGGCCGGATTTTCAGTGGTGATTGGCGCGGGTTTCTGGTTTAACATCGGTATCGGAGCTTCCGCCCTGCTGCTGATTTACGAACACCAGTTGATCTCCGCCGATGATTTGAGCCGGTTGAATGCAGCCTTTTTCACCGTAAATAGTTTTGTTTCGATTCTTTTGCTTGTTTGTACAATTCTAAAATTCGCGGTTTGAGGATGGTATGAAGTTTATAGATGATTTTCTGATTGAAATTGACAATAAAGTGATAAATGGAGAACGGATTTCTGAATCCGAGGCTGAACGGTTGTTTCAAACGGAAGACCTGACCGGGCTTGGCAGGGTCGCCAACCGCGCTAACTCTATGAAGAACGGGGATCAGGTATTTTTTAACATCAATCGACATGTTAATCCCAGCAACCTGTGTATCAATCACTGCCAGTTTTGCGCCTTTTACCGAAAGAGCGCGGATGAGCCGGGGGCCTATGAGCAGACGATTCCCGAGATTCTGGAAAAGCTGAAGGGAGATGTAGCAGGAGGGGCTACTGAGGTCCATATTGTGGGCGGTCTGCACCCGACATGGCGGTTTGAGGACTACGTTGAGATTGTCCGGGAGATTCATAACCACTATCCGGACCTTCACATCAAGGCGTTTACCTGCGTGGAGATTGACCATTTTGCCGCGATTTCCGGCAAGCCACTGGAGGAGGTCTTTGAAGTGTTGAAGAACGCGGGCCTGGGCTCTATGCCGGGAGGTGGAGCGGAGGTCTTCAGCCCGAGGGTCAGAAAGAAATTGTGCGCCAAAAAGATTTCCGGTGACCGCTGGCTGGAGATTGCCGAGTCAGCCCATCGTTCGGGCTTGAAGTCCAATGCCACATTGCTTTATGGCCACATTGAGACGGTTGAAGAACGGATTGATCATCTGTCGAAGCTCAGGCAACTACAGGACAAAACCGGCGGATTTCAGGCGTTTATTCCATTGAGCTGGCACAAAGAAGGAACAGAGCTGGAGCATTTACTGTCCATTTCGGGAGCTACCGGGCTGGATGATTTGAAGATGATCGCCGTGTCCCGGATTTTTCTGGACAATTTTGAGCACATCAAAGCGTACTGGGTGATGCTGGGGAAGAAACTGGCCCAGACTGCTCTATGGTTTGGCGCCAATGACCTGGATGGAACCGTAGTGGATGAACGGGTAACCTTCATGGCCGGGGGAAAAAGTGATCGTTTTGCAACTATGGATGAAATTATCCACCTGATCCGCTCCGCTGGCAGGGTACCGGTTGAACGGAACACTCTGTATGAATCGTTGAAAATCTGCTGAGATTAAATATATGGCAAAACTGTATAGGATGCTGTCCACACTGACATTTCCATTTCTGAAAAAGAGGCTGAGAAAGCGCTTTGGGGATGATTATATTCGAGACCGAATGTGGAACATCCCGCATGCGAGTGGCCGGTTTGACTATCTGATACATGCCGCTTCGGTTGGCGAGCAGAATGTCGTGGCGGGAGTGGTGACGGAACTTTCAAAGAAGGGATTCCGCATTCTGTTGACCGCGGCCACAGACACCGGGCTGGCGCAGGCTGAAAAGCAACACGGCAACAGAGAAAATGTGACGACCTGTTATCTTCCCTTTGATCTTGCCGGGCCGGTAAAGCGCTTATTCGATGCGGTTCAGATTGACAAATTGGTTCTGGTTGAAACGGAATTGTGGCCAAGGTTGATTCTAAGTGCAAAAGCTGTGGGAGCAAAAGTTATTCTGATAAACGGCCGTATTTCAGATGATGCATTTAGGAACTATCTGCGTTTTTCCCGTTTTCTGAAGGATGTAATGGGTGCGATTGATAGTTGCCTGGTGCGCTATGAATTGGATAACGAACGGTTTCAGGCTCTGGGCGTAGCGACCGAACGGGTTCGTGTATGCGGTAACCTGAAGCTGTCGTCCTGGCCGGAGGCTTCGCCTGTGTCTCTTGAAACGGATAATCCGGTAATGGTATTTGGTTCTACCCGGGACGGAGAAGAGGAAATGATTCTGGAGGAAATGAAAGACAGCATGAAAAAGGGCAGACCGATCCCGGTTTTTGCGCCCCGGCATGTGGAACGGGCGGATGAGGTGGAAAAGCTGCTGATTGATGCCGGACTGGACATCATTCGCTCCAGAGGGCGCGAAAAGTTTGAGCTGGCACCGGGTCAGGCATTACTGGTGGATGAAACAGGGCGATTATTGTCATTTTATGCTGCTTCTGATGTGTGCTTTGTGGGTGGCTCACTTGTACCCAGAGGCGGTCAGAACTTTGTGGAGCCATTCTTTTTTGGGAAACCGGTTTTCACTGGCAACAGTCTTTCAAATTTTCTCGATATTCTGCCGGTTTTTGAGCCTTTTATGACTATTGTGGAGACGCCCAGGGAACTGGCTTTTACGCTGGATGCCTTCTTCTCATCCCCTGAAGTGTTTGAAAAGAAGGCGAGGGAAGGGCAGGCAAGACTGGAAGGGGAGAAGCATGCCCTTACCTGCGTGATGGAGGCGTTGAAATGATAAAAAGCCGAATTTTGAAAATTGTTCTGTTTCCGCTTTACCTTTTGTACCGGTTGGTGGTGAAGGTACGGAATTGGATGTATGACAAAGGGGGGCTAAAGATCCGGAAGCTGCCGGTCTTAGTGGTTTCGGTGGGAAATGTCACGGTTGGCGGAACGGGGAAAACCCCTGCAGTTATTACGTTGGGAGAGGCACTGGCAAAAGAGGGACTGGGAAGCTGCGTGTTGAGTCGGGGCTATCATAGAAGAAACGAAAAGGAAATTCTTCAGGTGACGCGAAATTCAGAGCCGGAGCTTTGCGGCGATGAACCGGTTTTGATTGCCCGGAGACTTGAAGGTATTGCCGATGTATGGGTGGGGAAGAACCGCTTTGAGACCGGAATCCGGGCGTTAGAACAGAGTGAAAGGGACGCTGTTCTTCTTGACGACGGCTTTCAACACCGGAAGCTGCATCGGGATGTGGATATCGTGTTGGTGGACTGTACCGCCCCGGCAATTAACAGTCGTCTAATTCCGTATGGAACTCTTCGGGAGCCGTTTAAGGGAATTGGCCGTGCAGACGTGATTGTGTTGACGAGAAGTCGATTTCTGCCGGATCTGGGGCCATTGAAGGGTGAGATTATGCGGATGAATCCTGGTGCCTTTGTTACAAGATCAGATTTGCGGGTTTCCGGATTCCTGGACGTTTCAAGCGGGAAGATGATTGAGACTGATGATTTGAGAGGAAAACGCGTAGTGGCGTTTTCCGGTATCGGAAACCCCCTTTCGTTCAAGGCGGAATTGATCACAGCGGGCATTGAAGTGCCACGGGCATTCGGCTTTCCGGATCACGCGGTACCGTCACCGGCGAGACTGGCACAGGTAAATGCGGTTGCCTTGGAAGAAAAAGTAGCGTATATTGTTACAACCGAAAAGGACTGGGTAAAGCTGGCAGGTGAATCGATTGAAGCTCTCCAGTTGCCGTTGCTGGTCTGTAAGGTGGATATGATAATTGAAGAAATGGATAGAATACTTGCCATGATCGAGGAGAAGCACAATGCCGAAAGAACTCATCAAGAAAATTGACCGTGAACTGAAAGAAATGGAATATGAGTTAACCCAGGAACTACCCAAAGAAATCCAGCGGGCGGCCGCCATGGGTGATTTGTCTGAGAATGCGGAGTATGAAGCTGCATTGTCGAAACAACAAATGCTTCAGTCAAAACTTCTGAAGTTGAAGAAGCGTCGGGTGGAACTTTCCCAGATTGATTTTTCCCGTCTCCCGAAGGATCGTGTTGGATACGGCAGCAGGGTACTTCTTTTTGATCTTGATGAGGACAAGGAGATTTCCTATAAGCTGGTAATGGGAGAGGAAACAAACTGTGACAACTGCATCTCCATCAGTTCACCCATCGGAAAGGCGTTGCTGGGTAAACGGGAAGGGGACGAGGTGGAAATTAATATCCCGTCTGGCACCAAGAACTTCGAAATCCTTGAACTCCATACCCTTTTTGAAAGCGAATAGTGGGGGGTTCGCCGCATGTGACGGGTGAAGAGTGATGAATCACTGCAGTAACCTGATTGAATCCTCAAACTTATTTGAAGGAGGAATTAAATGCCTGCATGGGTGATTGTGCTTGGCGCATTATTACTTCCTTTTGTTTGTCTTACGTTGGCTTTGGGTCTCGGACAAACCCTTGAATTGTCCCGCCGTCATCCAACAGCCCCGGCGGTGGTCTCAATTTTCCTCGGCTTTTTGTACATGGTGCCCCCAATGTTTGAATGGTTCTCTTTTTCAAACAAAAATGCACGTGTCTGGGCGATTCTTATCGGAATTGCGTGGATCCTGATCGGTTGCGTTCAGTTTTTTCAGGCCCTCCATCAGCAGCGAACAAAAACCACCTCTACTTTATCCCAAAGCAGTAGCGAAAAGGATCACCGATAACACTGCTGTAGACAGCCGCCGTGGCTGGTAAGCACCTTCGGTGCGTGGATAGTGGATTGTGAATGGTGGATGGATCTTTCAGAACACAGAACACTTGCGCCGGAGGCGAACAGAACACTTCCCCTTCTACTCAACCTTATCCCTCTACCATTGCGCCCTTTGCGTGCTTTGCG
>CAZRHT010000086.1:0-7017 GCA_964599895.1 uncultured Holophagae bacterium
GCAACGCCGCAAAGGCCAGAATTTGAAGGATGGGGATACCGGATTCATATTGGGAGGGCAGAAACCAGCGGATAGCAAAAGGTCCCATGGCATAAAACACAAAAATCGCCACTGTTCCTGCTCCTACAACCAAATCCGCGTAGCGGGAAAGAGAACTGGCCAGTTCATCCTTGTCTCCCTTACCCCAGAGTTCGGAAACTCCCGGTAGAAGCACCATATTAAAAGCATAGGCCAGCGTTCCAGCCAATTGAAAGAACCGTGTAGCAATACCAAAGTCTCCTGCCAACGCGCTGGAATAAAAATATTTGGCCAGCATCACGGACGAAGACATCATCAGTCCTGTCATAAACAAATGGGGCACGCGGGGCAGGGCGTAAACCAGAATTTTTCTGAAATCAAAGATTTTCACCCATTGAGTTGCCAGAATGTAGATGAATGGAAATATGGAAAGACCGGGCAACAGTGCCACGAACCAGACAATTTGCGTAATGCCACTTATTACTCCTGTCGAGGTCAAAATGGCTGCTATAAGATTTCCAAAAATAAATATTGCTGACTGAAGTATGTTTGCCACCCCCATTTTCTTATGTCCCTGGAAGAAGGTGTAAGAAATCCGGTATGTTCCTGAGAAAACCAGCGCTGTCATCAACGCATAGAATATGCTGATATTGCCATCAAAAAAATGCTTCAGAATAAATGGTTTTGCCGGAAAAATAAGACCTGTGGAGATAATTGCCACAATAAAGAAAACAATCAGAACAGTTGAGGTGACGCTCTTCTGTTTATCGGGGTCACCTGTGTGATAGCCCAGATATCGTGCCTGTGCAATATCCAGCGCAACTGTATAGAGGGGAAACAGGGAAGCAACCAATGCCCGAAAGGTCACGTATAGCCCCAGGTCCGGTTTGGAAATAAACCGGGGAAGCACAAAAACCAGCAAAATCACAAATGATGCCATGCTGAAAACCTGAACCAGGCCGGTTTGAACAATGTTGTAGCGGAACTTACGGTCAAACAACAAGGAAATCCCCCCAATTCATCTGGTTACAGGTCATTGTAACATGGATATAAAAGTGCAGTCGAATGTTGCTCAACGGCCCTTTGCAAGAAACACTGTTGCCGCTGTTTTCAGAAAAATCTCAATATCCAGCAGGAAGGAGGTATTTTTCACGTAATAAAGATCGTACCTCAGCTTTTCAAGGGCATCTTCAACTGAGGCGCCATATCCGTAGTTTACCTGGGCCCATCCCGTGATACCGGGCTTGACCAGATAGCGAAATATGTAGAAGGGAAGTTGTGCTTTAAGTTGAGTGTCAAATTCCGGCCGTTCCGGTCTGGGCCCAACAAAACTCATCTCCCCCCGAATCACGTTAATTAGCTGGGGCAATTCATCAATCCTCAGTTTTCGGATTAAGCGTCCGACTCGGGTAATTCTCGGGTCATCTTCAGATGCCCACTGGGGGGTCCCCAATTTTTCAGCATCATTTCGCATGGAACGGAACTTCAGAATGGTATAGGGATCTCCATGGAGTCCCGTTCGGCTCTGTCGAAAGAGCGCCGGACCCCTTGATTCCAGCCTGACGGCCAGTGCTGTGACCAACATGATGGGTGCGGTCAGACACAACAGGACCGCGGCCAGAATCAGGTCAAAAATTCTTTTCACCGCCATGGGGAATCTGCGCATGGCCCGATTGAAACCGGTGGGCTCAAAAAAGAACCGGCTGTCCACGAGGTCGGCTGCTACCTGTCTGAAGAAATATTCATAGAACCCAGCCAGTGTGAAAACGTGCCGTCCCTGTAGTTTTTCCAGTAAAAGCCTGTGCATTTCATTCTCTTTCAATTTGTCCACCTGCTCCACAATGTAAAAATCCTTGCTCGGACCGGTTGCAGGAGGGATTTTCCCATTTGAGGACAGGGAAAGAATCATCCCGTGTTCAGATAGTCTTTCCCGGGTTTCGGGGGTCAATTCTTTGGCAGAAATCCCCACCAGCAGAAACCTGATTTGAATGTGATTTCTTGCCCCGGCAAGGAATTTTCCCCTGAAAAAGAGATAGAAGAATGCAAACAAGGTATGAAGGAGTAGGATTTTTCTGCCGATGGGGCGAAAAAACAGAGCGTAGCTCAACAGCACAGAGAGGGAAAGCGAAAACAACAAAACCAGAAAAACCGCGTACAAATTTCTGCTGGGGTCGAATTGCCGGGGAGAATAAAAGTCAAAGGCGTAGAGAAACAATATGTAAAATACGGTTATGATTGCGATTCGAAAGGCAGGTTCAATCGGAGTCTGCAATAGATGCGTTGTGAAGATAAGAGAACATGAAAGAACCAGAGCGTCAATGATTCCCAGAACAATTCCCCGTTTCCAAGTTGCCAGTCCAAATACTCGATTAACCAGATTCGCCTCCCCATAGCAACTTCACATTGCCGATATTGAGTTGTCGTGATGATTATACTATGAGTCGGGCATTTTCGGCACCCGTCCGTATGGGTCAAAGGGAATTTCAACAAAATTGACCGATATTTGCCAGTTTTGGACAACTGGCTGTCTCATTCTCTGCTATACTTTTTCGATGAAGAATGAGAAGTATGCCATATTCTTAACCCTGATTTATGCCCTCGTATACGTTTCCATACCCCTCTCCATCTCCGGAATGGAAATATCTCTTAGCTTGCTGATTCTTTCTTTACCCATTTTTTTCAAGAATTCCGGATGGAAAACCTGGGCCTGGGACAAATTCCACACGATTTTCTTTACCCTTTTGCTGTTGATCCCTTTCCTGTCCCTGATCAATTCCCCCGATATCTCCGTTTCCCTTCCATGGATCCGTCGTCATTTCTTTATGATAGTCATTCCCGTTGTGATGATTACCACCCCACTGGTTGGGCGGCGCTGGAAGGAGTTCCTTGGATTATTTGTGGGAGCGTCCACACTGGCTGCCGGTTACGCTGTGTTGCAGGTGTTTTTCGGAGAAACCCTCTCAAAACCTTTCTTCTGGAAAGGCTATTACGTTCATTCCAGAGCTTTTTTCTCACAGGCCAATACTTTAGGAGAGGTCCTCACATTCGGCTTTCTGGCTACAATTCTTTCAATCTGGCTGGCCCGATCCGGACGTATACGGCTGATCGCTTCCTCCTTTGCCCTGTTGATCCTCGCCGGAATTGTCTCAACCCGGACTCGAACTCCCCTTGCAGTCGCGGTAGTTGCAGGGACATGGCTTATGGTGAAACTGTTTAACAAACGAGGATTCATCGCCGTATTACTGGTCCTGATTTTTGGGCTTGTTGCAAATCAGTATAATGACCGCCTTTTCTGGCGGTTTCGGCAAATCAATCATCATCCTGGAGCAGACAGAGTGGAAATCTGGCATTACGGAATGAAAGCAGTGCAAACCCATCCCATTCTTGGAATCGGTTTTGGGAATTTTTGTGAATTCCTGAAAACGCATACGGATGAATCTCATCGATTTCTGGTTCGCTATAACCACACCCACTGCAATATCCTTGAAGCTGCCGCCACCACCGGCGCGATAGGATTGATCATTTTTCTGCTATTCTGGGGACGAGTAGGCTGGGACATGTACAAGTCCTGGCGGGATTCCCAAGACCCGGTGCAAAAAGCCATTTTTCTGACTCTGGCTACGACATTCCTTGCCTTCCACATTGAAGGCCTTACCGAATGTACCCTGAAAGACGCAGAAGTAGCACTTCCTTTTTACATTCTGGTGGGTGTTTTCTATGCCTTCAGAACGCACACAAAGACAGAAAAACATCCGGAAAATCTGGAAGGAACTTCTGACTGATTAAAAAAGAACAAGGTCTTCCCGCTTTTCGCGACACCGCAATCAGTGAGGCTCAGATCATTTCCATCAATGCGTCCACCATGTTGGAAATTCCTGCATGCACATCTGATATACGTTTCCCCAGCATGTATGCGGGGGTGGAAATCAACTTGTTCTTCTTATCCACGTGGAACCCTTTCACGGGGCACTGGAAATGGTTTGCGCCCATGACTTCGAGAGCCTCCGCCGTAGCCTTATCGTTTCCAATGGTTAACTCAGGGGTGATTTCACCCAGCGCAGCTGCCACCACTGCCGGCGATATGCAAATGGCAGCAATGGGTTTGCCCAGTTCGTGAATGGTTTTCAGCAACCGTGCAACGGCAGGATCCACAGTGGCCTCTGCTCCCGCCACAGCAAAATCACACAGATTTTTGGCTGCACCGAAACCACCGGGCATAACCAGCGCATCCAGATCAGCCGGGTTCAGCGAGTCGATATTTGTAATTGCTCCCCGCGCGATCCTTGCAGATTCCACCAATACGTTTCGCTCCTCCTCCGGCATCACCTCACCCGTCAAGTGGTTGACCACGTGCATCTGAGTTTTGTCCGGTGCCGCAATTACCACTTCACAACCCCGCTTATCCAGTTCCAGTAGGGTCAGTACCGCTTCGTGTACCTCTGACCCGTCATAAACGCCGCACCCTGATAACAAAACACCGATCTTTGGCATTTCATCCTCCCGTTGTAAAATATCAATTCCCTGATCCCATTCTACCAGACAACAAATGCAGGCCTCAAGGAATCTCGTGGATAATCGCACTGTGCATGTTGTCGGCAGATTTTCCCCATGTCTTGTAATGTGTGCTCCATATATAACAGTTGCGACTTCTTTCCAGTCTATTTTTCCGGTATAGTGGAGTTGAAAGAAGAAATTGGAGGCCTTATGGCACCAGCAGTATCCGTGATTATGCCGGTTTACAATTCAGAAAAATTCCTGGAAGAATCCGCAGATTCCGTCCTCTCTCAGCAGTATGATTCACTTGAACTTATGCTGATTGACGACTGTTCCACAGATTCTTCCAGGGACATTATCCGGAAACTGGCCGCAAAGGACCAGAGAGTTAACCCCCTTTTACTCCAGTCTAACCTGGGATCTGCCGGTGCCAGAAATGCGGGAATTGAACAGGCATCCGGTAGATTTATTGCGTTTCTGGACAGTGATGACGTCTGGTTGCCTGAGAAACTGGAACGACAGTTACAATTTATGAAAGAAACCGGCGTTGCAGTAAGTTTTACTGCGTACCGGAAAATGGATTCAAGAGGAATTCCCGGAGGCGTGGTTCAGGTTCCGCAAGAGGTGGACTATCATAATCTTTTAAAAACAAACAGTATCGGGATGCTGACTGCTGTATTTGATCGGGAAATGGTCGGTAGCCGTGAGCTTCCTGAAATTCGCCTTCAGCATGATTACGCTCTGTGGCTGCAGATACTCCGTGACGGTCACGTGGCACGGGGCCTGAATCAGGTACTGGCACATCACCGCATTCACGGAAGCTCGATTTCACGGAACAAGGCGGATGCGGCGCGGTACCAGTGGCGGGTGTATAGAGAGCTAGAAGGACTGGGGCGAGTTAAAAGTGCCTGGTACTTTGCACATTATGCAGTGTATGGTCTGCTGAAAAACAGATAATCTGAAGTTTTGCTTATCGAAGTCCCATGCTTTCAGAATAAATCAGCGCGCCTGAGGATACTCGATTTCTCCTGAAGCTGCCACGTATTCACGCAGACTTGCCAGTAAGGAATACTGAGGGGTAAAGCCAAGAGCTCGAAGCCGTGAAATGTTCGCGAAGGAGCGTTCAATATCTCCAGTCCTCTTTTCAGAGAAAAGGATTTGTGCCTTTTGCTCGGTAATCGTTTCCAAACCCTGGATTACATTCAAAATGGAAGTTTCCCTTCCCGTTGCGACATTGTACACATTCCCCGCGGCCGTTTCATGGCCCATAACAAAGCGGGTGGCACCGATAACGTCTTTGATGTAAACAAAGTCCCGGGTCTGCTGTCCGTCACCGTACACAGTGACAACCGGTCGTTTGTCAGAAAGAAATTTATTCAGGAAGATAGAGGCTACACCTCCATCCATGGAACCGCCGTTCTGACGCGGACCATACACATTGAAATATCGAAGTGCCACAGCCGGTACCCCGTAAAGGCGGCTGTATGTCAGCATATATTGTTCTGCAGTGTATTTGTCAATTCCGTATGGGGAAATGGGTCTGATAGGTGAATCTTCCGACTTTGGCAGTGCGGGGTCGTCCCCATAAACAGCCGCTGAACTGGCATATACCATTCGCTTCAATGCGGGGCACCTGCGGGCTTTTTCCAGGAGATAGAGGGAAGCCTCACAGTTAACCTGATGACATCGATAGGTGTTTGTTACAGATTCGTGGACAGACGCAATGGCCGCCAAATGGAAAATATGCGTAAAGGTAAATTGGTTGAAAACTTCATCAATCAGGCCATGGTCGGCGACGTCCCCCTGAATGAAATGGAGCCTTTCGTCGTCAGGAAGGTTCTCCCTCTTGCCGGAAGACAGATCATCCAGAACTACAACATTAAAGTCATCCTCAAGAAGGCTTTCCGAAAGATGAGATCCGATAAAACCGCAACCGCCTGTAACAAGTATATGTTTCATTTACATCCTTCCAGAAAGAATAGACGCGTAAGAACAGGAACCGGTCCGTTGCCTGTCCTGTCTTCTGGCGCGTTCTTTTCAGAATCATAACATAAAAGCAAACAGCAGGGGGGCTGAATGTGATGGAAGATGTTGATCTTTTTGCTGAATGTGAGGAACCTCACGCTTTAGGCGCCTGGTCATCCGGTACAAACCCGACTTCTTTCAACTTGCTGAGATAGGCTCGGCGGAGCTCCAGAATATATTCATCATAATTGCCTGATTTGAAATCCGGGAAAGTCCAACGGAAAGGTGTGACCTTTTTTTTCCCCAAGAGCAACACCATGTCCGCACATATCCCCTCTCCCAGATAAATCTTGTGCCCCATGTACTTTTCCGAAACCAACACCAGTTTATACACGTCAATATACCCTGGATCCAAATTCACCCGTCTCCGGTTGCTCCGGGAAAAACGGGTTTCAAGCTCCAGGCAGATTTTCTTGATTGGCACAATACCATCTGCAGGACCCATTCGTACCAACGGGAGAAACACACGAAAAAGAGGAG
>CAZRHT010000087.1:0-6936 GCA_964599895.1 uncultured Holophagae bacterium
TCGGATTTTGAGAAGACCTGTATTTCCCATACATTGCCTGGGAGAGTTGGACTTTGGTTCCGTCTGACAGTGTAATTTCAGGAAAATCAAGCTCGGTATTTGAAAAAATGGAGTAAGTATTATAGGGAATTGAGGCAAGCACTGAAGTCTGGCTAAGCAGCTTTTCCTCATTCGCTGAAAGCGTATGCTTTGCCGTACGAATGGCATCTGACAGAAACATCTTGTACACAGCAAGGCCATTGTTTTCTTTCAAATATGTTTCAATCTTTTCCGCTCCCAGAGAGATAATCTCAGGCGTCACGAACGAAACTTCTGAAGAAAACTTCCTTCCGACCATCGTAGTTTCATCTTTCAGTTTCTGGTTTTCTGAATTGCTCAAATCCTGGTCCGCTTTCATTGAAGCGTAAGAAGCCAGCCTGGAATAGTCTTTTGCAAGACTGAAGAGAGTGTCTAAACACCCCTTCAGAGTGTCGGATGATTCTCCCAATTTACCTTTAAACTTCGAAATATCTCCAATCCTCTTATCAAATGCGTCCCTTGATTTTACAAAGTCACTATCCGTTTTGTACAGATCTGACAGATTCCACGTATATTTCTCTTCAACATCCTTTCGCTCAAGTGCAGTCACCGCGGTAGTAAACAAGAAGACACATCCCAATACTGCTGCAATGGTTTTCATTTCCCCTCCTAATAAAATTTATCGGAACCATTTTGAGTTCAAATGCGAAACGACTCCGCCCTTATTCTCTTACATTTTCATGGGTTCACCAGAACAATTAACCCGCTGGCAATGGAGTCACTCTACACGTATCCGTCAATGCTGTCAATCACCTGATATATAAAGAAAGATACATTTCGCCCAAATCCACAAAACGAGGGAAAAGGAAAGGACCGCTCTATCCCCCAGTGAAATCTAACAGCCCTTTATCCTGTTTTCTGTCCGACAACATCCCGGCCAACTTCTCAATGTAGCTCCTGCTGACAAGGTTCCGCTCGAATCTCCTTGCAGTTTCCAGGGCAGCTGACTTCATCTGTTGGAGCTTATCCGGCGGTAAACTGAAAAAAAGGTCTATCGCTTTCGCCAACGCTACCGGGTCTCCGGAAGGAACAAGATACCCATTCACGCCATCTATCATGTATTCAGATAGCCCCGCAATCCGGCTTCCCGCGACAGGCACAGAACATGCCATAGCCTCAATGGCGACATTTCCGAAACTTTCCGCCTTACGCATGGTTGGAAAAGCCAGAAGGTCCATGGCGTTGTATTCGCGGGCAAGTTGTTCCTGAGGGACTGCGCCCCTAAATAGAACCCGTCCCTCAATTCCCAGCTCATATGCCATTTTCTTGTGCTTTTCAGTCAGACACCCATCTCCGACAATCAGGACCCTCACCGCTGTTTCAGCAAGCGCAGCCGCCCTCAGCAGGACATCTACTCCTTTAAATTTCTCCAGCCTGCCCACATAGCCTACAGTCGGAAAACCCGCAGCCTTATCCTCGGGATGAAACATGGCAAGGTCCACCCCCCCGCTGGGATATACAAAGGTATCCCGAACTGTGAACCGCTTATTAAGCTCTTCGAGAAAGTAATGTGAGGGAACAACAACGAGATCCGCCCGGCGCAGTGCCGGGCCACTGAACAAACGGGAGAACCAGATGTGCTTTCTGCCTTCCTGCTCACCCCCAAGGAGATCCAGACCATGTAAACGCACAACAAAGAGAGGCTTTCCCAATTTTCGGAAAATAAGAGGCAGGTACGTATGGGAGGGATAGCTCAGCTGGACCACGTCGTAGTGATTGAACCGGGCCGTCAAAATCTTAAGATAGAAAATGAGATACTTCCATATTTTTTCAAAAATGTTCCGGGACTTGTCCGAAATGACAATCCTGTCCACTTCAATGCCGTTTTCAATCAGACCCCTTTCAATATTTCGAACAAAAATCCCAAAAAAGAGGTGGTGCCTGCCGGGATACATGTTTGAAATCAAAAGAAACCGGATGAGTTGATTAGCGTTCTCTCGTGATTCCCGGTTGTTTCGGGATGGGTGGGAAGTCATCCGGAAACCGTCACACCAAGCGTAAGAAGGGCCGTTGGTTTCCACTGGCAAGCCACTGTCACGACAGGGACTAACCCGTCAAGCTTCTGCAGAGTCGTCATTAACGCGATGTCCGGTAGATTATTTTCCGCACTGAGATGTGTCAGAATAACCTGTTCAGTTTTTTCCGTCACAGCCCGTTGCACGAGATCAGCAGCCGCCTGGTTGGACAAATGTCCGCGTCTTCCCATAATTCGCTGTTTTAACTCCCAGGGATACTGGCTCATTTTCAGCATCTGAGGGTCGTGGTTGGACTCCACCAGGAGAAGGTGGGAACCTTTTACTTCACAGGCAACAAGTTCTGTAACGTAACCCAGATCTGTCACCTGGCTGACGCGCACGCCTTCATATTGAAAAATAAAACCCACCGGGTCTACCGCATCGTGGGATATTGGACAGGGAAAAATCTCCAATCCGGATATAGGGCTGAATGGCTTACCGGAAACAATGGGGACAAGGTCAGCGTGCTTTTTCTCGGCCAGACCTGCCGCCTGATATGTTGCCTCCGTAGCATATATTGGTACGCCGAATCGCCTGCTGAAAGTATGTAAACTCTGGATGTGATCGGAATGCTCATGGGTCAGGAAGATTCCCTCGATAGAGGCCGGATCCACGTCTATTGCAGCCAGGCGCGCCTCGACTTCCCTGCAGGATAATCCGCAATCAATGAGAAAGGAATGCTCCTGAAACCGGAGGTATGTACTGTTTCCCCGGCTGCCACCGGCCAGAACCGAGCACGCAATCATAAATCACAGACTTTTCGGACAAATGTAACCACTTCATCCGTACTGGTTCCCGGTTGAAAAACTGCCTGAATACCCATTTTTTTCAGATCCGGAATATCTTCCGTGGGGATGATACCCCCGGCAAAAACAGGAATGTCACCGGCATTGCGTTCTTTCAACAGCTTCAGAATTTCAGGGAATAGATGATTGTGGGCCCCCGATAGAATACTGAGCCCGATACAGTTGACATCTTCCTGAATCGCTGCGGTGACAATCTGCTCAGGCGTTTGCCTGAGTCCTGTGTAGATCACTTCCATTCCGGCGTCACTGAGCGCCCGGGCAATTACTTTCGCGCCTCTGTCATGACCGTCCAGGCCAGGTTTTGCAATGAGAACACGTATCTTCTTCATTGCTCCATTATACACGGAAACTGAAAAAGAAAACAAGTATGGGAAGGGACAAGATTGAGTTTGGGTAAAGATTTGATATCAAACTTTTTATGCCTCTTTCCGCAATCTAACATTCGTCTTTCTGAGATGAAATGGCAATGTGGGCGACACCATCAAAGTCCAGCTCAATGATTTGTCCGGATTCCATAAGGTCCTGCACCGCAGTCTCCATGGCGGCCCGGTCAACTCCGATACTGTCCGTCATTTCCTGAATTGTACAGGGTCGAATGCCCACGGTTTTAAAAATCACAGACTTAAGCAGTTCCCCCTGGATATGACGACGTGCACCTTTAAGGGTGTAATAGGCAACCGGTACGGCCTTTTCCCCTACCAGCTCGGCAAAATGCTGAATCGTCTCTTCTGATGCCGCATGGACATTGCTCTCCGCGGGAGGACGGAAGACAGTATTGATCTGAACTCCATCAGGGTTGATTCTGTTGATACATTCCTTTAATTTTTCAAACTCCTCTTCACTGGTATTAACTCCATCAACCAGAAGAACTTCCAGAAGGTAGTGACCACGGCAAGCCCGCTGCGCTGCAATGAGCCCTTCGACCAGTTTTTCATACGGTATCTTGGCTGTGGGACGGTTGATGCGACTGTAGGTTTCCGGGCACCCAGCGTCCAGAGAAGGAACCAGGTAGTCCACATCCAACACCCGGTTCAATACTGCTTCCCGGTGGAGCAGGGATCCATTGGTTAGCAACACCACCGGCACCGTGCTCATTTCTTTGATTCCATGAATAATCAAATCGATTTCCCGGTGCAGAGTCGGTTCGCCGGAACCGGCAAATGTGATGAAATCCGGCAGGTCATCGTGATGATCTGCCAGATAGTCTCTGAGTTCATCCAGCACTTCTTCCACCGGTGCAAAAGTGTCCACACAATCGGTCGTCCGTGGCGTCCTGCCTACTTCACAGTACACGCAGTCAAATGTACAGATCTTTCTTGTAAACAGATCTATACCCAATGAACGCCCGAATCGACGGGAAGGGACCGGTCCGAAAAGCCACTTCATAACACTATCCCCATAACCAGTCTGGCCGCTACCGCCAGCAGAACGGCAAGGCCGGTGGTTCCGAAAGCCACACCCAATGTGTTCTTCCACCCGGTTTCCCGATACAACACTGCAATTGTCGAAATACAGGGAACGTAAAATACGGTAAAGACACTGAATGTAACGATTTGCTGAATCGTCATTACATCGGTAATCGTGTTGGTACCCAGAGCTTGAAACAGCATCATAAGAGACAGCTCCTTCTTGAAAATACCAAAAATCAAGGTGGTCCCCACGGCCTTCGGCAAACCCAGAATCGTTACTGTCAGTGGGGATAAGGCCGCATTAACGGTGGTGTCCAGATGGTAGTATTCCAACAGTCCAAGCGCAATCGTACCGATGATCAGAAATGGGATTACTACTGTGAAAAAGTCTTTCAACCGTATCCAAGTTTTTGCCGCAACATTCTTCAACGATGGCATATGGTAGGCCGGAATTTCCAGTACCAGTCCGGGTGTTATCCTGGGATCCAGCATGGCAGCGATTCGGCCCAGTGCACCGATAACAAAAACGTTCAAGATGTACAGACCAATAGCGTATACCGGACCCAGATAAAACCCCACAAGACCGAAAATAATCACTGTTCTGGCAGAGCAGGGAACCAGCACTGAAAGAGAAGCAGCAACAACCTGGTCTCGTCGGGTCTCCAGGTTCCTTGCCGCCATCACAGCAGGTACGCTGCAGCCGTATCCGAGTACAAAGGGGATGACAGCCTTGCCGTGGAGGCCGATCCGATGCATGACGTTGTCTGCGAGAAACGCGATTCTTGCCATATAGCCGGTATCCTCCAGAAAGGACAACCCGACAAGAAAGGGAATAATGTAGGGAATTGCGATTCCCAATCCGGCGCCGAGACCCTGGACAAATCCATTGGTAATGAGGAGACCCAGTCCCTGGGACATCCACCCTCCCAGCAGCTTACCCAACGCTTCAAACTGGCTCAGAATAAAACCTTCAAAATAGCTGCCGGTCTTGAAAACCGCCGTAAAGAACAGGTAAAAAACAGTCAACAGTATCAGATAACCCCAGAAGGGATGAAGAATAATGGTATCCAGCTGGCTCTCCAGAGTGGGTTTGGTGCGTTCAAATGTAGTCACCTGCTCAAAAATACTCATGGCGAGATCGTGGCGTTCCGCCGCAATAACAAAGTTGGCCGGTCGTCCGTGTCTTTCTTCCAGCCGTTGTTGGCATTCACTTACGACCTCCAGAAGCGAACCATTGAATAGTTCCAACTCTTTCACGTAGAATGGATCATTTTCCAGCAGTCGAATGGCCACTGTTCTCCCGGGGACATGGAATGAGGTAACAAGATCGTCCGGCAATTTTTCAGCCAGTTCCGAAATTTCGTTCTCTACATCACGCTGGTAACGCAAGGTGCCTGCATTTGCAGGAATATGCTTCCCATGTGTTGCACGAATGACATCAAGGGTTCCCTTTCCATGGTTGGCCACCGTTTCCACCACAGGTGCATCCAGCAGCTGGGAGAGTTTCTTTGCATCAATGAGTATGCCTTTTTTTCGCGCACTGTCCACCATGTTCAGCGCCACAACTATCGGTCTTTGAAGTTCAATCAGTTCTATGGTCATTTCCAGGCTGCGGCTCATCACAGAGGCATCAACAACATTTACAATCGTGGAATCCTGTTCGTTGATAATGAACTTCTTGGTTTCAAACTCCGCCTTATCACTTGGAATCAATGAATAAGCGCCGGGAAGGTCAACAATAGAATACAGTGTCCCCATCAGGTTCAATGATCCAATCTGATAAGAAACTGTGGCACCCGGGAAATTTCCGGTCAGTGCCTTGTAGCCGGTGAGGCTGTTAAAAAATGTGCTCTTCCCGCTATTTGGCTGCCCCGTGAGCAGAATCCGTTTCATGTGCTTCCTCCGTGGAATCGTCGGCCGGAGAAACCAGGATCTTGGAAGCGACCCCTCGGCCAATTGCCACGTTGCTTCCGTTGACAGCAACCATCAGAGGTCCGCCAATGGCAGACTTCTTCGCCAGTATCACTGTCACCCCCTCGTGGAAGCCCAAATTTTTAAGTTGAACCTGCATGTGGAAACCGCCGGAGATTTTTATAACCTCGGCAGTTTCTCCCACCTTCAAATCCATGAGTGATTTCATTTTTTGTTGTCCAGCTGCGTCTCCTGAAAGCGTTGGGAAATCTTAATCTTTCCGGCGTCCTCCATGGATTTCCTGGCATTCCGGATAAATGAAGTAAACAGGTCGTTGCTCCGTCGCTGAATTTCCTTCGCCTTCAAGTCCTGTGCCTTCTTCATAAAGTCCTTCTGGTCAAACGGAACCTTGTCAGTAATGCGGCATAAAATAGTATCGCCATTTCTGTCAGTCAAAGGCTCTGTAAATTGTCCTTTGTCATAGGAAAACAGTTTCTCGAAGGAATCGCTGCTCTTCTTGACGATAAAGTTGGCCGGGGCGCTCTGCCGCGTAACCGGATCAACCTTCTGGATCTTCATTCCGTCTTTCTTAACCAGTTTCTCAAAGTTCTTTGGTGTCACGCCTGCACGGAACTTTTCAGCAGCCTGTCTCGCGAGTTCCTGAGCCTTAATTTTGGCGATATCATTTTTCACTTTCCCGGCAACTTTCTCAAAAGG
>CAZRHT010000088.1:0-6924 GCA_964599895.1 uncultured Holophagae bacterium
ACAATTTGTATCCGGCCACCAAAGGTGCCGTAATTTGTGAATCGTGACTTGTGATTAGTGACTTGTTAAATCAGGGAAATTCTCCATTCCCTGCCTTTTCATCACCCATCACTCATCACGGTCTCACCTCGTGAAACTCATCACTCAGCGCCGCACTTCTTCTTCAGATCTGCTTCAAATTTTGGATTAACTTCTGCTTTCAGCTCCTTAGCCTTTTTATATGCTTTAACTGCTTCCTTACAATTTCCCTCCATGAACCAGCAAACCGCGAGGTTAGCATATGTGTCTTTGAAGGTGGGGTCCGCTTCAATCGCGGCAAGATAGTGTTTTTTTGCTGCCTTCCCATAGCCCGCAGCCAACATCAGATTGCCATATTTGAATTGAAAGAAGGCAGGGTATTTCATCTCTTTGAGCTTTGAATACTCCTCGTTGTAATCTTTAATCACGTCTTTCTTGTTCTTGTAGCTCAATTCCACATTGCCGGAGGTTTCGCTGGCACTCGGATCACGCGCTTTATCCATAGCAAGCCGGGAATTGCCCACATTTGATTCCATTTGCCGAACATAGTCCGTTATTCGTCCCAGCATAAGTGTTTTGTACTGTTCAAATATTTTCATACTTTCTCTAAAATTTATCTGGGCCTCTTTAAGATTTCCCTTTTGAGTTTCCAGGATTCCAAGGTAACCATAGGCCTGATAATTCACCTTCATCAATTTTATCGCTTTCTTGAAATTTCTCTCTGCCACTTTGAGGTGACCGGCTTTCAGCGCATTTTCTCCTTTCTTCAGTTGACTCATGGAGTTTGTTTCGAGTCTGTTATAAAACATGGGCCTTATCTGGGCACTCGCTGTGAAGCTGGCCATCAGTGCCAGGGTCATTGTCAAAATTGCAGCAACCTTATTTTGTTTCATCTGCTCCCCCGTTTAATGACTGCCGATAAATGGCATTGTCCTGAATAAATTATCACCGAGTAACACCTCGCAAATATGTCATTCTATTAAAACATAGAAAAGCCATATAAGATTATACGGCAAAATGAGTGGAATGTTAAATGCTAAGCCCCCATCGGGTAACTGTTACTGATGACAAGTGATTCGTGATCAGAAGAATCAGAGAATTGACCTGCTCGTTGTGTCTGCTTCTCTTTTCCAAACTTAAACTTATCCGGTCAGAACACATCTCCTTTTCCATTCCCCATACTCAGGTTTGTCCTTTTTGTGTCTCAAGAGGATGGCATATTTTTCGCAACTTAAGTTTTTGACTATATTACGCTAGACAATCCAATGTTCTGGTAAATTAAAAAAGGGGAGGAACAGATGAAGCAGAGAAAACAAACTCTACTGTTGGTAATGGCCCTGGCAATGGTAATCAGCTATGCGGTGAAGGCACAGTCGATACACAAACTGTACAACAGACCTGAGACAAGTTCGATGAATGAACTGAAGAAGGGTGAAAAGGCACTGGCTGCCGGGAACCTTGAAAAGGCGGACGCCCATTTCATGGAAGCAATCAAATTGATGAAGGTTAATTATCAGGCCTATGCCTACATTGGTATTATTGAGGCACGGAAGGGAGATCTCAAAACTGCACAGATGAGATTCCAGGAAAGTCTGAGAATGTTTGAGCCCCATAAGACACTCCTTCTGGAAAGATTGACGCAATATATTCGGGCATTTGAAACAAATGTGGGTAACTCCCGCCTTGCTGTGGACAGAGCTCATTCTCCGGGTGGTGCTGAGAATGCCTCAGGCGTGGAGGCAAAGTACAGCTCCAGAAAGAATATAATTAATTCATATAACAAGGAATATTCAAAACTCAAAGAGATGAAATACCCTGCCTTCTTTCACTTCAAATACGGTAACGTGCTTCTGGCCGCTGGACATGAAATGGCAGCGAAATCGCAGTATCTTTCAGCTGTGGAATCAGATCCGTCGTTCAAAGATACATATGGCAACCTCGCGGTTTGCTGGTTCATGGAGGGAAATTGTAAGGAAGCAGTTAAAGCATATAAGAAGGCCAAGGAATTGAAAGCGGAAGTCAATCCAGATTTTGAAGCAGAGCTGAAGAAGAAATGCGGCGCTGAGTGATGAGTCTCACGAGGTGAGACCGTGATGAGTGATGGGTGATGAGTGATGGGTGATGAAAAGGCAGGGAATTGAGAATTTCCCTGATTTAACAAGTCACTAATCACAAGTCACTAGTCACGCACCGAAGGTGCTCGGCGTCCGCGCCGCAGTTTTTTACAGTCCCAGGCGATACTTGACCATTTCTCCGATATTCCGCAGAACCAGTGAAATGACGAACTCATTGGTCGTAACGGTACTGTAAGAGTTGTTCCGATAGGTAATATTCATACCGATACAGTCCCGGTAGTAGCGGATCTGGATCATCTTGTAGCGGTAATCACTCAGTTTGAAGTCATAATCCGCAGTGAAACTTGCGGTCCAGTTCTCGCTGAGATGCCCCTGGATAGAGGCGATCAATGAATCACGGACATCGTTTTCCCCAAAGGTAAAGGCCCTCAGATACGAAGCGGATATGTGTTCCCCAAGGTTGGCGGTAAACATCATCCGGTCCACCGTGTTCAGTGCCGGGTCGTAGCGGGCGTCCAGACTGAAACTCACACCACTGGAAAACGGCATTCTGAGGTAGCCCACAAGGGGGCTGGTTTCTGATGTCTGAGTTGTGTCATTGGGGTTATGATAGTTGTTGTGGGACAGGTTGCGGGTAACATACAGGCCGCCGATTGCAGTTGTGTTCCCCGAACTCAAAGTTGATTCCACGCCCAGGCTGCCGTACATGCCGTCCGGCAGGATATAGTCTTCGCTATCATTAATGAATTCCGGAAATGTTTCGCTTGCATTGTGGTAACCCAGTCCCGCGAAAAACTGTACCCGGTGAATCGTCGAACCATACTGCCGCTCAAGGGCAGGGGTGAACAGCTTCACTTCCCCCAGGAAGGAAGAATAGTTATTTAGTGCAGAATTGTTGCCGTAGCCATGGAATGCGGCCTGGAACCGATCCACCACAGTGAAACTCCCAAGTGCAAAATTCCGGGTGGCTTCCCCTTTTACAAAACTGCTCAGAAAACTCGAATCATCCAGGTTTGGATTCAGAACATTCCCCGCACCGGCGTCCAATCGAACGCGGTGTCCCGCAAGGGTCAGTGCGCGGCTGGAAAAGCGAATTTCAGGGAGATCATTAAAAGTCTTTTCTCCGTCTGTAAACAGAATGTTCCGCCTCGTTGCCGCCACAGTAAACTGGAAATGGGGACGATTCATTTCATATGAAAAATCAGTAAAATAGCTCCTCATCGCAAGGTCATAGGCACGGAAAGTGAAATCACGGATCAGGTTGAAATCATCCCCTTCGAAACTCTGGAGACGAATCTTGTCTCCCGATGGCAGATAATAGTGGTAGCTGCCGTCAAAAAAGCTGCGTCTTTCCCCTTTCAACTTGTCACTGATCGTGTACACGTAGAATTCCCCGAATTCGCCGGGCTTCCTTGCAAGGCGATATTCAAAACCCTGACCCGTGCCCGCTTTGGAATAATAGTCCAGCGTGTAAGTGGCATCCATGGAGTCACCGATCGGGATAAACAGGCTCTGTTGATAGTTAAAGCCATGCTTTGAAGAATTCCCGATTTCCGGGAGGAGAAGTCCGAAAGTACGTTTCATTTTTGCGGGATAGATGAACTTCGGCAGGTACATGTAGTGATGGTTCCCAACCCGGAAAGTCAGGTTGTCAAAAAAAGCGTAGCCTTCCTTTCTCACCTTGATCTGACTGGCATCGAATGACCACTTTTCACAGCACTCCGGGCAGGTGGTCATGGATCCATCCACCAGGTGGTAACGGTCATTGCCGAGATAATGAATCTCCCTTGCACGGAACACAAAATCCTGACTGAGCACAACGCTGCCATTGCTAATGTTGGCTGTGCCTTTTTCCGTGAAATATTCCATCCTGTCACCGGTGAACTTGCCGTCTGCCATTTCTCCATGGACATTTCCCTCAGCCACAACTCGTTTTTCTTTCTTGTAAATAGTAATTAGGTCCCCGTGAATCGTGACCTTCTCCGACTGAACAGTGGCAGATCCCACCAGCGAGATAATTTCCTTCTTTGTGTCAGAATGGACCTCGTCCGCCGTGATATTCAGGTTATCAGCAAATCCGTTTGCTACAGGAAAAGCGAGGCAGACAATCAGCAGCAGCAGCCGTCTCATCATCTAATCTCCGTTCTTTTCAGCTTATAGGGAAATCTGAAGGCAAGGGGTTTCCCACCGATGGACATGGCATCAAGCTTGATCACACATTCTTTCGCCTTCTCCTTGAAATTGCGAAAAATAAGATAAGCGTCCTTCTCCACTCCGTTCTTGAGGGGAGAGCAGAAGTCAAGCAGATCATCCTGCAGAATGCCTTTGAACTCGGATTCCTGATACATCTTCCCCAGCATCCGGTAGAGTTCATCATAATTCAGGGGTTTGCGAAACTCCCGCCGATCATTAAGTGCTGAAAAGAAAATGGGATTTACCTCAAGCGGTTGCCCGGAACGATTCCGAACGGTAATGCGAAAATAAAAGAAATAAGTGTCCGGTTCTGCCTGGAAAAGCTCAAATTTATTTGCAAAATCCGGTTTGTGGACCTGCTCCAGCGAAACCGTAACACCCTTGGACGAAATAATCACCCGCTTTCCGATCGTAAACGACAGGGGTGTTGTTACCGGTTCAAATTCAAAGGTATAGCGATGCTCTCGGGCCATCCCGGGCGCCGCCATAAAAAAACACAGTGCCAGAAGGGCTAAAACCGGTCTTTTCGTCACTTGGTGCTCCTCTCCACAAGGGCGTTAATATGTTCATCTTTCCCCACCACCGTCATAATGTGATGGGATTCAATCACTGTATCGATGTAGGGTAGAATGGTGATCTCGTCCTCGTTCTCCCTGTGTTTCAGCGCGATCACATAAATGTGGTACATCTTACGTAAATCCAGCTCAATCATATTCTTGCCGATAAATTCGGGCAGCGGCTCAATATCCTTGATACTGTAATCCGCGGACAGGGACAGAATGTCGGCCATATTCTTGTTGATCAGGTTGCGGCCGGTCCTCTCTGCCATATCCCGTTCGGGAAACACAATCTCATGTGCGCCGATGGCCCGCAAAATCTCCGCGTGGTCATCATTGACCGCCTTTACAATAATCTTCCGGATGCCCATCTGGGACAGATGCAGAACGCAGAGGATGCTGGGCTCAATACTCTCACCGATGCTCACCACCGCGGCATCCACATTCTTCGGAATTACTGTTTCCAATACATCCCGATCCCGGACATCACCCACAAACGCCTGCGTAACCTTGTCGCTGATGGCATTTACCTGTTCCTGAAGGAGATCCACGGCGACAACCTGAACCCCGTTCCTGGACAGATATTCTGCCAGATGCGACCCGAATTGTCCCAGCCCGATAATGCAAATTGATTTCATGACAACTCCTAAACTTATCCTATCATAATCCGTTCTTCAGGATACCCGATAATCACCTTGGCTGGACCGGCGTATAGCAGGGCTGTAACCACTGCCAGCGGCCCGACACGACCAATAAACATATCCAGAATAATGACGATCCGTCCGATGAAAGAAAGATGGGACGTAACACCGGCAGAAAGTCCCACAGTACCCATGGCGGACACCACCTCAAAAAGAAGATCCTGAAACGCGGCGGGATCTATGGCAAAAATCGCGGATTCCGTATACAAAAGCACCGCGAAGGAAAGCAGAATCCAGATAGCAGCCAGGCCGATAACCGCCTTGATCTTTCGAATCGTGTCCGCGGAAATCTTCCGCTGGAAAAAGCGCTTCCGTGAAGACCCGAACAGCCAATCCTTCCAAACCACAATCATCCCGGAAAAAGTCGTCGTCTTAACTCCGCCGGCGCAGGAACCCGGGGACCCCCCGATGAACATCAACAAAATCATCACCATCATAATCGAATGGGGAAGGGCGCCGAATTGAATGGAATTAAACCCCGCCGTCCGGGACGTTACAGACTGAAACAACGCGTCCAGAAGGGATAGATTCGTATCTCCCAGCCGGATGAAAAACGCGCCGCCAAAAATGAGCGCCACCGTTGTCAACACCACCGTTTTTGTATGAAGGGACCAGTGCCCGGCCTGACCCGGCTTCTTCAAGTGACTGCGAACCTCCAACATCACCGGATAACCGATGCCCCCGAAAATAATCAGCAGCATAATCGTTCCCATCACGGGAATGGACGTGTGAAACGGGATCACAGAGTCCGCGTTCAATGAAAATCCGGCGTTGCAGAACGCTGAAACTGAATGAAAAACAGCATTAAACAGGCGGCCTCCCGGTGCCGGGTCCGTCATGGAAAAAAACAAAACCGCCGCCCCGGCAGCTTCAATCACCGCGGTTGTGGACAAAATAAACAGCAGCAGGCGCTTCAGGGAAAGCGTTTCTGTCCGTGCAAGGAAAGTGTCCCGTAGCGTTAGCTGATGTTGTACGGAAACCTTGCGGCGGCTCAACCATGCAAACAGGGCCGTAAACGTCATGATTCCGAGGCCCCCGGCCTGAATCAGAATCATGATGATCACCTGCCCGAAGCGGGAAAAATGCGTACCGGTATCCACCACAATCAGCCCGGTCACACAGACAGCGGAAGTGGACGTAAAAAGGGCGGTGAGAAAGCTCGTGGATTGCCCGGAAACCGTGGCTATCGGCAGCGTTAACAACAATGCTCCCAGAAAAATAGCCGCAGCAAAACTCGAAATTAGTGCCGTTTCCGGCCGCTCCCGCCACAGCCGGAACCGGAAAATATAATGATCAATTTTCATGACGCGCTCATTTTATCATAGCGCTGCGTTCGCAGCGCAGTGATTTGTGGAGCGCTTTCAGCGCAGTGATTTGTGA
>CAZRHT010000089.1:0-6801 GCA_964599895.1 uncultured Holophagae bacterium
GCCCTTGTCGGCGGTGAGCGCGAAGCATAATGTGCCGTCATGGGAATGGCATTGTGGTGGCGAAAAGCGCCTTATGTTGGTACATTATGTGAAGAGAAACAGTGAAAAAATGGGTCTATCAGTGTGATAAGGAGGGTAAAATGTTCTTTGAATTGCTTCTGGTCACTTTTTTAATTGCACTTGTGATGGCCACGGGAGTGGCACTGCTGTTTTCCAAACCGATCCAGCAGACCCTGGTTCGGCTTGTCTCGGAGGACCTAGCTCCCGTCTGGCGGCGCTACATTATTTTCGCGATTTATGTGGTCGGCATTTCAGGTGGGGTCCGTCTTCATGATGTGGAAAAATATGTGACGCCGGGCAAAAGTGGTAAATTGCTGGTTCTGAACGCCGACAGATGGATCGTTGAGATTTACAAAACAATCATCGGTTCGCTGCAGAGTGTTGCCTGGATGCTTCTGATTTTTTTCCTCTTCGCTTTGCTGGCTTACGTGGTGCTTCGGGGCTTTGAGATGAAGCGACAAGGCAACGACAGAGAAACAGAGTAGGGATTATTCGCTCACAGTTCAATATCCCCCTCCGTTTTCCCAACCACCCATGTCTTCGGGGCGGAGGTCGTGGAGAAAATAGCGTTCAGCGGCGGATTCGGGAATCTCGTCACTATTGATATCGCAGTAGAGAATATCATCACTGCCTGTCGCTGCTTTCGCAATGACTCGGCCCTTCGGGTCGCAAACAAAGGACTCACCGGAAAAAGTAAGGACCGACTCTTTTCCCACCCGATTGCACAGTGCTGTGAAATAACCGTTTTGAAATGCAGCCACCCGCATTTCTGCTTCATAGAGTCCCTCGGGCCACTCGCCCACAGCACCGGCCTGGGGGACAATTACCAGTTCGGCTCCGTGCAGCTTCAGTGCCCGCATGTATTCAGGATAGTGGCGATCATAGCAGATGGCAATGCCGATACGCCCGCAGGCAGTGTTAAACACCGGGGCACCCAGATTGCCCTGTGTGTAGTAATGCTGTTCATGGAACCCTTCATATTCACATACATGAGCCATTCGGGCTTTGCCAATGAGTGAACCATCTGAATCAATAACCGGGGAACAGTCATATGTTTTGTCACCGTCCAGTTCGAACAGGTTCAAGACGATTACTATACCAAGCCGCTTTGCCTCTGCCATAAAAGCCCGGGTTGTCGGGCCCGGTACCGGTTCCGCCAGTTCCCGGATGTCGTCCGTGGGTAATTTCTGGGGATAGAAAGGCTCAAATGCCAGTTCCGGGTAACAGACCAGTCTTGCTCCATGTGCCGCAGCCTTTTTCAGGGCTGCCAGGCCCCGTTCCAGATTATCTCTGTTGTTTGTTGTCGCATGCTGCTGTATCAATGCAATTTTCATGGGTCCTCCCTGTTGACGAATATCATTTGTCTCACCAACTGTAGCATATTGCAGCGAGGAACCGGAATGTGGAAAGCTGACAGCAGACGCGAAAAACCCCGCCATGAAAGGCGGGGCTTTTCTTCACCATATCAGCTATTCCTCAAGGAGAAAGGGGTCTCACAGTTTGCCAGTAAGGGATTCCCGTTTCATCGCGAAATACCATTACACTGTCTTCTGTCTCGATTTTCCGTACCAGGAAAACAAAGGTGTCTTCATCTACCTGAACCGATACGCCCGTTACAATTACAGGAATATCTGCTGCAAGATTGAAGCGCTGATATTCGAGATACCACTGCGGCCCCAGGACAAGGGTCGTGACAGTTGGATTGCCGTCCGCATCCTCGCCATTCAGGCCCACCATATACGAAGGATAAGATCCGTGTACGAGGCAGTCCAGGTACAGTTCACCAGTGGTACCTTCCAGAACCTGTTCGTCCCCCTCGTATTGCGGTAAAAAGTATTGATCGGGATTTTGTCCACATCCGGGAATGGCTCGGGCACCACTCCACATAGGGTGCCCCAACCCATCACGAAGATAGATAGTTTCTTCCCCTTTTGTGATGCTCATCGAAATTAAGGTGGTTTCTCCATCTTCGGTGCAAGTCCAACCGGAAACCGTCACTTCATCATCCACAGCCAGACCAAAAGCCTGGGCCTGCATAAACCACCAGGGAGCGGTATTGACTGTGATATTTCCATCAGCCGTTTCCATAACAAATTTCTGTTTGGATTTCTCATTGTTGGGATTTCCCAGGAAGGCAGTAATTGTACCGTCCAGTGCTTCCACCCAGTTGTCTTCGGTCAAATCACATTCTGAAGCAGTCCCTGTCGTTCCATTGTCCACAGTGCCGTCGGAGTTCCCGTTGCCATTTCCATTGTTATCTCCAGGACCATGCCCGATGCCATTGTTGGAACCAGGGCCATTTCCATTTCCTCTGTTGCCAGCTTGAACCGTCATGGTTACCCCACCGGTCAAGATCACAACAGCGATGACTACCAACCATCTTTTCATCGCACCCTCCTGTTTTTTCAATATATTAAATAATATCGAAACAAATTCTTTGGCAATATTATAATATAGTTCTCTTGCTCTCAGTTGCCACCTTCTCCCGCAAAAATGTGACACAGGACACAAAAAAATCTGGAATGGACTGTGGCGCAGAGTCACGGTCTTTTACCAGACGCAATTTCAGATGCTGAACGAGGTGAATGGACTTGAAAATCTTTGACAGACCCGCTGATCCCAAAGTAAGATTATTCATTATGAGACTACCACTGGGTCAAACGGCAGGATGTTGGTAATGCGTATGAATTTGTTTCTCCGGGGTATAAGCCACCGGCAGAATGGGTGGATTCTTGTTTCTTTTTTCATCGTGGTTGCCTTTAGTTGCCGGGCACAGACAGTGGACCGAATTGTTAAAGGTGCCTATGATGAAGTCAAGAACAGTACAGCCTACGACAGCAAAATGCTTTCAACGTACATTGCCCCGACATACAAGGGCGGGGAAGACACCGGGACATCGGTTTATCCATGGGGCGATGTAAATCCGAAAAAAGGAATTTGTACTGATCTGATTGTCCGGGCGTTGCGGAATGCCGGTATAGATCTGCAGCGAGACGTGCACAGGGATGTTTCGGCGAACAAAAGAACATACGGCGTTAAGGTTCCGGACAAGTTTATTGACCATCGGAGAGTATGGATTTTAAAGACGTTTTTCGAGAGACACTGGGCCTCCCTCACGACCCGGCTTGATAATCCGAGAGACTGGCAGCCCGGAGACATTGTTATATGGGACATTGGGTCGAGGGATCATTTCCACATCGGTATTGTGGGACATAAGAAACGCGGCGACGGATTTCCTTATGTTATCCACAATATGTGCTATGTTCCTCTTGTCTTCACAGGGAAGACAACAGAACAGGATGTTCTTGAGGGCCCGCGGGTTTGCTCAATTGTTGTCTCAAAATGGCAGATTATCGGCCACTATCGGTTCAAATAAAAAGTAAAGGCAGGAGATTTTATGGAAATACAGGCGATAACAGAACTGGACCGCAGTTGGGTCCGTTCACTTCTTTGTGAACGCTGGGGCGCTCCCGAGGTCGTGACACGGGGACACGTTCATCAAGCCGACAAGCTTCCCGGATTCATAGCCGTTGAAGCTGAAAAGCCTGTTGGTATGGTCACATATTCTTTCAGGAACGGAGAATGCGAAATCGTTACTCTCGATTCTTTACAATCCGGCAAGGGCATCGGGTCCGTGCTTGTCCGGTCGGTTATTGACCTCGCTTTTCACAAAAGATATAAACGGGTCTGGCTTATCACAACCAATGACAACACAGGGGCACTTCGTTTTTATCAAAAAATCGGGTTTCAACTGGCGGCAATTCATCGAGATGCCGTCAATAAGTCAAGAGAGTTGAAACCTGAAATTCCGGAAATTGGCAACGATGGGATCCCTATCCGGGATGAGATCGAGCTTGAAATCAGAGTAGACTGAATAGCCGAAGCATACCACCAACTAAACAAACGGGAAGATTTCAGAACAATGGGCCGCTCAGTGCCGATTCAATGCAACCCGACGATATTGTATCCCGCGTCTACATAAATGACTTCTCCTGTCACTCCGCTTGACAGGTCGCTTGCCAGAAACACAGCGGTGCCCGCTACGTCTTCCGGTGTCACGTTTCGGTGCAGAGGTGCGACTTTCGGAAAAGTTGCCAGGATGTGACGCAGGCCTCCGATCCCGCTGGCAGCCATGGTGCGGATGGGTCCGGCGGAAACCGCGTTGACCCGAATACCCTTTTCTCCCATGTCCTCCGCAAGATATCGAACCGAAGACTCCAGAGCCGCCTTTGCCACCCCCATGACGTTGTAATTCTTCACCACCCGATCGGCCCCGAGGTAGGTCATGGTGAGGATGCTCCCCCCTTCACTCATGAGGGGTTCCGCGTAACGGGACAACGCAACAAGTGAGTATGCGCTGACTCCCAGTGACATCTGAAATGCCTGCCTGGTTGTGTCCACAAATCGACCCTTCAGGGCATCCTGAGGGGCGAATGCCACGGAATGGAGCAGAATGTCCAAATTGCCGAATTCCTTTTTAACGGTCTGGAAGGTGTGGATAATCTGTTCATCGAGTAGTACATCGCAGGGGACGCAGAATTTACCGCCCAGTTCCTCTGAAATGGGCATAACCCGTTTTTCCATGATCTTACCAGCATAGGTGAAGCCGAGCTCCGCCCCCTCTTCCTTCATTTTCTTTGCGATGGCGTAGGCAATGCTTTTTCGGTTCGCTACCCCGAAGATCACCGCCTTTTTTCCTTTCAGCAGTCCCAAGTTTTCCCTCCTGTCCCAATTGATGTTTATCCTGTCGCCCATTATATACCATATCGCCCCTTTCCTGGCAATATACATTACAATAATAGAAAGTTAAAGTGGTATCAAACTAACCAGCAACGCAAAAAGTGCGCCGAAGACATCGCGTGAATGGTGGATCGTGCATGGTTGATGGCTGGGAAATGAAATGCAGGGCAACACACCCTTCCGGAACTTGATTACCCTTTGCGTGCTTAGCGCCTTTGCGAGAGAATCTGATTTTCTCGCCAAGCCGCCAAGGTCGCCAGGATGGATGAAAACCAGAAGATCAAAATAATTGTCAAATCAGCCATCCTCGTCCCTTCACTTTTTTAGCCCTCTTACCTTTGCGCCCCTTGCGTGCTTTGCGAGAGTATCTCTCTTTTCTCTGTCTTTCTCCAATCTGTTCCGAATCAACCTTTTTCTCCTCACCTTTGCGAGAGGTTCTGATTCCAATGAAACAAAGAATTTTTGACAGGGGTAGAAGGTCGCCGTTACAATCATAAGCGATGAGACAGCAGTTTTTTAAGAGGAGAAAGAGATAGTGAGCAATAGAAAAAATCGTGTATGTCCGGTTGAAAGGGCAGGGAGTCTGGATACGCGGCTCCGAAGATGGACGCAGAATCCCCGGAGATTACTGGGGGAATATCTTGAAGAAGGTATGACGGTTCTGGATATGGGATGTGGTCCCGGTTTCTTCTCTATTGACATGGCGGCAATGGTCGGTAAGACCGGTCACGTGATTGCTGTGGATTTGCAGGAAGGAATGCTCCGGAAAGTCAGAGAAAAGATTCAGGGAACTGAACTTGAGGAGCGGTTCACATTGCATCTTTGCGAGGAGGATAAAATTGGCGTCTCAAGACCGGTCAATTTTGTTTTGATGTTCTACGTGGTCCATGAGGTTCCGGACCAGGGAAAGCTCTTTCGTGAAATAGAAAGCATTTTGAAACCAAAGGGAAAGGTCTTCATTGTTGAACCACCATTTCACGTTTCGAAAAAAGGTTTTGAAGATATGATCAGGATTGCCACCGATGTCGGTTTCAGCGTTGTTAAAAGACCAAAAATCTGGATGAACCGGGCGGTTTTGTTAAGCAAGAGCTGACAACTGGCCGCTGTACTGGAATGTTCCGCCTCATTCATAGCAATGGCCGAACCGGTGCAGCATGATCGTTTTCTGGAAATGAACTGGCCCCGCCGTTCCCGCTGCAGTTTGTTTTCGTGTACAATATGATTGTGACTCATTCTTGAAAATGGAGGGATCCGATGAATGCAACCAAAGTCTATTGCTTTGTATCGGGAATTGTCTTCACTGTCATTGCGCTGGCCCATCTGACGCGAAGTCTCGCTGGCTGGTCTTTTGTGTTTGGGCCTTACACTATCGCCTCTGTGTTTTCCTGGATCGCGTTTATCGGAGCCGGCGCGTTGGCAATCTGGGGCCTGAGCCGGGTTTCAAAAATTTCCTGAACATGAACTTCCAGGAATTGATTAGGGCCCGTCGCAGCGTAAGGGCCTACACCGATCGGTCTGTATCAAGGGAACTTGTGGACCAATGTCTGGATGCGGGCAGGATGGCGCCGTCGGCCTGCAATTCTCAACCCTGGACCTTTCTCGTTGTGGACGACCGGGATCGCATTCACCGAATTGCAGACGCGGCATGTTCCGGAATCTATGCCATGAACCGGTTTATTGCCACTGCCCCGGTGCTGATCATATTTGTTACGGAGAAATCCAAAGTTGTTGCGAGACTGGGAGGCCAGGTTCGGGATGTCCGGTACAACCTGATCGACATCGGAATTGCGGGTGCCCACCTCTCCCTGCAGGCAGCAGTCCTTGGCCTCGGTACCTGCTGGATTGGCTGGTTCAATGACAAAGCCTTGAAGCAGGAGCTCAACCTTCCTTCATCCACACAGGTGGACATTATCATGCCCCTGGGCTATCCCGATGAAGAACCAAAAGACAAAATCCGAAAATCTCTGGATGATGTAAGACAGTATCTGGAATAAAAATTGA
>CAZRHT010000090.1:0-4343 GCA_964599895.1 uncultured Holophagae bacterium
ATTCCCGAAACCTTGTTGGAAGACGACCTCTTCGGTCATGTGAAAGGCGCTTTCACCGATGCCAGAACCGACAGGAAAGGAAAACTGGAAGAGGCTGACGGCGGAACTCTTTTCCTCGATGAAATCGGAGACATGCCGCCTGTGCTGCAGGTCAAGCTACTTCGGGTATTGCAGGAAAAAGAAATTCAACCACTGGGGAGCAATCGGCCAAAGAAAGTGGACGTCCGAATAATTGCGGCCACAGCAGCCAATCTCGAAAATATGATAAAAGCGAAACAATTCCGGGAAGACCTGTATTTTCGACTCAATGTAATTCCCATTCTCATTCCACCTCTCCGGAAAAGGGTGGGAGATATTCCTGAACTGGTTTCACATTTTTCCCATATATTAAGCGCAAAACACGGCATTCCTGAATTCAGACTCACAGAGGCTGCCATGAATGCCCTTACACACCATCCGTGGCAGGGAAACGTCCGGGAACTGGAACATTTCATGGAAAGAATGCTCGTTCTTTTCGAAGGAAATGGCCCCGTGGACGTGGACGCGCTGTCCTCTTCACCTGGAATGGAGAAATTGTCATGAAATCAACTGAAACAAGCAACGGCTTTTTCATTACGTTGGAAGGGGGCGAAGGCTCGGGCAAATCAACTCAGGGGCAAATGCTCACCCGCCACCTGCAGGGGAAGGGGCATCATGTTGTCTGGACGAAGGAGCCCGGTGGAACGGAGATCGGGCAGGCCCTTCGGAAGGTAGTAATGTCAAATCACCATGGAGATATGGTTCCGGAAACCGAACTGTTAATTTATCTGGCCGACCGAACTCAGCACGTGAAATCCAAGATATTGCCAGCGATGCGGGAAGGGGGAATTGTCATTTCAGACCGATACCATGATTCCTCAGTTGCCTATCAGCACTTTGCGCGAGGTGTTCCCATGGCCACGCTGGATTTCCTTTTCAGGAATCTGGCGGGTGCACTTGTACCGGACATTACGTTTGTTCTGGATATCTCCCCTGAGACCGCGATTAAGCGGATTGAAAAACGAACCGTTGAACATCCTGAGTCCCTTTCGAAGTTTGAAGAAGAAGCACTTTCCTTTCACAGGAAAGTAAGGCAGGGTTTTCTTGAAATTGCCGCAAAAGAGCCGAACCGCGTTAAGGTAATCCCCGCTGACCGACCCCGGGAGGATATCTTCGATCATATCCTGACCTTCCTGATTCCGCTTCTTCCGGCAATACATCCCGAAGGAGCAACATCATGAACCTGTTTGATCAGATTGCCGGTCACGAACGCATCAAAGCTTTTTTTTCCAACGCACTCCAGAAAGAACGCCTCTTTTCGTCTTACGTGTTTACCGGACCTGAAGGAATTGGAAAGAAGAAAACCGCGATTGCCATTGCCGCGATGCTGAATTGTGAATCTCCGGACAACGCCCCCTGCGGCATATGCCGTTCCTGCCTGAAGATCCAGGAAGGGACCCACGTGGATGTCACCATCATTGAAGCGGAAAAGGATGAGATTCTAACGGAACAGGCGGAAGAAATACTGGATGCCATCCGGTTTGCCCCCTTCGAAGGGAAGGCCCGGGTGTTTGTCATCGACAATGCCCATCAGCTGAATCCGACCTCCGGTAATATGCTACTGAAGACTCTGGAAGAACCGCCTTCCGGAAACCATTTCTTCTTAGTCACATCCAAACCGGACAGTCTGCTCTCAACAATTCGATCCCGTTGCCAGGAAGTGGCTTTTTCCGGAACCGGTATCCTGGAAGCACTGAAGAAAGGCCCGGATTTTGATGACTCCTACTACCCGTGGATCAAATCCGGGGGCGGTTTCGTGGAAGACAAATCACAGCTGGAGGCTTTTACCAGGATCCGGCACCTTGCCTTGCGTTTCCTCCAGGAAATGACCCACTACCAAACGGCTTCCGGAATCGCCCTGGAAGATGAACTGGATGAAATACTGGGAAACCGGGGAAAAGAAAGTGCCCGTTCTTTCTTTTTTCAGATTGAGATAGTTCTTCGGGATCTGCTGGCCATAATTTCGGACCGGGATGAAGCCATCATAAATCGGGACATGATAACGGATTTGAAGAAACTGGCACAGGAACTGGAACCTGACATGATCTTCGAAATCAATAACCTTGTCAAAAGGGGTACAAGTGGTTTATCCTACGGGATAAAGATTCAGCACCTGGCACCTGTTCTGTTAGCAGAAGGGAGAAAGGTCGCACAATGAGAATAAAAATGAGCTGGAACGATTTAACAAACCGTCCCTGTTCATTAACTTTTTTTTAACGATGTCAGTAAATCAAAGGCGCCTGGCGCCGTAAGGAAGGGGGTAATATGGGTTACTCAGTTGTGGTAAAAACGTCGAAGGGTAGATTTGATTTTCAACTGGAAAAGGATTTCGCGACCATGGGGCGCAGTAAGGACAATGAAATCTATATCGACGACCTCAGCGTGTCCAGAAAACACGCCGTCCTGGAGCGGGAAGAGAACCAGTTTTACATCACAGACCTGAACAGTTCCAACGGTACCTATGTTAACAGCAAGAAAATTACCGCCAAAACACCTGTCAGACCGGAAGACGTGATTATTGTCGGAAGGGTTCATTTTTCATTCTGCCTTGATGAAGCAGAAGAGGGTACGGTCAGAATGAGCCGGGATGAAATGGCTTCAATGCAGGGTGGACCGAACGACACAAATCCAATTGGAGCACCGTCTGTTTTACCTCAATCAGAAGCCGGTCAGGCTCCACCTTCCCAACCGGCAGCAGCTCCGCCCACCGCACCGGCTCCGCCTGCTCAACCTGCACCACCAACTCCGCAGGCAGCACCGGCGCCACCCGTCCCGCCCGTACAACCAGGTCCGCAGGCAGCCCCGACTCCACCCGCCCCGCCTCAGCCCAGCTATACGCCACCTTCCACTCCGGTTGCCGCGCCGACTCCACCTCCGGCCCCAGCGCCTCAGGCACCACCTGCGTATGCCCCTCCGGCACCCCGGCCGGCTTACGCCCAGGCACCGAGCGTTTCCGGGGAATACGGAGGCTTCTGGATTCGCCTCGTTGCATACATCATTGACGCAATCATTCTGGGCATTCCCATGGCCATTATCAATACAATTGCCATGGCCATCATCTTGCGTAACGTCAGATCCATGGGGATGTATACATTCGCAAGCATTTTTCTCATGCTCATTTTTATGGCCATTTCTATTGGCTACATCCTCATTGGATGGTCCAAATATGGCACAACTCTCGGTAAACGCATATTCGGACTCTACGTTGTGGACGATGAGACCGGCCGGGCACCCACAATGAAGAAAGCTTTCCTGAGACTGGTGGGCTACATCGTCGACGGTTTTACTTTTTACATCGGCTTTCTGATGATTGCCTTCACCGCTGATAAGCGTGGTCTCCATGACATGATCGCCAAAACCCATGTCATCAAGCGCTGAGTCTGCCGGTGACTGAAAAAGTTATTCGATTGTATACCGACGGGGCCTGCAGCGGAAATCCGGGCCCCGGCGGTTGGGCCGCCCTTCTTGTGTGGAACGGCCTGGACAAAATGCTTTCCGGCTTCGACCCGGACACAACAAACAACCGGATGGAACTCATGGCTGTCATTGAGGGCTTGAAGGCCATTCGGCAACGCCATTACAAAGTGGAAGTGTATACCGACTCCACCTACGTCCAGAAAGGCATTACGGAATGGATCCATCAGTGGAAGAAACGGAACTGGAAAAAGGTAAAGAACCCCGACCTCTGGAAAAAACTGGACGTGATCGTTACAGAATTTAATGACATCCAATTCGAATATGTGGAAGCTCATTCAGGCCATCCTGAAAATGAACGCTGTGACAAAGAAGCCAAGAAACAATCTCTAAAAAATAAGCCCAACTCTAAGACTAACTTTGAGTAGGAGAACGCCCCGCCGTCCACTTCCACCTCAGGCAATCGCACATTCGCCTGGACTGTTTTCGATACTCACGTCGAAAACAAACGCCTTGCAAAACCGTACAATTATCCTGTAGTCTGGTTGTGCAAAATAAAATGAGAAAATTATTCTTTTGACTCAAAAGAATCCTGGAGGTTGTATGAGATTTTTCAGCATGCTGGTCCTTTTCCTTTGTTCCATGAGTTTGATGGCCGGAGAAACCTATGTTCGCCACCCTGCCCCATCACCGGACGGAAGCAGGATCGCCTTTTCATACCGCGGCGACATCTGGGTATGCCAGGCCGACGGCAGTAATGGCGTTCGCCTGACAGTCCATCCTGCCTACGATTCCGATCCGGTCTGGTCTCCGGACGGAAAATCGATTGCGTTTTCTTCCCGTCGTTTTGG
>CAZRHT010000090.1:4443-6632 GCA_964599895.1 uncultured Holophagae bacterium
TTCTCCAAAAAACTGACGACCTTTCAGGGCAATGACTATTGCCCGATGTGGGCCGGGAACAAGGGTATGTATTTTCTTTCAGACCGGGACGGTTTCGTCAATGTATGGAAAATGGCGGCTGACGGCTCTGCCAAGGTCCAGATTACCCGGATGGAGGAAAAGAACATCGCTTTTGCCAATATTTCGGCCAATGGCTCCCTGATTGCGTTCGAGTTGAATGGACGGCTCTACACAGTCTCCACTGGGGATAACACTGTACGGGAAGTCAAAGTACAGGCACCCAGTGATGTTACTGAGAATGACAATGAAATCATGGTATTGACAAAAAATGCCAGTGAAATGGCCGTGTCGCCGGACGGCAAACAGATTGCGTTTGTGGTGTACGGGGATGTCTTCGTAATGAAGAGTGAGAAGGGAAAAGCACAAAACCTTACCGAGGATAATTTCAGGGAGAAAGATCTGGCGTGGTCCCCTGACGGAAAATATCTCTATTTTTCATCCGATCGCGGTGGAAACTATGACATCTTTCGGGTTTCTGCCAGCGACGAATTGCCCCTGTACCGTTCTCTTCACCGGAAACTGGATAGAATCACAGATAACGAAGCGGAAGAATATGGCAGCTCTCTTTCCCCGGACGGAAAAACGCTGGCATTTATCCGGGGAAATGGTGAACTGGTTCTCAGCGATCCGGACGGCAAAAACCCAAGGGTTTTTCTGGACCAGTGGAGCACGCCTGAATACTCCTGGTCGCCGGACAGCCGCTATATTGCGTACTCTATTTCAGACAATTCCTTCAACACCGATATTTTCATTCAGCCTGTCTCCGGCGGGAACGCCGTTAACGTGACTATGCACCCTGACGAAGACGGATATCCCGTGTGGACAGCCGACGGGAAAATGCTGTATTTTCTGTCACATCGAAGCCACTACAGCAACGATGTCTGGTACGTGTACCTCACAAAGGCTGACGACCAGATGACGGCTGAAGAAAGGGAAGAAGTCGCGGATTCTAAGAAAGCCGCAGCCAAAAAAGACAAGAAAAAGGAAGACGCCGCAGTAACAGTTAAAATTGATTTTGACGACATTTCCAAACGGGTTCACAAATTGACGCACCTGGAAGGAGACGAGGGCGCTTTTGCAGTCAACAAGGACGGTACGGAAATAGTGTTCACGGCAAATATCAACGGTACACGGACCCTCTGGAAAATCAAACGCGACGGTAGTGAAATGAAGGAACTTCCAGGAACAAAAGCTGTATCCGATATTGCATGGAACAGGAAAACCGGGAAGTTTTATTTCAGAACCAGATCGGGCAGCCTCAAGTCGATAACATTCAAAGGAAAAACCGAAGGATACCCGTACAGTGCCAAGCTTCATACATCAAGGACTTTGCTGTTCCACCAGATGTACCTGGAATGCTGGCGCATAATGAACAACCATTTCTATGACCCCAAGTTTCACGGCGCCGACTGGCAGGCTGTTAAGGCAAAATATGAACCCCTTGCGGCAAAAGCCGCGACAAGGGACGATTTTTACGATGTAGTCAGGGAAATGATTGGCGAACTTAATGGTTCCCATCTTGGCATTTATCCGCCCAGGGGAACACGTAGCCGGGTGACAGGTGAACTTGGCATTCTCAAGGACTACGGGTACAAAGGCAACGGTATCCGGGTGAAAAAAGTGCTGAACGATTCCCCGGCATCATTCGAAAAATCACAACTTTTCGCCGGAGACGTCATTGAGACTGTCAACGGCACGCCACTATCGAACGATACCAATTTTTATGAGCCCCTTTTCGATACCAACGGACAGCGCACCCTGCTGACAGTAAGAGGAAAGGATGGAGAAACACGGGAAGTTGTCATTGAACCCGCCACTCCCAGGGAAAACCTTACCTTTCTGTATAACGACTGGGTAGACCAGAACCGGAAACTCGTAGACAAATACTCGGGTGGAAAACTGGGATATGTCCACATCCGGGCTATGGATCAACCCAGCTATGACCGGTTTCAGCAGGAAGTATACTCCGAAGCAGATGGGAAAGAAGGTCTGGTCATTGACGTACGAAACAACGGTGGCGGATGGACTACCGATATTCTTCTTCGCATTATCGGCCAGAAAGAACATGCTATTACCATCCCGAGGAACGGCGGGAAAGGATACCCTGACATGGAGCGAAAGCAGGTATT
>CAZRHT010000091.1:0-6570 GCA_964599895.1 uncultured Holophagae bacterium
AAAGAATGGAGCCACCGAGCGGAGTCGAACCGCTGACCTACTGATTACGAATCAGTTGCTCTACCAGCTGAGCTACGGTGGCATCCATGAGGAAATTAAAAAATGGTGCCCAGAGCGGGACTCGAACCCGCACACCTAAAAAGATACTACCCCCTCAAGATAGCGTGTCTACCAATTCCACCACCTGGGCAAAAAAAGCGCCGCTTGTTTGCGGCCCGGGCTATTATAGTATAGCCCTGTTTCGGCTTTCAACTTATTTCTTTCCGCCGTCCTTTTTATTCTTATCCGCCGGTTTTGCTTCCGGCTTTTTCGCTACCGCGGCTGTTTTGTCACCCTTATCCGCAGGGGTCACAGCGGGTGTTTCCGTCGTCTTGGGCTGATCCGGTTTTGTCTCAGTGGCCACCGGTGCCGGCTTCTCAGTAGCAGGCTCTGTCTTATCAGTAGTGTCGGGAGTAGCTGCCTTCTTCTCTTCCTTCTTGACTTCGACCGGCTGGGTTTTCTCAACCGCAGGGTTCACTTCCCCGATTACCGAACGTTGCTCCCGGGTTTTCAGTACCGCCAGGCTCAATGAGGTAAGAACGAAAACGATGGTCAATACGATGGTTGCTTTGGTTAAAAAACTGGCCGCTCCGGTACTGCCGAACAGGGTCTGGCTACCGCCGCCGCCAAGGGCGGAAACAAGGTCGCCTCCCTTGCCGTCCTGCAGCAGGATGACCAGCATGAGAACCAGTGAAACAATGATGTGAATTACCAAAATAAATGTAAACAATTTCTATCCCTCCAAGCTGATTTTTATGATTTCAGCGAAGCTGTCGGGTTGGAGACTGGCTCCCCCGATCAATGCTCCGTCTATGTCCGGCACACTGAGCAGTGTTCTTGCGTTTGCCGGTTTGACACTGCCGCCGTAAAGGATACGCATATCCTCGGCAGCCACAGCATTATACAATTCTTTGATGCGATTGCGAATAAAAATATGCGCATCTCCCGCAATTTGCGGTGTCGCCGTTTTTCCTGTGCCAATTGCCCATACCGGTTCGTATGCCACAATGGCCCTGGCCGCCTCTTTTGCATCGAGATTGTTAAAGGCCGTATCCAGTTGTTCACGCAGTACGGTTTCGGTTTTTTCGTTTTCCCGTTCCTGCAGGGTTTCTCCAACACAGAGGATGGGCAGAAGGCCTTCAAGTACCGCCTTTTTTAGTTTCAGCGCAATGGTATTGTTGGTCTCACCAAAGACGTGCCGCCGTTCGCTGTGACCCAGAATAACGAAGTCCACATCCAATTCTTTCAGCATTCCCGGTGCGATTTCACCGGTGAAAGCCCCTTTGTCCTCCATGTGCATATTCTGAGCGCCAATAAAAATACGGCGGCCTTTGCAGGCATTCTTTGCTGCCTCGATTGCGGTATAAACCGGCGCAATCGCCACATCCACTTCACTGGAATCGAGATACATTCCCAGAAAACGGGCAAAAAACTCTTTTGTTTCCCGGATACCATTGTGCATCTTCCAGTTGCCGGCAATAAATGGTTTTCTCATTTCTCTTCCCCTTTCTGCGCCAGGATTTCAATGCCCGGCAGTTTTTCCCCTGACATGTAGGCCAGCGATGCCCCTCCTCCGGTGGAAATATGGGTGATTCCATCTTCCAGCCCGGCTTTTCGGACTGCCGCCGCACTGTCTCCACCGCCGATAATGGAGGTGGCATCGGATTCCGCCAGGATTTCCGCCACGGACAGGGTACCCACTGCGAAACGTTCATCTTCGAATACGCCCATCGGTCCGTTCCATAATACTGTTTTGGCCTGCGCAAGAATGCCTTTGAACCGGACAATGGTTTCGGGGCCGATATCCAGTCCCATGTAGCCCTCAGGTATTTCTTCGCCCGCAGTGATAATGATATCTTTCGGGCTGTCAAAGGAATCGGCAGCCACGTGGTCCACCGGAAACTCCATGGGGACCTGTAATTCTGCCGCCTGTTCCATCAGGCTTGCCGCCATTTCCAGACGGTCTTCTTCGACTCTGGAGTTACCAACATTCACGCCACTCACCTTCAGGAAAGTGTAGGCCATGGCTCCGCCGATGAGAATTCTGTCCACGTTTCCCATGAGGTGTTGAATAACCGGGATTTTATCACTTACCTTCGCGCCGCCAAGAACTACAACGTAGGGGCGGCTCGGATCTTTCAACACTTCATCAAAGTAGTGGATTTCTTTTTCCACGAGAAATCCCGCTGCCGGATCTTCAAACAACGATGGCAGCGCGTGTACAGAGGCATGGGCCCGATGACAGGTACCGAAAGCATCATTGACGTAGATATCTGTCAGTTTAGCCAGCGCGGATGCAAATTCTCCATCATCCTTTTTTTCTCCAGGATGAAATCGGAGGTTCTCCAGGAGAAGAATGTGTCCCGGTGCCAGGTTCAGTGCCATTTTTTCCGCACTTTCTCCAATCACATCGCTACTGAACTGCACTGCATCTCCGAAGACTTCCCGTAATCGATGGAATACCGGAGTCATAGAAAATTCCTCCTGGTATCCAATTCCCTTCGGTCGCCCCAGATGGGATGCAAGCACCACCGCCGCGCCCTGTTCTACCGCGTAGCGGATGGTGGGGAGGGCGGCGACTATTCGCCCGTCATCAGTAATCTGTCCGTTCTTAACCGGGACATTGAAGTCCACCCGGATGAATACCCGTTTCCCGGAAAGGGAAAGGTCTCGTACTGTCAATCGCACCATATCGGCTTATCCAATCCTTACGATGAGATCCTTGCAACGGGAGGAATATCCCATCTCGTTGTCATACCAGGACAACACCTTCACCATGGTTCCTTCGATAACCTGAGTAAATTCCGCATCTACGGTTGAGGACAGCGGATTGGTATTGTAATCACAGGACACAAGTGGATCCTCGCTGTAACCGAGAATACCTCTCAGTTCACCCGCCGCAGCTTCTTTCAGGACCTTACGAACAGATGCGGTATCGGTGGCTTTCTCCACGGTAAACACAACGTCAACAAGGGATACGTTGGGGGTCGGTACACGCACTGCAAGTCCGTCCAGTTTTCCTGCCAGATGGGGCAGAACAAGGCCCACGGCCTTAGCCGCGCCAGTGGAGGTGGGAATCATGGAAAGTGCAGCTGCACGCGCACGGCGAAGGTCACTGTGGGGGAGATCAAGGATGCGTTGATCGTTGGTGTAGGAATGTATGGTTGTCAAAAGACCGTGCTTGACCTTAAAATTGTCATCAATCACTTTCACTACGGGAGCCAGACAGTTGGTGGTGCAGGAAGCATTGGACAGGATATCAAAACTATCCAGGTCAATTGCCTTATCGTTGACGCCAAGGACTACAGTCTGCACGTCCGCGCTCTTTGCAGGGGCTGAAATTACGACTTTTTTTGCACCGGCAGCCAGATGCTTGCTTACCTGGTCCCTTGTCCGGAACAGACCCGTGGATTCCAACACAACGTAAGCGTTAAACTTTCCCCAATTCAGTTCATCCAGATTACGGATTGCCGTAACGGGGACCAGCTTTCCGTCTACTGTAATTCCCTCGTTGGATGAAGTCACATTTGCCGGAAATTTTCCGTGAACCGAATCGTGTTGCAACAGGTGAGCCAACGTCCCGTTATCCATCAGGTCATTGATTGCCACCACTTCAATCCCGCAGGTGGGATCACTATGAATCGCCCGGAATACCATCCGTCCGATTCTTCCAAAACCGTTGATTGCAAGACGTACACTCATATTTTCGTCTCCTTTGAGAAATATTTTCTAAACGCTGTCAATATTCAAAAACAGTATAGCCCGGGATCCCGACTCATTCAAGGATAATCCGGGTCCGACCTTCCAGTGCCCGCATCATGGTCACCTCATCCGCGTATCCGATGTTTCCCCCCGCAGGAATGCCCAGAGCAATCCGCGAAACCTGGACCTGTTTCCCTTTAAGACGGCGGGCAATGTAGATTGCGGTCGCTTCCCCCGCTACATTGGGATTGGTGGCAATGATAATTTCACGTATCTCCAACTGGTCAATTAACCCTTCCAGCTTCTCCAGTCCCAATTCCTCCGGTCCCAGTCCATCTAACGGGGAAATACTTCCATGGAGGATAAAATACAGCCCGGTGAATTCACCAACCCGTTCGATAGCCAAAACATCTTCCGGCTGCTCCACCACACAAATCAATTGCTTATCCCGGCCGTTATCAGAACAGATGTTACAGCAAGTCCCTTCAGTATAATTTCGACACTGTTCACAATAGCCGATGTTACCTGCCATTTCCCGAATCGCATCAGAAAGTTTGACAGCTTCCTCTCTGCGACGTTTCAACAGAGCAAAGGCCAGTCTTTCCGCGCTTTTTGCTCCGATTCCCGGCAGTTTTCGAAAATTGTCCACCACACGTTGAATTGAGTCAGGATATCCCTTCATGAAAACAACCTGTCAGTTTTCTCTGACATCATCTCGCTCCTGTCCACGAACATCCTACATTAATCCCGGCAGCATACCACCCGGGAGGCCCTGCAGGTTCTTCTTCAGTTCTTCTTCCACCTTTCGGTAGGCTTCGCCCATCGCGGCCATTAGAAGATCTTCCAGCATCTCCCGGTCTTCCATCACGGTATCATCTGCAATTTTAATTGTGATTACTTCCTTGTGCCCATTCACAGTCACGGACACCACGCCGCCGCCGGCCGTGGCTGTCATCCGCATGTCTTCCAATTGGCTCTGGAGTTTCTCCTGCATCTTCTTCGCCTGTTTCATCAGAAAATTCATGTCGACCATTTATATCTTCTCCTTGTTGGTTATTGCTTCCACTTCCCCGCCAAACGTTTCCAGCACCTGCTTCACCAGTGGGTGATCTTTGAGCTCTTCCTGTCCCGAACCTGTGTCCTTTTCGACAGAATAAGAAAAGGAAATGTCCACCGAATTTCCCATGGTCCGTGCCAAGTCCCGACCCAGCCGGTCCCGAAACTCACCTTCAATTTCTTCCCTTATCAACCGGGGGACCTGTTGATGAAATCCGATGGAAAGCGATGACTCAGAGGAATTGAAATCCGCCGATGAAAGAAAAGGACGCAGATGACTGAAAGACGCACAAGCAAAGTCAAATACCTCTCTGGGGGAGAGCTTCGGCTCTTTCGCCTTGTCAGAATCAGTCGCATCAGCCGGTTTGCTTTTTTTTGCTCCCTTTTGCATCGCTTGTGCAGGGGGTCTTTTCGGGGCAGGATCAGTTTTCAGACTTTTTTTTTTGCTCAACAGATCAGCAATGGAAACAACATGTGTGGAAAAAACCATTTTCAGAACAATCAATTCGACCGCCACCCTGGCATTGAAGGCGAACTTTGCCGACGCCTCGTTTTGAACCAGCATATTCAGGAACATAACAAGATCTTCTGCAGAGAGCCTGGATGAGTCAAAGCCTTCCGGGAAAAAACCAGGATCTTTACGCATCACGGCGTGGAGCGCTTCCTGAAGAAAACTGCCAAATCTGACCAGGAATTTCAGAAAGTCCGTATTCTTGTCCTCCAGTTCATCCAGAAGTGCAATCACAGCACCGCCATCACCTTCGGCAATGGCAGAAAGCAACCGGATGTGGGCTCGTCGTCCGGCAATACCCAGAACAGCTGAAACATCGTCTTCCTTCACTTTTTCCCCTGAAAAGGAAATAACCTGATCAAGCAAACTCTCTGCGTCCCGCATGCTTCCCTCTGCCGCATCCACAATCAGGGAAAAGGCCCCGTCTTCCACCATCACATTTTCCGATTCCGCGATTTTCTTCAATTGCTCTTCAATGTTCCGGTTGGGAATGTGGCGAAAATCAAACAACTGGCACCGGGAACGAATCGTAGTCGGAATTTTATGGACCTCTGTGGTGGCCAGAATGAACACCACGTAAGAGGGTGGCTCTTCAATTGTTTTCAGGAGCGCATTAAAAGCATGGGAAGACAACATGTGAGCTTCATCAATTATGAAAATCTTGTAGCGATCCCGCGCGGGGGGAAATTTAACAATTTCTTTCAGATCCCGGATATCATCCACACCCTTGTTGGACGCGGCGTCAATCTCAAATACGTCAAGACTCACCCCCCGTGTAATCTCATCACACGCCACGCACTCAAGACAAGGTGTCTCAGTGGGGCCATTCTTGCAATTCAATGCCTTTGCCAGAATTCGGGCCGTTGATGTCTTCCCTGTGCCCCGTAACCCTGCAAAAATGAATGAGTGATGAACTCGGCCTGCCTTGATGGAATTGGTCAGCGTGCGAATCACAGGTGTCTGTCCAATAACATCCTCGAAGGTCTGTGGCCGCCATTTACGGGCAATTACGTCATAACTCATTTCACATTCTCTTTATTTTCAGATTTTCTATGGAAGCCTGGTGATCTGCGGCACATAGCAAATACCCTTAGTGCTGCTCCCGTCAGGGCCTGACACGGTTCGGAAACCGCCATTGCACAGGACCAGGCCTCCATACAAAGCCTCAAAAGTAAAAAATGGCGGAGAGAGTGGGAGTCGAACCCACGGTACCTTGCGGTACACACGATTTCCAGTCGTGCACCTTCGGCCACTCGGTCATC
>CAZRHT010000092.1:0-6474 GCA_964599895.1 uncultured Holophagae bacterium
AAAGTCCAACTCTCCCAGGCAATGTATGGGAAATACAGGTCTTCTCAAAATCCGAAGGACAGAGATGTGGTATTTAAGAACTTCTTTGACACCTACAAAAAATATGAAGGCACTTTCGGAAGGCTCCTGTTCTCTCAGCTGCAGAAAGATTGGTTTTACGCAAAAGAGAGAAAATATACGTCAAGTGTTGAGGCGGCACTTGATAGGAATAATGTTCCCGTAAAGGTCTATACACAGCTTGTAAAAGACATCAATAACAACCTGGGTTCATTGCACAGATACCTGGCTTTGCGCAAGAGAATGATGGGCGTTGAAACACTGAAATATTCCGATCTGTACACATCACTTGTAAAAGAAGTCGATTTGAAATATACCTATGACGACTCGGCCAAAATCCTTATTCAGGCAATGCAGCCCTTGGGCAAAGAATATGTGGATGCACTGACGACGGGAATTAATAATCGATGGGCTGATGTGTACCCGACCAAGGGCAAAAGGAGTGGGGCATATTCAAATGGTTCCGCTTACGATGTTCACCCCTACCTGTTACTCAACCATAACGATGATTATGATTCAATTTCAACATTTGCCCATGAGTTCGGCCATTCAATGCACAGCTGGTTTTCAAACAAATACCAGCCTTATCCGACCAGTGACTATTCTATCTTTGTCGCAGAGGTCGCGTCGACTTTCAATGAGAATTTGTTAAATGATTATCTGGTGAAAAAAGAAAAGGACCCGTTGAAAAGGTTGTTTTTCCTTGGAAACCTTCTGGAAAGAATAAGAACGACAATTTTCCGACAGGCTATGTTTGCAGAATTTGAATTGAAAATTCACACAGCAGTGGAAGAAAACAGAGCATTGACCGGGAAAGACTTTTCGAAAATTTACCTGGATCTTGTAAGAAAATACTATGGTCATGACAAAGGTGTTTGCCAGGTCGACAAAATCTATGGAATCGAGTGGGCTTTCATACCTCATTTTTACTATGACTACTATGTCTATCAGTACTCAACGGGGCTGATTGCTTCCACCGCGCTGGCGGAAAATGTTATCAATAAGAAAGATGGAGCGGTGGAAAAATATCTCACCTTTTTGAAAAGTGGGAATTCAGACTACCCGATCAACATACTCGCCCATGCCGGAGCTGATTTAACAACATCTGTTCCCCTTGAGACGACGATGCGGGTGTTCAACAGAACAATGGACGAGATTGAGGCTACCTTGAAGGAATTGCACAGGTAAGAATTCTTCGGAAAAGTGGAAAAATGATCAGGGGGGGAGAGTCAGGCGTTTCCCCCCGTAACCTCTCAAAAAAAGAAGGAGTTGGCGAGTCCAGCACAGTTCTAATTCCCCGAAGCTACTTGTCTTTCAACGAGATGATATCTCGAGTTTTTGCACATGAAATGCTTTCCTTGACATTTTGTAAAGAATGCCTATCTTATCAGTAGGTTTTATTTCTCCACAGAAGGAGGAGGCATGAAAGAACGTGGTTTTATGAGATCCAGAAAATCCTTTGCCCTCCGGTATGGTTCAGTGGCGCCCACTGAAGTCGGTGAAACCCTGGATTTATCCCATCGGGGACTGTGTTTCCGGTGCAACAGCATGCCCCAGCATCCTGAGATGGTTGTTCGAATGGATACAGGAGACAAGGTTGTGGATCTGATTGTCCGCCAGAGGTGGATTCAGGAACTGGCCAACGCAAGGTACAATCGCTACAAAATCGGGGTAGAACTGGTTCAGGCGCCCAAGAACTATCACGTAATGATTCAAAAGCTCGTGTACCACTGAGCTGGAGGCAAAAAGAACTTCAAGACGGCCCTTTTGGGCCGTTTTTTTATGCCCGACGGCAGTCCACTGAGGGATGGGGCGAAGATTGCAGACAGAAAACGGGAAATGGTATACTGTCCCCATTGAATTTGCTAAGGGAGAAATTGATATGCGAACAATGGTTTTATTGGCTCTCCTTGGACTCAGCGGTTTCGTAACGACAAAACAGGTTTTGTCCATCCCGGAATTTCAGCAGCGATACAAAGAGGTGAAGATTGACCCGGTTCCGCTCAATAAGCTCAGTGGGAAGGGAGTCACCGTAATTACCGTATTCGGAGACTGGTGTTCCGACAGTGTGGAGCATGTGCCGGAATTTATCAAAATAAACGAAAAACTCAAATTCGACGACGTTCAGTGGGTGGCCGTTGGACGTCATCTTGCAGATAACACAGGAATAGTCGATGCCTACCAAATCAAACGTGTCCCCACTTTTCTCTTCTTTGCCAACGGTGTGGAAGTGGGCCGTATTGTGGAGCACCCGAAGGCCACAATGGAACAAGATACGGCAGCGATTCTGAAAACCATTGGTGGAAAAGAAAAAAAGAAATGAAACTGAAGGCGGGTTTCCTGCAATTTCAGCCGGTATTCGGTGAAATCGGGCAGAATGTCAGCGCGATCGAAGCTTTGCTGCGGGAGAGAGATTTTGACGTGATGGTTCTCCCCGAGCTCTGCACCACCGGCTACCAATTTATGTCCAGGGAAGAAGCCTTGTCTCTCTCTGAGCCGGTGAATGGAGAACTTGGCCAGGTACTACTGGGCCTGGCCCGGGAAAAGAATGGTGTGATTGTTGCGGGATTCGCAGAAAGACATGGTGATGAGATTTTCAACTCTGCCATGACGGTGGGGCCATCGGGTCTTTTGTCTGTGTATCGGAAAGCCCACCTCTTTTTCAAGGAAAAGGCGTTTTTCAGTCCAGGTAACAGCCCTTTTGTACCGGTTGACACTGGCCTGGGGTATCGCCTCGGTATCATGATCTGTTTCGACTGGATCTTCCCGGAGGCGGTCCGGTCCCTGGCACTGGGCGGAGCGGCCGTCATTGCCCACCCGGCAAACCTGGTACTGCCATGGTGCCAGCGTGCCATGTTCGCCCGTGCGGTGGAAAACCGCATTTTTGTCATCACAGCCAACCGCTTCGGCCTAGAGTCAAGGGACCCGGAATCCACTCTCACCTTTACGGGTGGCAGCCAGATCATGGGACCGGATGGAGAGGTCCTTGCGAAGGCGGGATTGTCTGAAATGGTGGCCATGATTCGGGAAATCGACCTTTCTGCTTCAAATCAACAACTGAATTCCATGAATCACCTGTTCAAAGACCGTCGCCCCGACCTTTACCGTTTGTAAAAAAAATAATGGTAATTGGCGAAATTCTGGACCAGTTGAAGGGATGATTTTTGAACATTTTAATGAAGAACCAATCTATATGCAACAAATAAGATATATTATGGAAATCAAGGACAGTCGATTCCAGCGAGCCAATATTTGTACAGCGTAATCTTATAGATTATCAATAATCTTATTGCCGAAAAGTCGTTCAAATCACCTATGAATTGTGGTACAAAAGAATATCGTTTTTTTGGGGGGGTAAGGAATATGAAACGAATTTTTGCGACACTTTTTGTTTTCACGCTGGTGGTCCAGTTAATGGCGGGGGAAGCTCCGACGGATTTTGAGAAGAACCTGAAACCGAACCCGGCGAAAGGATATGAGGATGCGGTGATTCTACTGGAGACGGGAGATATAGACAATACCTACACCCGGGAAATGTCCAAGACGAAGTATCTGAAAAGAATGAAAATTTTTACCCGAAAAGGGATTGAGGATTATGGCACGGTAAAGTTGTCATTTGATCCCCATGATGAAAATATCGGGGATATTGAGGCAACCGTGTGGACGCCCGACGGAAAAACCCATAAGCTGGACGATAAGGATATTCACAAAAAGAAGATTTCTAAAGATTGGGGATCTAAGGAAACGGAAATCAGCTTTGCGCTTCCTGGTCTGGAGGAGGGTTCTGTGGTGGAATACTCCTACTTTCACACGTACAATGGGTTGCAGAGCATAAACACCTGGTATTCCCAGCACCCCATTTACTGTTTTCGTTCGGAGGTGACGGTTGTTCCCTGGCCCACGATGAGATGGGGATATGTTGGAGGAAACCTCCATGCCTCACCCGAAGTGGAACACAAAAAGAAATCGGTCAGAGGACAATACGTTCATTTTACAATGAAAGATATTCCCGCACTTCCGAGGGAAGACTACAGCCTGCCGTACAACAGCCGCCGGGAGTATGTGGCTGTTTATTACATGGACGTGGACTGGAAATTCAATGATTATTGGAAGGAACGGGGAGACCGTTACTATGAACGAACACTGAAAAAAATGTTCAAACCCTGCAGTGCCACAAAGAAACTGGTCAAGACGGAATTGGCGGGGTTAAGTCCGGACACTGCGATTGAAAAAATCCATGACTATGTGATCGAGCACTATACCCCGATTTCCACCATGCCCAAAGATGATGTATCCAAGCTTGATGATAAATAGATACAAAAGTTAGTTCATGCAACGACGGTTTCCAAAATGATGAAGCTGCAATATCTTCTGGGCTACCAGTTGAATTATATAGAGGGCGCGTTGATTCATACCGCCCTCCCGGAAGCACAGATCACCTACGTTTTTTACTCGCCATGGAATGACCGCCTGTTTAACAAGGACCTCCATACTCTGAGACAGTTCAACAGCAGCCTGCTCCGGGTAACCTACAAGGGGAAAACTCACTGGCTGGAACCATCCAAACGTCTGCTCCCTGCCGATACGGTGGAATATGGCGCAAAGGGTGTACCCCTGCTCATTCTGGACCCTGAAAATGGAACCCGGATGGGAACGATTAAAATCGACAAGCCGGAAGCCAATGTTACGAAAGTGAAACTGGACGTAACCCTTGGGGAAGACAACCTGAAGTTTCACATGGTGCAGCATCTGAACCAGTATGATAGCTATAACTTGAGAAGAACGCTGTACTACTTCAACGACAAGGAGAAGAAGGACGTGCTGGAAACCCGACTGAAAAAACAGTTTGGGGATAAGGTGAAGGTTCTGTCTCAAAAGGTTGAAAACCTGAAAGATATTCACCAGCCCCTGATTCTGGATATGGAATTCAGTGTCCCCTTTGAACTGGAAGAAGCCGGGGACCAGACCTTCTTCAAGCCTGTGGGACTGAGCCGGTATCTGACCAACCCGTTCAACGCGGAGCAGCGTCACTCAAGAATTGTGTTCAAATACCCGGGTATTGTGGAACAAAAGGTGATCTATCATCTGTCAGATGATTTCAGCCTTGCTTCTCTTCCAAAAAACGAAGCGATCAAGCTCTTCTATTTCGGGTATGCAATCTCCTTCTCGAAACAGGATGATCATACATTTACAGTTGAGACGAAAGAACATATGGACCGAAATATGTTCAATTCAACGGCCGCGCGAATGTTCAAAAACTATTTCGACAGAGTGATCTCTGTTTCCCATCCCACCATCGTGTTAAAGGAGTCGGAATGAGCCGGAAACTATTGTGCATCGTTTTACTTCTGACGATTCCGGCCTTTCCAAGGCACAAGAAGAAGCTTGTGGCCCCGACCTGGGTGCAGGAGCACGCAGCCTATACACCTGTGGAAGGTAGCGAGGAACCCGGCGCGGCAATTTTATTCAAGAGTACTTCTGTGGGGTACGAAGGTGGAAAAATTCTGTTGCGAAAACGGATGGTCTATAAAATCCTCCACGCAAAGGGCTTGGGCGTTGGCACTTTGGTGATTTCCTACAGTGGAGGGGACAAGGTTACGGGAATTGACGGCTGGCGACTGAACGAGAGAAAGATGTGTAAAGAAAGATTGGAAACAGAAAACATATCAAAGTTGGCACTAAATGAAAGTTTTGTAGATGATGACCGGCAGATAGTTGCCAGTTTCAAGACCCTGGACAAGGGAGACATCGTTGCCTTTCAGTACACAATAACAGTGGATAGTTTTTTTGGAGATATATTTATCCCCCTGGGGAGCAATGCTGAAATTGACCGAATGGAGGTCACAGTCTCGGGTGCCCCCCGGGTTGCCGTTTTGAATGATATTAACCATGTGGTTCAGAAGAAGGGGGACACTTATCTGGTCGAGAAACGACCTTATCTGAAAGGTGAAGTAGATGATCCGGTCTTTGCGGACAAAATTCCGTATCTCGGTATTTCGTACAATGCCGGAATTACGGATTGGGCTTCTTTCGGCCAGAAATTCTGGAAAGAAGCATCCGGACGCCTGGAACTGAGCCCGGAGGCAAAATCTGAGGTAGCAAAGATCTTTCCGCAAACGGATCCGCTGGAGTTAATACCTGCGGTCTGCAAATGGGTACCCGGGCACATTAATTATGTGGATATTGAGCTGGGAGTGGGAGGCATTATCCCCCACCCATGCAGCGAGGTATTAAATCACCGCTATGGAGACTGTAAGGATATGACCTTCCTTGCGGCAGCGATTCTGAGGAGTCGGGGGGTTCCGGCATTTCCCGTAATGGCTCAGGGTCGTAAAAATGGGAAGATTTTTCCCGAATTTCCGGGGAACCAGTTCAATCACGCGATTCTCGCAGTTCAACTGGATGAAAAAACCCGGG
>CAZRHT010000093.1:0-6342 GCA_964599895.1 uncultured Holophagae bacterium
CCAACGCCATTGTTTCCTCCATTCATTAAGATTTTTCACAGTATACAATAAAATCCCGTGGAAGGTTAAGTGAATGGAGATCTCAGTAGACAGCTTTACCAATGAAAACGTCTGTGGGGGGGACCGGACAGGCAAGGGCAGCCACGAAAGGCTTGTCAACAGGGAGGTTTGTGATGTGCAGTGGAGATCGTTTCTTATCTTCCTTCGGTGGGGTCGCCCATTCAGAAAGTGTTGAAAACCGATTCAGGCCGCCCTTAAGACCGACGCCCCAAGCCTTCAGGCAGGCTTCTTTCCGGGTCCAGGTACGATAGAAATTGTAGGTTTGTTCATTTTCCTGTAATTGTTTCAAAACTGTTTGTTCGTCCGGTGCGAAGAATCGATTGGCCAGGGAGGTGGTATTTTTGATTACCCGAACTGCCTCCAAATCAATACCCACTGATTGTCCTTCAGTAACTGCCAACAGCATGACATTTTCACTGTGGGAGAGATTGAAAGACAGGGATTGAGATGCATTCCCTGCCAATACCGGCTTCCCGTCATCGGTGGAGTTGAACTGAATCGCGGCGGGATTCATATCAAGACAACGCCCCAAAATTATCCTGACCCACCAGTGGGCAACGGTCATTCGTTCCTGTAAACGGTTATCCCTGTATCGTGCGATTTTCTGTTGTTCTTCCAATGACAGAATGGCGGATGGATTGAAAGTGTGATCGGTGGCAAGCTCCAGAGGGCAAACGTGGACATGAATTATCCCCGGGTCGGAGACAATGACTGGCAAAAGAGGGACTTGCTGAATGCTCATGGTTTTTTGGAGCCCATGATTCTGTCCAGGATATCTGCTACTTCTTCCACATGGGCGGGTGTAATCAGATCTCCATGATCAGTGCCGGAAATCACATGGAGACAATTGTCTGATGCGCCCAGTTCGCTCCAGCGGAATCGCTGGATCGGGTCGGCGTAGCGTTTTCTTTCGCTCAGCAACACATAGGTATCATTGGCAAGAGGATTGTGCTGAAAGTTTTTCAATGCCTGACCACTGGCCTGCCAAACATTTAGAATCTGTCTACGTTCCCGGGTAAGCCTCATAGTGAAATGGATGCGTATTCGTTTGATCTTCCAGTAAATGAAGCGATAGACCTGGAATAGTCGTTTTAAGAAGGTTTGCTTGAATGCCGGTCCACCGTGAAGAGAAGAAAGCCTGGGATCGAGGAGTATCGCTCCCATTGGCGGAATGCCCTTCTTTATCAAGGCGTGATGCAGTTCCATCGCAACATGGGCCCCAAAGCAGCTGCCCCCGATCCAGAATGGCTGATTTCCAACCCGGGAATGGATAAGTTCTGTGTACCGGGCAACGATGTCTTCCATGCGACTGAGTGGAGTTGTTTCCCCATGAAGTCCGGCTGGTTGAAGGGCAAGAACTGGCCTGTTTTCTGACAAGTATTTTGAAAGAAGCTTGAATCGGGAAAATGGGGTGCCTGCAGGTGGTATAAGGAAAATTGGTGGGAGATTTCCGCCTTCGCGGATTTCAAGGATTCCTTTCGGTTTAGACTCCGTTTCTTTCTTATCTATGAGTTGGGCAAGACCGGCCACGGTGGGATTTAGAAAAAGTTGTTCCATCAAAATTCGCCGGCCCCATTCCCGTTCGATTGCACCCAACACACGAATGGCAGCCAGGGAGTGCCCGCCCAGGTCAAAAAAATTGTCATCAGCGAAAAGAGGCATGGTCAGGTTCAATGTCTGTTCCCATATTTCTGTGATTCTTTTTTCTGTATCTGTGACTATGGGTTGTTTTGAAGGTTTCGGGCGCGTGTGGGGTTGTCTTGCATTCAATTGTTGAATGTCCGGTTTTCCGCCTCTTGTTTTCGGGATGGTTTCAATAAACTGAAATTGTTCAGGAATCAGATAGGCAGGCAATTTTTCTCGGAGTGATTCCTCAATGTTGTCTGGGGAAATTTGCTTATTGATTTTCGGAACTATCCATGCGATGAGATGACGATTTCCATCGGATCCCGGCGGTGCTGTGACAGTGGCTTCTGCTACATCAGGATGATGGATTAGGGCAGATTCAATTTCTCCCGGTTCTACACGGAATCCCCGTACTTTTACCTGGTTGTCGATACGACCAAGAAACTGAATTCGACCGTCATTCAGAAACCTTCCCCAATCTCCGGTTCTGTACATAAAATATCCCGGAAAAGATGGGTCCGGCAGGAACCTTTCTGCAGTTTCCTCTGGTAGGTTGAGGTAGCCTCTGGAAACCCCTGCGCCTCCGATTATCAATTCGCCGGGTACGCCAAGCGGGACGGGTCGCAGTTTTCTGTCCACAACAGCAACCCGATATCCTGAGATTGGTTTCCCTACAGGGACTTCATCCATCCATTCCGGGAGAGATTCGGGCAGGGAAAAATCACCGTAGGTTGTGATGACAGTGGTTTCCGTAGGACCATAAGCATTCCATATCGCCACTTTTCCTTTCAGAATTTTCTGGCAGGCTCGAACCAATTCAGGATTAGCACGGTCGCCACCGAACACGATACACTTTATATCTTTGGGGAAGTGCACTCCCGCTTTAATGCTAATGGCCAGTTCATGAAAAAAAGAGGTAGGCAATGTCATATGAGTGACTCGCTGTAGTTCGCAGGAATTCAGAAAGGATGCAATTGAACCATTCATTTTACTGGTTTTCAGAATAAGAGTTGAACCGGAAATCAGAGCGGGAAAGATTTCGTCTACACTCATATCATAGGAGATGGATGCAAATTGTAAAGAGCGGATAGGGTGATCGTGAAAAAAGGCTGTTATCTTTGCTTTTGAATAATTCACAACATTGCGGTGCGTAACCATGACACCCTTCGGCCGGCCAGTGGAGCCCGATGTGTACATGATGTACGCAAGGCGACCCGGGTCATTGCAGGTCTCATCCGGGCTCAGAGTATTGCCCATTTTCAGGAGTGAGGATACTGTGCGCACTGACATTTCCGGATGCCAGCATATGTCCCGTTTCAAATCATCGCTGATCAACAACGAAATGCCGGTGTCTGACGCGATAAACTGCTTACGTTGTTGAGGGAGGAGCGGGTCAATAGGGACATAGGCACATCCGGCCTTTAAAATACCCACTATGGTTGTGAACAGGGGGAGTTCAGGCGCCATGGAGAGCCCGATTGTTTGAGCCGCTTCTCCGGCCTCTTTGCGAATTGCCCCGGCGATTCGGGAGCTTTCTTCTTCCAGTTGACCATAACTGACTGTGCGACCTTCTTTTACCAGTGCAGGTTCGTTCGGGAACTCCATGGCCACGTCTGAAATTATCCGGTTCAGTGTTCGGGAATCAGCGACGGGGACCGGGCCTTCGCTGTATCTGGCACACAGCTTTTTCTCGGCTTCGTCCATCAGGGGAATTTCAGAAACGGGTTGGTTGGGATTTTCCATTGCGTTTTGAACAATATTCTTGAAATGGTGGGCGATTCGGGCAATGGTGCTTTTCTGGAAGAGCGCAGTGTCGTATTGGAACCAGGCCACTGGAGTTTCGTGTTGGTTTACCAGCTCCAGTGACAGGTCAAATTCGGACGTGCCGGGATCAAAGGCCAGTGGCTCAACAGTCAATTCCCGAACAGGGTTTGTGACAGGTGGGAATTTCCGCTGGTGAAAAAGTACTTGAAAAATGGGTGTACGAGAAGGATCCCTGGGGGGTTGCACCATTTCCACCACTTGATGGAAGGGGACTGTCTGGTGGCTTATCACAGATAGAAAGTTTGCTTTGACCCGGCTAACCAGCTCAAGAAAAGTGGGGTTTCCTGACAAATCCGCCTTTAATGCCAATGGATTCATGAACAATCCGGCCATTTCCTCGGTTTCCAATTCGGTCCGCCCTGAAACAGGTGTCCCGATTGCAAAAAGTTCCTGATTGGAATATCTGAACAGCAAGAGCTGAAATGCGGCCATCCATACTATAAAATCTGTAGAATTTGCTGAAAGGGCGGTTTGATGGACTGCAGTTTCAAGATTTGAACCAATCGGTATAGAATATGATTTTCCTTTCCACCGTTGAAGAGGCGGTCGTTTCATATCCAATGGGAGCTCAAGTGTGGGGATGTCTTTCAGGTAATTCTTCCAGAAACAAAGATGAGGCTCCCAGTCTGTCCGGACGGTCAGACTCTGTTGCCACCTTGCGTAGTCCCGGTATTGAACCGGAAGTTCAGGGAGTGGATTTGGTTCTCCTGAAAGGAGACTCTGATAGAAATACAAGAGATCTTTCAGCAGGATCATCTTGGTCCAACCGTCGGTAAAGACATGCCGCGTGGCTATAAGAAGTATCTGTTTTTCGGGGGACATTCGATACAAAAAAGGCTGAACGCCAGGGCGATTTTCTGGAAAAATGAGCCTTTGGATGTCTGTTTCCAGACATGAGAGGGCCTGTTCCGGAGTCATCCCTGCTACATCTATTTCGGTGATTTCCTGTTGTGACTCTGATGGTGTCAATACCTGTTGTACAGGTCCCCCATCGATTTTCTGAATGATCGTTCGAAGTGATTCATGGCGGACAGTCAACAATTTCCAGGCTTGATTCAGAATTGTCTGATCCAGGGAACCAGAAACGAGATATGCGGCATGGCTGGTGACCATTCCCGAGGCCCCTGGTGTCCATTGCTCCATCACCCAGAAACGTTCCTGCTGAAAGGACAAAGGGCAAGGCCCGTCATCATCGTCGCTCACGGAGATCCCCAGTTCTTTGACACGCAAGGCAAGGTACTTTCTGATCAGCAACTCCCGTTTTTCAGGAGAAAGGGACGCCAGACGTTTTTGCAGTGACTCAGGTAAATCGGATGGCAGGGGATTTACCATTCAGTCCGTCCTTTCAAGCTTTCGTTCAGTTGTGTGTAATCTGAGAGGAAAAAGGACCTGCAGCTCATCGCAGACGTCCACAAAGGGCAAAATCCACGATTGTTCCATCGCTTTTTGCATCTTCTTTACGGATGTCACGGCTTCGTTTTCCACTATTTGCTGTCCCTGTTCTTGAGTGCCTGTCGGACTTCCTCATCCGTCAGGGTTTCAAGTTCATCCACCATCTTTTCCAGTTCAAGGTTTTCCTGTTCTCGGATTTTTGTGACTTCGTCGGCCAATTCCGCTACCGTGGGGGCAAGGAAAAGGGTGGCAATTGGAAGGGTTGTTTTCAGTTCCCGTTCGATGCGTGTTATGACGCGACCGGCGGCCAGAGAATCTCCACCAAGGTCAAAAAAATGGTCATGAATGCCAATTCCTGACTTCTCCAGCACCGTTTCAAAAATAGATACCAGCATTTGTTGATTGGCAGTGGCCGGAGGCGTGTAGGCGACTTCCAGCATTGAGCTCAGTTTCTCGTACAGCCCGATGCGTTGAAGTTTTCCAGTTGGGCCCTTGGGAATGATAGCTACAGTGACGATTCGATGGGGGACCTTGAATTCTGCCAGACGGGAGGCAGCAAACCGTCGAAGCCCGGACTCTGAAACAAACATACCTGGTTTCAGTACAACGGCCGCTGCAACGGTTTCGCCATAAGAGGAATGAGGAATTGCGAACGCCACTGCCTGTTCCACTGCGGGGTGGCTCAGCAGTACCTCATCAATTTCCCGGGGGGCGATGTTTTCACCGCCTCGATTGATTATCTCTTTCAATCGCCCTGTCAGAGTCAGATAACCATCATTATCCATGAATCCCTGGTCTCCGGTGCGAAACCAACCGGTTTGAAAAGCGACCTTATTGGCTTCGGGATTGGATTCGTAGCCGGCCATTACGTTTTTACCCCGAATCACAACTTCTCCCGTTTCTTTTGGAGACAACAGATTTCCATCTTTATCCATTATTGCAACTTCCGGTCCCGCGGCAGGTCCTACTGTGCCGGCCTTTCTCTTCTGATTTGGCAGTGGATTGCAGCATATCTGGTGTGCTGCTTCGGTCATGCCGTAAGCTTCCACCACCGGAACGCCGAATAAGGATTCCAGTTTCTGCATCATCGCGGGAGGTAGCGATGCGGAAGAAGAACGGATAAAGTGGAGCCCTGCATTTCGAACTTTCTCGGGATTTTTCTCGGCCAATTGCAATACTGCCTGATGAATAGTTGGAACAGCGGTGTACCAGGTGGGGTGGAACTCCCTCAACCAGTCCAGAAATCGGTCCTTCTGGAAGCCAGATGTACAAACTATCGAGGCACCGGCTATTGACGATGCTGCCAAAGCAGCAATCAAACCATGTATATGAAACAGAGGCATAACGTTCAGACATCGGTCGTCAGGAGTAAGCCGCAGAGTTTTTGCGACATTATGCGCTGAGGTCCAAACGTTTTGATGGGAGAGAGGCACCATTTTT
>CAZRHT010000094.1:0-6078 GCA_964599895.1 uncultured Holophagae bacterium
GTGCAAGAGAATGGCGAATGGGTGTCAGGGAGCTGAATTTGGACCTGTTCGGGTTAAGAAGAGCACATTAAGCTGCTCTTCGGAAATTTCCCGTGTTACGGATGAAGGGAATTGAATCCCTTGCAGGGCTTGGCTTTTACTCTCGATTTTAGTCAGTGCAGTGAAAAAGGGGAGCGAATTGGCCTCCACGAACCCGGAAACAATGACATGTTTCACTACCCGCTTCTGCAGAGTAAGCGGGTACCGGAAAGCTCCTGAGAAATGGGCTAAACAAATAGTCACTGTCCCGTTGAATCATTCAGTTAGCGGATTGATTCTATTTTGCAAAAAAAGTGAATGTGGTTTATACTGTCAATACGATGTCAAATAAGATGAATATGAACCGGGCAAACAACTGGCAGACGCAGTTCCTGATACTCTGCTTTTCAGGGCCGATGGTGCTGCTACTGTGGCCGGTTTACGGAAATCTGGCTTCGGCGCGACAGGCAATTGTACGGGAAGGGACAATTTATTTTGCCGTCACTGCCCTCATCCTCTTTCTTTTTCGAATATTCACTGAACTGCCCCTGATCGGAGGGCTGTTCCAGTTTGTGTCCGTTTTTTACTGGATGGCATATCTGGCTGTCTGCGTGTGGATTATTGTGAAAAAAAGAGAAGATATGCATTTTTCTTTACCCTTTATCTCTTCCCACGCGGAGAGGATGGAGAAGAAGAATGTACTGTAAGAAGTGCGGTGCCCGTATCCCCGATGAACATACACGTTTCTGCCCGAGCTGCGGTGATCCGGTTGTTCACGAGAAGCTGGGGCCTTCCAAGACTGAAAAAAGCCTCTGGATCGTAATCGCCATCATCATTCTGGCAATGGCATTCGTGTTGCTCAGAAATAAATCTCACTCCAATACGGCAAAATCAGTTTCTTCACCCCAGTTTACCGTAGATTCCGGAACTGTTTCGGATGCAAAGGGGAATTCTCCCGGGTCCCGCCGTGATGTTTCTGCCCCGCCGCCACCACCGGCTTCTTCCGTTACGCCTGGACAGACTCCGTCGAGCCTGCTCTACGCTTCCCTGGTGAATGCGTTAAAGGGAAGCCGCTACTCCCTTGAAGTTAAATATGTTAATCAACAGAAGGCTTTCCGTGTACATGCATCAATTATTTATGACAATCAATCAAGGGAAGCATACCTGAACGCTTTTTCACGCTTTTTTGCCATGTGCTACGGAGACCAGGACCGGCCATTGATTGTGGCGACCATTTCCCTGAAACAGGATGATGGCACACCTCTCATGACCATGGGAATCGGTCGAAAGGCTGCAGATGCAGTCCCGGCTATTACCTGGCGTCAGTTTTCGGACATGGGGGCAAGCCTCGTGAACTGGGTCAAAAATCATGAGATAAAGAATCCTCCTTCTCCCGAAATGGCCTGTTATTTCAAGCAGAATGCAGAATTCTGATCCAAATTCCCTACTTTTCTTTACCCTTCATCGTCCATGCTTTATAATCGCGTCTGTTGCGCGGGAATTGATTCAGATGAATTCGGCTTCATAGCGATTTAGAAACCGGGAGGGGCTTAATGGGCCATAGCGTAATACTTGCTCTGCTGTTGCTGACCGCAAATCCGAAGGTAAACGAACAGGTTGTGGTGACGGCAAAGGCGGGCAGCGCGGAGAAAACGGAAACGATTGACCAGTCGGTAATGGATGAATTCACACTTCTTAATGCGGCGGACCTGTTTGATTTCTTTTCTTCACTGTCCCTTTCAACCCGCGGCCCCGGAGGGGTGCAGGCAGATATTTCATTTCGTGGAGCAAGGGGAAACCAGGTGGGCGTTCTACTCAACGGAATTCCCTTGAACAATTCCCAGACCTATCACCACAATTTTGATATTCCGGTGGCACCGGAGGATTTGGCAACTTTTTCCGTCCGCCCCGCTGCTTCCGGGGGAGAATCTCCCTACGGATTCAGTGGGCAGGTAAACCTGAACACCAACAACAATCAAAAAGAACGATACAACTTTGCCTATGGAAGTGACCGCTATTATCATATCTACGCGGCGCAGTATGGCCTTTCCTATTTATTGGAAGGGAGTGACGGATATCGGGACAATACGGATTACCACACCACAAACGTAACCTGGCAGGGGGAGCGAAATGGCGTTCGGGTCTTCACGGCCTTTAATAGAAAGAGCTTTGGTGCCCAGGATTTTTATGCGCCCTATCCGTCCCATGAAACAACCGACACCTACTTCGCATCCGCCAGCTGGAAGAACCTGACTGTGTACGGAATCCGTCACGATGACACATTTGTGCTGGATCGGGACAACCCGGACTTTTACACAAATGACACCCAGACTGTCCGAAGTGGATTCCAACAGGAATTTCAATTGCCACACAATATATTTCTCTCATATGATTTTGCGGCCAACAGTATTTCAAGTCCCGTTCTGGGTCAGCACAACGACCACCAATTGACCGTAAAGGGCGCAACGATTCTCCAGGTTGGCGGTTGGACGCTTCGTCCGGGAATCAGCGTTGTGGATTCGTCGAGGGGTGAAGCCGAATGGATGCCATTCGTCGGTATTTACAGGTGGATAAGCAGTTATCGTGTTTCCATGGAAGCTTCCCGAACCGTTCGACTGCCGGATTATACGGAACTCTACTACACTTCCCCCGTAAATCAGGGGAACTCTGCACTTCAATCTGAATCTGCCTGGAACGTGGACCTGTCAGTGGGCCGGGCCTGGTGGAAGGGGACACTTTTCTACCGAAATGAATCCCAACTCATTGACTGGGTTAGACGGGACGAAATGTGGCACGCGGAAAACATCGGTCGTTCCCGAGTCTGGGGGCTGGAAGCCTCAGCAGTAATCGGAAACTGGTCCGCGGGATATCAGATGATCAGCCGGGAATCATCCACAAACCTGGAAACCAAGTACAGCTGGCACGTGCCAAAGAATCGCTGGGTAGTCCGGTACCACGGGAAAGACCTGTCTGTCATCTACCAGTTTCTGGATACGCCGGGGTTGTCCAATGCTTCCGTACTGGACATGACCTTTTTCGGTACCGGCTTTTATCTGAAAGTAAAGAACGCAATGGATGACAGCTATGAAAGTATCCCGGGGATTCCAATGCCGGGCCGCACCTACCTGTTCGGGTATCGGGTCAATGGTCCGTTGGTCAATTTTTGAATCAGGCAGTCCGAAGCGATGAAGGGAGGCCATGTGAGTGAAACAAAGACTGAATGTCAACGCCTGGTGGAGATAATGGACCGGCTTCGGGGAGAAAACGGTTGCCCCTGGGATCGGGAACAGACCTTCGAAAGTTTGAAAACTTTTTTGATAGAAGAAAGCTACGAAGTAATAGAAGCTGTGGACAACGGGGATTTTGACGCGCTCTGTGGGGAACTGGGAGATGTGCAGCTGCAGATCGTATTCATGGCCCGAATGGCGAAGGAAAAAGGCCTTTTTACAATGGAGGACGTGCTGCGCCGCATCAATGAGAAGATGATTCGCCGCCACCCCCATGTATTTGGAGAGGAGACCATTCATTCCACTGATGAGGTGTTGGAAAATTGGGAAAAAATCAAGGCCAGGGAGAGAGAAGATGAAAATGGCAGCAACAGTGAGCCAAAAGGTTTTCTCTCCGGTATTCCCAAAAACCTGCCCGCCCTTCAGGTTGCTTACCAGATCGGCGTAAAAACGTCCCGGATCGGGTTCGACTGGGAAAGCCCGGCCCAGGTTGAAGAAAAAATCCACGAAGAATGGAAAGAAATGAAAGAAGCAGAAGCGGCAAAGGACAGTGAGGGGCTTCGGGAAGAGCTGGGGGACCTGCTGTTTACCATCGCCAACTTTGCCAGGAAGCATGGAATAGACCCGGAAGATGCCCTTCGCCTCAGTAACCGTAAATTTATGGGCCGATTTGACAAAATGGAAAAAACTGCGGATGTGACCGCATCCACGCCTGAAAGACTGGAAGAACTATGGCAGGCGGCAAAGGCAGAGGAGAAATAAGTATGCGTGTGCTGCTGGCCATGAGCGGAGGCGTGGATTCCTGTGCTTCGGCCTACCTGTTGAAAGAAGCCGGACACGATGTCACCGGCATTACGCTTGTATTTCATCCGGATGTGGAGGTAGCCCGGTGCAACCTGAAAATCTGCTGTTCCAGACAGGATACGGAAGATGCGAAAGAGGTGTGCCGGAAACTGGGCATCCCCCATCATACGCTGGATCTTTCGGAAGAATTCGACCGGACAATTGTGCAGCCATTTATTGATGCCTATCGCCTTGGGCAAACCCCGAATCCCTGTGGACGGTGCAATCGCTTTCTGAAGATCGGACGCCTGGTGGAACTGTTGGAAGATTATAACTGTGAAAAACTGGCAACCGGTCACTACTGCCGGATAGAGGACGGAAAACTGTATCGCGGTAAAGATATCAACAAAGACCAGTCGTACTTTCTGTCCATGGTTCGGCCCGAACATATTGAACAGATGACATTCCCGCTGGGAGAAATGACCAAACCGGAAGTTCGCAAAATTGCGGAACATCTGGATCTGGCGGTAGCGGACAAACGGGAAAGCCAGGAGCTTTGTTTCACAGGAGGAGAATCTCCCAACTCATTTGTTTCAGGAAAAATCTCAGAGAAGCCCGGATTCATCAAACACGTATCCGGACACATTTTTAAACTTCATCGCGGAATGTCCGCATACACCATCGGTCAGCGAAAGGGGCTGGGCATTGCCTGGCATGAACCATTGTACGTGCTGGAACTGGATGCCCGGAACCGAACCGTAGTGGTGGGAGAGCGGCATTTTCTGGAAAAAAGGACTGTTCTTGTTCGAAGTTTCAATAACTTATCTGAGATTTCCGGAGATATATCTGCATGTATCAGATACAATCAGGAACAGAAGCCGGTGGAAACTGTTTCCCGAATTGACGACACTTCGTTATTAATCAGATTTCAAGATCCGATTACCGCAGTGGCCCCGGGTCAGATTCTGGCCGCTTACGCCGATGACAGAGTAATCGGCGGCGGCATCATTGTGGAGGCAATGTGAAGGATTTTCTTGCTGTAGAGTCCTTTGATGCAAAAAATAAAGAACTTACCATCATGCTCTTCATGCGAATGAAGCTGCCGGCTACCTCCTTTGTTTTGTCTGTATCTGAGCCTGAGAACATGCTGAAAACTCTGACCGGCCGACTCCCGGAAGACTGTGAACTGTCGCAACGGATGCAGGCAAACCTTGTATCAATTTTTCATGAAGCTCAGAACAGCGTTGCAACCGGAAATCCTCCTGAAGAAGATGTCCGATTGCTCTTAACCGCCCGTTTTGATGACGGAGAAACCAGCACCCTGTTCCAGAAAGCCGACCGGAAAATTGCGCGGTTAAAGCAATTGTTGAACCGGTTGCTGGGAGACGGAAACCCCCGTTTTGTTTACATGGTGTTTGACATGCTTCTTTGCAGCTCACCTGATCCTGATACCATCGAACAATATGTTACCTTCACCGTGAAGCGGAACGAAACAGACCGGCTACTTCCGTGGCTGAGTTTTCCATTAAACCGTGATGGATGCTCCATGGAAGCCATTACAAACCTCGCGGATATTGCGATTTACCACAAAAAATACACAGAAGGAGAAGAACTCTGCGATCTGGCGCTTCGGGAAAATTACGGCAACGTGGCGGCGCTGATTGGAAAGGCCCAGTGCCGGTATCAGGCTGGACTTGATGATTATCTGGTTTTTTTGCAGAAGGCCTTCAATTTCAATAAACGCATTACTGTAGAGACAGTTACCCGAAGATTCCAATTTAGAAAGGATGCCCGGGTCGATGTCTTTGATGTACTCAGCCTCAAAGACGCCATGTCTGAAGCAAAGATCCCGCCGGAAGCGCTGAAAAGAAAAGAACTTCTTTCCCTTCCCTACCGCACCGAGAGCAGCCAGGGCAGTATCTACTTCATCCGCGAAGAACTGGCCGCGTGGAAAGCAGCCATGGACGCATTGTTCATCGTATCCGGACGGTTTGGGAGAAACTGAAAGACAAGTGGAGTAAGGTTTAAGTTTCAGATGAGACCGTAAAAA
>CAZRHT010000095.1:0-5464 GCA_964599895.1 uncultured Holophagae bacterium
GCTCGTGCCCGTTATGCTCCCGCCTGCACCCGCTGTGTAGGTCAACGTGTAGGTAGGAACGGTTGTAAAAGTTGCGTGCACCGTCATGTCACCACTGATTGTTACACTCACCGGGTTGGCTGAACCTGTGGCATCGCCACTCCAGGAATCGAAAACATAACCACCGGCCGGTGTCGCCGTAATATCAACAGATGTGCCATAGTCCTGACTCGTAGCACCGGACGGGCTCACCGTACCGGAACCGGCTGCCACATCAGTGGTCAGGGTGTAGGTGGCAATATGACTGCCAAGGTCATCCAGAGTGTCCTGGGCATAGAAGTCCCATTCCACTGACGGGTCAAAGGCATCATCCACAATGATATCACCAGTGTGAATAGTGGATTTCCTGCGAAGTGTGTGGTTCAGTGTATTGTTGGTAGCATCGCCCCAGTAGCCGGCAGCGGGATTCTCCCCGACACGGCCGATGGAATCCACAACCGTACCGGAAGCGCCACCTTTTTTCAGGACAATGGCATCGTTCCCATTGAATGAAACGGATGAGGATGTCTGATCCGCGTAAGCTGCCAACGCGGGGTCAGCCGCCACAAACGCGTCGCCGTCAGCAATTGTACCGGTGAGAGCCAGGGTGTTTGTAGGAGATGTTCCCCCATTGTTGTAAATTTCGATAATGTAGTTTTCTGCCCCCAGGTCTATGGAAGCGCCAGTTTCATTGAAGATTTCCAGGGCTTTGTTCGTACCTCCCCCTTCCACGTATTCGGAGAAATAGATGCCGGACACGGCTGTACTTTCAGCAGTGAAATAGGCATTTACCGTCATGTCCTTGTTAATCGTTACGCTGACGGGATTGTCTGTACCCGAGGCATCACCGTCCCAGTGATCAAAGGTGTAGCCGGTGTCCGCGGTAGCAGTAATATTCACAGTTGCGCCGTAGTTTTGAGTCGTGGTTCCAGTCGGGTCCACGCTGCCGCTTCCGTCAGCTACCGCAGTGGTCAGAGTAAATGTAACCGTTTGACTGCCGAGACCGTCAAAAGTGTCCTCAGCATAGAAATCCCATTCCACAGACGGATCAAAAGCGTCATCCACAGTGGTATCGCCCTGGTGAACCGTCGCTTTTCGGCGAAGTGTGTGATTCAGCGTGTTGTTGGTAGCATCGCCCCAGTAGCTGCCGGGATCTGTGCCTACCTGCCCGAAGGAATCCACAACGGTTCCATTGTGCTTCAGAACAAGCGCATCGTCACCATTGAATGAAACAGAACCGCTGGTCTGATCTGCCATGGCCAGCAGTGTTGCCCCTGCCGAGGAATTGACGAGAACAAATGCGTCTCCGTCCGCGACTGTGCCTGTAAGGGAAATAGTGCTGGTAGGAGAAGATGCCCCGTTAGCATACAGCTCCACTGTGTAGGTTTCGGCTGCCAGGTCGATGGACGAGCCGGTTCCATTGAAAAATTCCAGGGCCTTGTTGTTGCTGGAACCTTCCACATATTCTGAGATGAACAGATCCGTAATGGCTCCACCTCCACTACCGGACACCACAAAATTTGCATGGATGGTCTTGTCCCCATCCATGGTAACTGGAAGAGGATTGGTGGAGCCACTGGCATCGCCGGTCCAGTGGTCAAATGTGTAGCCACTGCCGGCAGTTGCGGTCACATTTACAACCGCTCCGTCGGCGTAAACATTTGCACCGCTCGGATCCACCGTACCGGTTCCGGATGCCACATCAGTGGTAAGGGTATAGGTTGTTCCGGTGCCGGTTATCAGGTCAGTGGTGAAGCGGGGATAAACCTGATAGCCCGAATCATAGGGAGATGTGTCATCAAACTGGGAGAGAATGCCGATCAGGTCAAAGCTGCCGGCCGGTGTGGATGTCCCATCTATGCTGCCATCCTTGTCGATGTACATCGTGGTGCTTCCAGTTGCATCCTGAATCGTTACAGGGCCCGAAGAACCGGAAGCGGGAATTGTCCCACTGGTCACAGTCACGTTGTTAATCCGAACCAGAACACCTTCGTACGCCTCTCCCACCTGGGAGCAGGTGATGACGGTTTCCGCGGGGGCGGTGGTACTGCCGGTCTTTGTCATGGAAGTTCCGGACCCACCGACAACCAGTTCGACCTTGCCTTTGTACTGAGTCAAGGCACCTGTGACATCGACGGTATCGCCGACATTTACCTGGGGCTGATCGGAACCATTGTTATATACATTGATTCCGCACCCGTCGGTCCCCTGAATATAAATATCGGTCTGTCCGGCTGTGCTGAAACAGTTCAGAGTGGGTGCAGTCACCGTCCCGGAGACCTTCACGGTTATTCCGGTGTACAGGTTGTTCCCGTTGCTGTCATTACCCCGCAAATCACAGATGGGGACACTACCGACCTGATAGCTGTAGGTCCCGGATGTGGCCGTATTGGTATCATTATCCGTTGCTGTGATCCGGTATTGAATTACAGTATTGTCATTACCCGGAATATCTCCTTCCCAGGTATCACCTGTCGTGTTGGTCATGGTGACTGATGTCCAGCTGGAATCGTTAAATTTCCTATATTCCAGCACGGCACCGGTAATGGAGCCGTCATCGGTAATGTCCACATCCACCGTTTCCACAGTATTGGACTGTGCGGGATCGGGGTCCAAGGTCGGCTGGCCGATTGTAATGCCGCTTCCGCCACCGCCTCCTGCAAGCCAATCGGTGAGGTTCAGGAAAACTTCCCGGTCCGTCACGCCGACTTCGTTCCATCCATCATACAGCGTGTCCCCCGGGTCACCCGTACCGTCATCGCATGGGGAAGAATCCCCGACAAAGGCAATCCGGCCCGAACCATAGCGGCTGGTCGCCACAACAACTTCACTGTCCGCGTGGCTCGCGCCTTCCCATATCTGGCCTCTGGCATTACTGTTTGCAGATGTATTCACCGTCATAGCGGAACCGGCATGGTATGCAATCCCCGTAACAGAACCGTATGGACCCGCGAACAGCGCAGTATCTTCCGGCTGGGTTCGATCCGCCAATGCCCGAATATCAGTATAGGAAGCTGAAATACTGTCCTGATTGAAGGTTACACCAAAAATATTAGAGATTCCGAAAGAGTTGTTGTTGAATAAGTCGTTCCACACTGCAGGAGAATCAATCCCATCGTTGTTCCGATCACTTCCATTGTGGTCCGCCACAATGAACAGGCCGTGGCCATCGTTTACAAAATTGATAATGGCTGTTTTTTCTGCTGCGGTAAATTGAACATTGGGCTCCACACTGACAAAAACATCAAAATTTGCCAAATCCTGCGGATTTCCAGTATCTCCGTAAGTTATGGTTGAACCGGCAGGAAGTTGGGTAATAACATAATGTCCCCCCTGCCAGAGGTCATAGCCCCATGATGAAATTCCACCCACCCAGTCGCTCTCTGCTGTTGGGCTGGTGGGGTTGGGTGTCGGTTCATTATCATCAATCTTCCAGTCCGCGTTCCCGGCCGTCTGGGCTTTCGAGTTGTCGAAAAGGATTTGATAGGTCTGGGCATAGCCCATGGTCGCACATAGTAGCACTGCCACTACCAGAATGTGTTTAAAGATTCGTGTCATGTTCCCCCCTGATTTCGTAAAATTCTTTATGAAAAGAATGCCAGTATTCTACCAAAATCTGTCTCTGAATTCCTTAAAATTTTTGCCAATTTCCAAAAATAAAGGACATTCCGACTCAACCCAGTTCCGTGAACGCGGAACTTGGGTTGCTTCTCATAGAAGTCATCATTCGGGTTTCTTGGAATTGTGAACTACTTCGTTGAGTAGCTGTAAAATAACAGATCGAAGTCCATGTTAAGAAACTCAATTAAATAGTTTATAAGTTCAAATGCCTAAAACCTCTTCAAGAATTAGGAACGCCCCAGGGATTCCCGGGGCGTTGGATTGGTGGTTGTATAAGTCCAAATAGTTCATCTGTTCTTGATCACCCAGTTGGCATCAGACACAGTGCCGATGTAGCTGGAGCCCTGGTAGCCGGTGGCATTGAAGTACCAGTTGAACAGGACACCGTTTACGGAGTTCCGCTACAGGAGGAGAACGACAAAGTCAGGCGTCATTATTGACAATTATATCAATTCATTGTTTAATCAGTCTGCATTTGGCATTCTAATTTATTGGAAGGGAGTACCAAGTAAAGAAATTATGCAGACACAAGGTGAAATTTTCCTGGTTGGTCAACTCATTGATAAATTAAGGACTGAATCTGCGGGGGGCAGTCCTCGCATCGTGCTAAATGTCGGTGGAGGACTCAGCACTTCTATTGAAGATCAGCTCTTAGAAGCCGACATGGTATTTGAGAGTGATCGTGTTGATATCTGTACCTGTGAGGTCGAGCACAGTTCTGTCCGGCATTGCTGGAAATGCTCAGTAGAACAGATGGAACAAGCTAATTCTGGAACATACACGGCTGTCTTTGCCAATTATGTATTGGAACATGTGCCCAACATAAACAAGGCTGCCGCTGAGATTTTCCGGGTTCTTGAACCCGGGGGAATGTTCGTCGCATCCATTCCCAATGTTTCAGCTCCTGAATTTCAAATTTCAAAGAAGACACCTTTGTGGTTTCACCGCCTTTTCAGAAAGGAGAAAGCGTGGGAAACCTGCTATTCCTATCGAAATGTCAAAGATCTGACAAATCGTTTCAGTAAACAAGGATTTGAGCTGATTGATACCCAATACTACCCGGCTGTCGGAAACTATCTGGATAAGTTTTTCGGCATCCGATACCTTGGCCGGCTGTATGATGCTTTTTTGCGCATGCTGGGAATTACCACATTGCTTGGGGATGTGTGTATAGTCTTCCGAAAATCGCAACAGAAAAATCCCACGGAAGTTGATAGTTAACAGGACTGGCCGCTTGTATGAGAGCATCATAATCCTGTACCATGAGAGTCATTGAGAAAGGGGAGAATGATTTTTTGGATAATAAACCGTCGAATCTGCAGAATTTCATAAATTCTCTGTTCCGGGAACTTCATGAGCAGAGGGTCGATTATGCCATCTGCGGCAATCACGAAAAACTACCTCAGTACACAGAGCATGACATTGACATCTGGGCAAAGAAACCTGCAGAGGTCGAGAAGGCCCTGGACCAATCGGCTGCCAAATCGGGTTTTCACCGCTATATTCGCAACAAGACTGCCAATGGCTCCAATAATTTCTATTGCAAATGTGATGCGCATAGCATGGAAGTCATCCGGTTTGATATATTGCGTGAATGCGCGTGGAAAAGCATTTTCCCCCTGGTAAAGAGCCAGGTAATTGAAAAAAACCGGCTATTTGACCGGGGATTCTGGCAGGCAAATCCAGCTGTCGAAACAGCGATGCATTTGCTGTTCCCATTATTGAACACCGGACATGTTCGGGACAAATACAAAGAAAAGATTTGTGATCACGCTGAAAACGACGAAGAATTTCTGAATGTTCTGAGGCAGGCTGTCGGCAAGAA
>CAZRHT010000096.1:0-5329 GCA_964599895.1 uncultured Holophagae bacterium
GTGCCGGCTCCACGGCCTGGATTTTGTGCGGCAGTATCGGCCTGATGAAACACATTGGACTTCGAACCTCAAAACGGATCCCTCTATTCAACGGACCGCTGGAAACCCGGCTGGTAAAACTGGACCTGTATTAGAAGAAGCTTCATGTTTTCTGGTCGTCTTATCAGTGTCCGGACTTAAACTCAACCTTGTATCTACTTGTCTTATCGTCTTTTTCCCCTTGCAGACGGTGAGAATTTGAGGTATGGTTATTTTAGGGTCGCAGTACGCGGCAGAAAAGAACAGGTACGAAAGGAATTGATGAACCCCATCTCAACACTCCGACTGGAAAAAGACTTTATTAATACGTTGCCGCCTTTAACCTTCAAGGGTCGAATTATCGAAGTTATGGATCGTGCCAGTGCAGATCGAATCGCACTGGAACTGATGGACCACAAGCTTTTAGGATTTGACACCGAGTCCAGACCTTCATTTCGAAAAGGGGTAAGCTACCCAGTGGCTTTGATTCAGCTCGCGACTGAGGAAACGGCTTGGCTTTTCCGGCTTCGATTCTGCGGTTTTTCGGAGAACCTTCTGAAACTCTTGTCCTCAAACCATGTGAAGAAGGTGGGAATCGGGCTTCGGGACGATATTTCCCGGCTCAAGGAGATACGGGATTTTCAACCGGGAGGATTCGTGGAACTCTGCGACCTGGCCGCAGAGAAGGGCATCATTCAGGTGGGGGCCCGTCCTTTGACTGCCCGGTACCTCCACCATCGCCTGATTAAATCCAGTCAGCGGTCCAACTGGGCGGCACCTACGCTTACGGAAAAGCAAAAAAACTACGCTGCCACAGATGCCTGGATTTGCCTGAAACTCTACCCGAAACTCCTTGCGGACAAGCGCACATATGCTCCCACCGACCAAGATAACGGTCCGGAATAATCTCATTTCCCTTCAACTCACTCAAACACATACAAGAGCTTTTTCCCCGGCCCCTTCAATAAATCAGCGAATTTTGTTTAATGCGGATAGTGAATATGAAAAAGCATTAATTCATTCTCATTTTTGAATAGGATGCTCATCTCTGTGGTAAGATTAGTGAAACATATGGCAGGAAAGCGAAAAGGAGCTGTTTCATGGAATCCTACAGTATTTTTAGTGCGCCGTTTTTATCTTTCTTTCACAAAGGTTTTTACCGGGATGTCGGGAATAAATGGGGAGGAAAAATTTTCGGCTACCTTGTTCTGCTGCAGATGTTCTGCTGGGCGCTCATTCTTCTCCATCTGCAAGCGGGATTCAGCGCATGGTTGAAAAATGAAGCTCCAAAACTGATCAATCAGATACCTCACGTTTCCATTTTGAACGGAGAAGCATCAACCGATGTAGAGCAACCATACCGCATTGTTGACCCATTCAAAAAAGGACGGGTTCTTTTTGTGATTGACACGACCGGTAAGATAACCGAGCTGGACAAAAGTATGGAGGTCGGATTGATGACGAAGAACAAGGTCTATATCCGTCAACGGAGTAATCTGGGGGAAGTTCGGGTTTACGATCTTTCGAAGATTCAGCACTATGAACTGGATGCCGCAAAAGTCAGCGGCTGGGCCGACACGATTCGAAAATGGGCCCTTCTGGCGTTTTTCCCGTTTGCGGTTCTGGGTGCATTTTTCTATCGTTTATTTATTGGTCTTCTCTATGCTTTGTTCGGGCTCCTGATCAATGCTTTTCTGACGGATAAACATGATTTCGGCCAGGTTTACCGTGTTGCTGTGATGGCAATGACACCGGCTATTTTACTGAAACTGGTAAAAGTTCTGACCGGGATGAGAATCCCCATGTTTTGGGGTATCTGTTTAGTTATCACAATATTCTATCTGGCATTTGGCCTCTTTGCTCTGCACGCGACCCCGGAAGCTGAAACGACCCCGACGCATGTTGTTTGAGGTGTTGCCATCGGAAACTGGAAAGAGGGCGGAGGGAAAAACTCCGGCTATGTTTATCAGGACCACGTGACGGCAAAAAATGATGGAATTTGTGTGTCGGAGTTTTACGCACGCAACTATCCCCGTTTCAGCCGGGAGATCTGGAATGAACGCATTCGTTCAGGACAGGTTCTACGTGACGGAAAACTGCTGAAGGAGAATGACAGACTTCATGCCGGTGATGTGTTGTCTTATCACCGCGCTCCCTGGGTGGAACCGGAAGTTCCGGTGGATTTTGACATTCTGTTTGAAGATGACTGCCTGCTCGTTGTGAACAAGCCATCAGGATTACCGGTTTTGCCGGGAGATGTCTATCTTGAAAATACTCTTTTGACGATTGTGCGAAAGCGAATTTCACCGGATTTATCCCCCGTCCACCGGCTGGATCGTCCTACCTCGGGCGCTGTTATTTTTGCGAAGACCCGTGAAGCCCGCCGTCATCTCAGCATGGCAATCAGGAACGGTGAGATTCGCAAAACGTATCTGGCAATAACCCGGGGAACTGAAATGCCGGACAGTTTTGTTGTAAACACAGAAATAGGTAAAGTTGTCCACCCGATTTCCGGATTTGTGACGGCGGCTCTGGAAGGTGGCCGTCCATCTGAAACCCGTTTTCGGGTGGTAAAACGCTGTAAAGATCGTTCATTCCTGATGGTATTTCTCAAGACAGGGCGTCCCCACCAGATTCGGATTCATCTCGCGGTTGAGGGTTACCCACTCATTGGTGAGCAATTCTACGGTCCTGGAGGTAAACCCCATCCCGGAGCCGTTCAGCCGGGAGAAGGGAGTTTCCTGCTCCATGCATGGCGGCTGCGTTTTTCTCACCCGGTGACGGGCAGACGATTGATATTCACTTCGCCCTTGCCGTTCCCGTACTTCAAATCATGACTTTTCCCTCTTGAACCTCCACTGCGGCTGGACTACAATGAAACCAAATGCGAAAGGGGCAGCGAATCCCCGTAAAAACTATTGCCATCGGGAGGGAAAAAATGGCGCTAATGGACTATGAAAAAATTCTTGGAAGTGAAGGAAGGGATTTGCTGGAACACACCTGCAATACGATACCCAAAGAGATGCTGAACATCCCAGGCCCTGACTTTGTGGAACAGGTTATGATGCTCAGTGACCGGAAACCCGGCGTACTGGTAAATGCCCAGCGGATGTACAATACGGGCCGATTGAGTGGAACGGGATATTTGTCCATTCTTCCGGTGGATCAGGGAATTGAACATACTGCCGGTGCATCTTTCGCACCCAATCCCATCTATTTTGACCCGGAGAACATCGTTCGTCTTGCCATTGAGGCCGGATGCAGTGCGGTGGCGTCCACTCTGGGTGTACTGGGCAGCGTGGCGAGGAAATATGCCCACAAAATTCCGTTCCTCTTAAAAATCAATCACAACGAGTTGTTGACCTATCCCAACAAGTACGACCAGGTGTTGTTTGCCAGCGTGGATCAGGCATTTGACATGGGCGCGGCCGCAATCGGTGCCACCATCTATTTTGGTTCTGAGGAATCCATGCGCCAGCTGCAGGAGATCTCCGAGGCCTTTTCCTATGCCCACAGCCTCGGGATGGTAACGGTGTTGTGGTGCTACCTTCGGAACTCGGCATTTAAGAAAGATGGCGTTGATTATCATGCTTCGGCGGATCTGACCAGCCAGGCCAACCATCTGGGTGTCACCATTGAGGCCGACATTATCAAACAGAAACAGGCAGTCAACAACGGTGGTTTCACTGCGATCAATTTCGGGAAAACCAGCCCGTTGGTTTACGAAAAACTGACATCAGATAATCCCATTGACCTGACCCGTTACCAGGTCGCCGGCTGCTACATGGGCCGCGCGGGGCTGATCAACTCCGGCGGCGCCTCGGGAAAAAACGACTTTGCACAGGCGGTCCGCACGGCTGTTATCAACAAGCGCGCCGGGGGCATGGGCCTGATCCTCGGTCGCAAGGCCTTCCAGAAGCCCATGGACGAAGGCGTCAGCATCATCAACGCCGTACAGGACGTGTTCAAGGACAAAGCCGTTACCATCGCATGAAGAGTGAAGAGTGAAGAGTTGGGAGAGACAGGGAGGGGACGTGAAAGTCCCTTCCTTTTTTTGTTCCGGCTGCTGAATTATGCTCTCAACTTAGATTATTGATCGTGGGCGTTCGTGCGACTATCATCCATGTCAACACCCCAGAGTAGCTGTTTAAGTTTAACTCAGCGCCGCCAGCGTTCTCGGCGTCCTCTGAAGTGTATGGTTGGGGCTTTTTCATGGTTCAGTGTATAATGCATCGAGTATTACCAACAGATTGTCTTCCTGGAATTCTCTGAAAATCAATTGCCGTATTGGAGGTGGTGAATCTGCGATAATTTCTGAAAAACACACCATTTTTTGTTGCTTCATATGTACCTTGGCCTCGGCAAGGATTTCATGCACTAAAGCACTTGTTGGACAGTCCTGCCATACAAGCCAAAATTTCTCACCATTAGGCAGGATATTAGACACAATGAGATTAGTTCCATTATTGCGACCAGGCCATTTGTCATCTGACAGAGCCTGGCCAGAAAAGATGCAGGAAATAATGATTGAGTGATTTGGTTCGGGTGGGTTGATCCATGTAATCCTTTTCTCAGTCCCAGTATCATTCTTCCATACCTTAAGTTGGCTAAATGGGATAGCAAACTGTAACGGCGTTACAATCAGTGAGCCAACATGAGTTTTTCGACGCCATTTGCTCTGGTGACGTGAACCCCCAATGGCAGCAACTGCCTCCAGCTCGTTTTTCGCAAATTGATCTGTAAGGCCAGCATTGCATTCTCCAGACTCGTGTAGGCTAATTTTGATTTTACCGGCTATATTTCTTACAGAAGCATAAACGTCACTTTTGCCTCTTTGACTCCAAAAACGTAGAAAAGCAGATTGAGGCTCTGGAGAATGCCCGACAACAACTCTAGCTTCTAACTCTTCAGCTATTGTTCCAGATGTTTTCATTTTTCTCCCGAGGCATAAATTATTATTCTAAACAATCTTTGTGTTCCGCACGTTTTTCCTATTCATGTACATAAAAATACTCTCCCAACTTATTGATGTCAATGATCATATTGAAAATAAAACCGATATATGCTGGTTTTGTGACCAATATGGCACGCGTGTGTCTCTGAATTTTCTTGTCCTCCGATTCCAACCCCTACTCCTACTTTTTCTCTCTTTTCCGCGCCAGCAGAGCGGCCCCGATGGCGCCGGAAAGCTGTGCGTTGTCGGGGACTATGACCGGTTGATTCAAGAGTTTTTCCAGGGCGCGGGTGACACCGATGTTCCGGGAAACACCTCCGGTCATGAGAATATCCGGAACAATGCCGACCCGGTTGG
>CAZRHT010000097.1:0-5307 GCA_964599895.1 uncultured Holophagae bacterium
CGGTGAGGTCGTCTTCGGTTCCGAGGAATACCCGGTTCCGGAAACTCTGAATCAGGGTGCGCCAGGTCTCCCCCGGCAATACCGTTCTGAGGGAATTCATGCTCTGGGTTGCCACAATGGGAATGAGTTTGGCCTGGCGGCTCATGGCAAAGAATTTCTCGTCGCCGTTGGGGTTGTCTTCCCCGGTTGTGGCAAAGTTCTGGTATTCATCCGCAAGGAATAACACGCTCCGATACTGGTTTTCCGGGTGCTGTGCCATTTCCGGAATCCGGTGCAGCATGGCCCGTTGAAAGTCCATCTTTAACATGGTGCCGATCACACGGGCTAAAGCCGGATTCATGCCGACCGGAAAGTTCAGGGCAATGACTTTGCCTTCTTCAATGAGTTCTGAAAAGGACGGCATGGGCTTTCCGTATTGGCCGCTTTTGTTCAGCTCCGGGTCAAAACACCGCTTGTCCGGACAGAACACCTTTTTCACCTTCGGGTTGTCGTCAAAGAGACTGAGGAAGACCGAAATCCCTTCCACAATGGACGTTTTAAGCCGGTGGTCCAGCTGGTCCCAATCATACTGAAACCACCGTTTCACTGCCTCGAATTTGTCCTTCCGGTCTTCATCATCCGGGTCCAGTTTGCTTTCCGAATACAGCTCATGCTCGATGTTCTTTTCGTCCAGCATGGCTTTCAGTTCGCCACTGTAAATTGAGCGGTGCCGCTTCTCGTTGTCCCCGGCGTCAAAGGGTTGAAACTGTTCCCCCAGCGGCCCCAGTAAGGGGATGCTCTCAATGTAGGTTTTGCTGTCCAGAAGCACGTAGTCTTTTCTCTCGAAGCTTTCCTCTGTCTCGTCAATCATTGCTTTCAATCTGTCCGAATTGATGGCCGCCTGGTAGATGTCGAAAAAGGTCACGTAGTTGTCCCGTATCAGGTGCAGGTGAATGATGAATTTCACCAGGTTGGTGTAGGCCTGCTGCCAGAACGGCTCCTTCCCTTTTCCAAAGAGATTGTTCAAGAGAGAGGCCACCTGATACGCCATTGCGTAGGGGTCGTCTTTGCTGTTCAGGGGGTTGTACCGGTGTTCGGTATTGAGGGACACCTCAAAGTAGTCTGCTGTGCGGTTGTGCTTCTTTAGAAATTTCTGAATCTGATAGCAGAAGTCTCCCTTCACTTCCAGGACGATTGCCCCGACTTTTTCTTCCTTCGATTGGGGTTTGAATCCAAGAATCTGGTCGGCAAACGGGTACATGCAACCGGCGGTTTTCGCGCTCCCGATGGCACCCAGAATCAGAGTGCCGGTGTGCAGTCCCCGTTCCGGTATGTCCAGCCATTTGGGGTTGGCAATGGGAACCGGCTTTCGCGGGTGGTGGACTTCTCCGAAGGTGACATAAAGGGACTGCCGCTTCTCCGGCGGTGTAAATCCGGGAAGGTGGATCGGCACGTTGCCCCGCTTGCCGGGGTCGTACAGGAAGATGAAGATGAGGGAGAGGAAGAGGGAACAGATGAAGTATGGCGTTGTAAAGAGAAACACGATGTAAGAGACTTTCAGGAAGAAAAAGACTGCCGGCCGGGTGGTGTGGATGAGACTGAGGATCACGTCACTTCCGGGGAAGGGATGACGGGTTACGAGGTAGAGGCCTATGAGGAATCCGATGGATACAGATGTCAGTTCCCGGCGTTCTGAAAGTCGGTGCATGTGTCCCGGCCTCCCCTACTCTACCGCGCCCAGATTTGCCAGCTGTTCGGCGTTCTTTTTCTTCCAGGTCTGAAAGTCTTTGTCCCGTTTGAAGACGAAGGACAGGGCTTCGTTGATGACGTGGTTCTGGTCTGCTTCCAGGAAGCGTTGATAGTTTTGCAGTTCGGTGAATGTGTCGCTGTTGAGATTGGCCCGGATGGGTTTCTGTGTGGTCTTTTTGGGTTTGGAAATTAAAGCCATTTTTCTTTTCTCCTTTTGGGTAATGGCGGCCCGTTACACGGTGCCGCTATTGTTAATAAAAAAACCGTGACGGACTATTTTGGGGACGTGCTTTTGCGGGGCGGTAGCGACCTGACCGGAGGGAAAACCGGAAGGAACCCGGATGGGGGCCCTGGAGGGACGCTTTGAGAGCCGGAACGGCTGGAAAAGCGGGGTCGCTACCGCCCCGCTCTCCGTCCTTTCGTCCGTCACGGGTCTGAACTTGAGCGAAGCGAACTCATTGTTTTGGCGGAGATTGTCTGTTCCCCATGTTTTGTACCATCCCTTGTATCCCCCGTTGTACCGGAGAACACGTTCAGACATTGTTTCCACCCAGGAAACGATACCGATTCGGGAGTAACACCGAATCAAAATAGCCATGCTGTACGGTGCCGCTTTCCTCTGTTTTTGTGCCGGTTTCCAGCCATTTCCGATAGAGGTTTTCCGCTTCATCCCCGCTATATTTCTCAAGATATTTCCGGTACCGGCCCCCCCGTTCTCCGGTGATTTTTTCGTATGCTTCCAGTTCAATGTCCCGCTTGATTTGAAAGTAGTCCATCAGCTCCGGTGAGATTTGTACGGCGGAAACCTGACCGCCTTTCAATAAGGTTTCGGAATATTCCTGAAAGATTTTCCGCCCGTTCTGCATCTTCTTTTCATCATGGGAAATGTACAGCAAGCGGAAATTCTGAAGCCCCTGAAACAGTTTCCGGTAGCTCTCCAGGTGGGTTCTGAAATGCCGTCCGGTGGTGTACATGACCGGGTCGATGTAGCAGAATGTGACCACAAATCCCCCGCCTGTGTCGGCGGTAAAAATTGGATATTTGTCCACAAAGTATCGTTTTGTTTTCGTGTCGGATGTGGGGCTCTGGTACGTCTTCACCGGAAGGGATTCAAGGGTAATGCCCTGATCGGAAAAGAAGGACACGCGGTCTTCTTCCGTTGCGAGAAAATTCAGTTCCGGGTGTTCCAGAATGAAATCAAATGCCATGAGTTTTGCTTTTATGTAGATGATTTCATGGAGTCGCCGGTGACGGTTGTTTTCAATATCCAGGGCTTCATAGATGGGTCTGGAATGGAGATGGCAAAGGAGTTTCCCGTTCTCATGCTTATAGGTTCTTATGAGTTTTGAGGATGTTGCTTTGTCCATGAAAAGGGAAGCGTTCTGTTGCGTGGTTCCGGAAAACCGCTGGTACTGGTCGCTGGTAAAGTAGCCGGAATAGTGCGCCACGAGGGACAGGAAAACGGCCTGTTTTTCGGTCAGGGAAAAGCGGTCAAGGACTGCGGCTTTCTCTTCCATCAGGGCAAGGCTCATAACGCGAATACCTCCTGAGCCAGGCTGTGTTGTTCAAGGATTTTTCCCACTCTCGCCCGTTCTCCCTCGCTGGCATAGAGGGAAAATCCGGCCTGCGCTTTTTCCTGTACAGCCCCCGGACTGTAGTTCCCGGTAACGATTTCAATGTTCGCTTTGTTCCGTTCCCCGTCCCGGTCTGTGTATTCAATCTGTAAATCCGGAATGACGGTTTTTCCGTTGACGGTGACACCTTCCCCCCTTCCCTTCAGTTCATAATCGAGGGTCACTTTTCCCATTCTGCCGCCCTCTTTCTGGATGCGCTCGGCTTCTTTTGCGTATGCGCGGAAGATGCCGATGTCATGGTTCAGTTCCCGTGGATTCTTGGCAATCCCTGCGTACAGTTCCTGTTCCGGGTTTCGGTCCGGCTGTTTTTCCATGAAGTCTTTTCCCTTGGTGGTCAGGGTGAATATTTCGTGTCTTTCGTTGTTGAAATAGTGAACGTGGCGTTCTATCAATCCCTGTGCGGACAGGTTCTGGATGGCCCTTTTGGCTTTGTTCCGGTTCCCCTGAAACATGATTTCTTCCATGTCTTTTCTGTCCATGACCCGGAATTTTCCAATCTCGTTCAGGGTTTGCAGTTCCGGCCGGGAAAGGTTGATGTCTTTGTCGTGAGTGGGGGCTTCCCTCCCCTGTCGGCTTTCCTCGTCTCTGATTTTATCCTGTACCGTTTCCGTCGGGGAATAGTCGTATTTTGCACGCCGCTGGCTGGCGTTCTGGAAGTCGGAGAAATGCACTTTCGGGCCTTGTTTCCCCGGCCCCTGCTCCCGTGGATCCACGATATTGTAGATGATTTGATTGTAGTTGTGTACGGTGCTTCTGTCCCCTGCCAGGATGTTAAAGGTGGCGTGTGCGTCCGCAAGGAAATTGTATTTCTTTGCGGGGCCGTCCGGCTTTTCCCTGTCGTCTTTCTGCAGGACGCTTTCCGTTTTGCCGGCCTTCTCAATGGCCCCCGGCTGTTCCTCTCTCTGTATGGCCTGGGTCTGTCGTTCCGCTTCTGTGGTGGGCACGATGGCCCGATTGCCGTCCACTTTGACAAGCCCTTCCTCTTTCATGGCGGCAAGCTCTTTCGGCTGTATCGGCCCGATGATGACATGGTTCCCGGTGTATTTGATCAATCCCTGTTCTTCCATCCGTTGAATGGCTTCTTTTGCCTCCGGGTGGGCCTGAATCTGCGCTTGAAAATGCGCTTTGGAGACGATGATTCCAACCGGCTCTTTTGTGAGTTCCGGGGACTTGTTGTCCCCGGTGGAAATGTCTTTTTCCACTTCCACCGGTGTCAGTTTTTCAATGTCCAGTTTCCCCTGAAACTGGTTCAGCCGGTGGTGTTCGTCGTTCAGTTTTTCCGCTTCGCCCTTCTCTATGTGTTTGCCTTCATTTTTGCTTAAAAGCTCTGTTTCCCGTCTGTCCTGAACGGTTTCTTCGTTTCGCGCGTTCTCCCGTGAACCCAGGGTTTCAGGGGCTCCTTTTTGTTCTCCCTGCCGGGTGCTTTCCCGTGCGTCTGTAATGTCAAACCGGCTCATTTTGTATTCCTCCATTCTTCAAAATCTGTGGGCAGCTCGTCTTCCTGTGCCACTCCGGAAACCACCAGGTCCAGTTTTCTTCCGGTGTCTTTCAGGAAGAATTTCCGGATGATGATAAAGAAAATGCCAAAGGTATTCACAAAGAGCGCAATGGTGTACAGGATGATCCATTGCGAATATTGGTGAAAGATAACCTGTTTGTATTGGGCCAGGAATTGAAGCTGACCCATTAAAACGAATACTCCCACCATGAACATGCTGACGGTCAGAAAAAGCACTTTCCCAATCATTTGAAAGCCTTGTCCTCTCGAAAATAGGTGATGGTGAAGCCAAGTGGATTTATCGGTATCATGGAGTCCGGAATCTTGTCTCTGAAGACGAAAACGAAAGATGCAGTGTATTTGTCCGTGTTGATGACCTCACCTGTTGTCGGGGAGATAAAGTCTTCCTGAAAGTCCGCTGCGGCCTTGTAGGGCGGCTTTGTGATG
>CAZRHT010000098.1:0-5250 GCA_964599895.1 uncultured Holophagae bacterium
TTCGTTTCGCCATCCGCGAGGGTGGACGAACCGTTGGCGCCGGTACCGTGACAGAAATAATTGAGTAAGAGGGGAATATGCGGGAAATAATCAGCCTTCAGTGTACCGAGTGTAAGCGTAAGAACTACACCACGACCAAGAACAAGCGGACAATGACAGGAAAGCTGGAATTGAAGAAGTTCTGCAGTGCGTGTAGTAAACATACGCCGCACAAGGAAAGCAAGGTCTAATATTTTGAAATAGAGCTTGGTAGGCCAGTAGCTCTAATTGGTAGAGCGCCGGACTCCAAATCCGATGGTTGGGGGTTCGAGTCCCTCCTGGCCTGCCACTTTTTTTGGAGATGAAATGGGAAAGTTTACAACATTTGTTAAAGACTCCTGGGGAGAATTAAGACGAGTAACCTGGCCGACGAAGGACGATGTGATATCTACAACAATAGCTGTCCTCGTTCTGACGGTCATTTTTTCGTTCTTCATTTATCTTTCGGACAAAGTGCTCTCCGTCGCCGTTGAATGGGTGTATCGGATAGCAGGTAGTTAAAGCCAATGGCAGGAGTTATCTGATGGCATTGCGCTGGTACATTGTCCACACTTATTCTGGCTTTGAGAACAAGGTACAGGAGAGCCTGCTGAAGCGGGTGGAGACCTACGGGTACAGCGACCGGATCACCGATGTGATGATCCCTACCGAGCAGGTGCTGGAAGTCAAAAACGGAAAACGGGTGGAAACGACAAAGAAGTTCTTTCCCGGTTATATTTTGGTTCAGATGGAGATGGACGACCATCTCTGGCATTTTGTCAGAAACACGCCCAAGGTAACAGGTTTTGTCGGCGGTAAGAACCCGACACCCCTGACCGACGAGGATGTGGATAATATTCTGAGCCAGGTAAAAACGGCAAAAGAGAAACCGAAGCCTGAGATTACCTTTGCCACTGATGACAAGGTGAAGATTATCGAAGGCCCCTTTAAGACCTTTATCGGGTCTGTTGAGGAAGTCAATGAAGATAAGGCCACTGTCCGGGTTATGGTGACGATCTTCGGACGTTCTACACCGGTGGAACTCGGTTTCCTTCAGGTTGAGAAAATTTAAAGAGGTGAGGTTTACCCTATGGCAAAGAAAGTTTTAGCATTGATTAAATTGCAGTTGGATGCCGGCAAGGCGACTCCGGCCCCCCCGGTGGGCCCGGCTCTTGGCCAGCATGGCGCCAACATCATGGAGTTCTGCAAGGCGTTCAACGCCAGAACTCAGAATCAGATGGGGATGGTGATTCCGGTTGTGATCACGGTTTATGGAGACCGTTCTTTTTCGTTCATTACCAAAACGCCGCCGGTAGCCAACCTGATCATGAAGGAAATCCGAATCACCAGTGGATCCGCAGAGCCCAATAAGCAGAAAGTTGGCAAGTTGACAAAGGCGCAGATAAAGTCCATTGCCGAGACCAAGATGCCGGATCTGAACACCACAGATGTGGAAGCGGCGATGCGTATCGTTGAAGGAACGGCCCGCTCCATGGGTGTGACGGTCGAAAGAGCTTAGGATTTGATTTTGACCTGACCACGGGTCATTTAAAAGAATGTGGTAGAAGAAATTCGGGAGGTGCTATGGCTAAGCGTAGTAAAAAGTATCGCGCGGCGCTCGAAAAAGTCGTAGCCAACAAAGAATATCCTCTTGGCGAGGCCATCAAACTGGCGAAGGAAGTTTCCTATGCCGGATTTGATGAGACGTTTGAAATCGCCATGCGTCTTGGAGTTAATCCGAAGTATGCAGATCAGATGATCAGAGGAACCCTGGTATTGCCCCACGGAACCGGTAAGTCGGTCAAAGTGGCGGTCATTGCTTCCGGTGAAAAGCAGAAGGAAGCGGAAACTGCCGGCGCAGACGCGGTCGGTGGTGAAGAGATGATTGAAAAGATTCAGGGCGGTTGGCTGGACTTTGACGCGTTGATTTCGACGCCTGACATGATGCGTCATGTCGGGAAACTCGGACGTGTATTGGGCCCCCGTGGGTTGATGCCCAATCCCAAGACGGGTACCGTAACGTTTGATGTTGAAAACGCGGTAAAGGAAGTTAAAGCGGGTCGTATTGAGTACAAAGTGGACAAGACCGGTATCGTACACAATGCAGTGGGAAGGAAATCCTTTGATGAGAGTCAGCTTATGGCTAACGCGACAGCGTACATTCAGACGATTATCAAAGCGAAGCCGTCCACAGCAAAGGGACGCTACATTAAGTCGGTGTATATTTCCACTACCATGGGCCCGGGGATCAAAGTTGATCCCGGTTCAGTTGAGTAAGGGGTGGACGGATGCTGAAAAAAGATAAAATCACACTTGTAGATGGTCTGAGAGATGAACTGAAGGACGTGAAATGTTTCTATATGTTTCAGTTCAGCGGAATCTCGGTGGCCGAAGACAATGCGCTGCGAATGAAAATTCGCGAAACCGGCTCCACCTATCGTGTTGTGAAAAACCGCTTGTTGGCGAAAGCCACCGAGGGGACAGCATTGGAGCCACTGGCAACCGGTCTGAAGCACACCACAGTTGTGGCCTATTCCAACGAAGACCCTGTAGAGTTGGCGAAAGTGCTGGCAGATTTCGGGAAGGGACGGGAGGCGTATTCTTTCAAAGGCGGTATCCTGGAAGACCAGGTTCTTACCGAAAATGAATTCAAGGAAGTGGCCACACTGCCCTCCAAGGAAGAACTCATTGCGAAAATGCTGTACCTGCTCCAGTACCCGATCCAGGGACTGGTCACCGCTTTGGAAGGGATTTACAGGCAATTGCCTGTTGTACTGAAACAAGTTGCTGATAAAGAAAACTAATTTTTCTATAATGGAGGATAAAGATGGCAAAATTGACAAATGAAGACATTATCACTCACATCAAGGAGATGACTGTCCTTGACCTGAATACCCTGGTGAAGGCACTTGAAGAAGAGTTTGGTGTCAGCGCAGCTGCTGCTGCAGTAGCTGCCCCGGCGGCAGGTGGTGCTGCAGTTGCTGAAGCAGAAGAGCAGACAGAATTCAGTGTCGTTCTCAAGGCAATTGGTTCTAAGAAGATTGAAGTGATCAAGGCGGTTCGCAAGCTCACAAGCCTGGGTCTGAAAGAGGCCAAGGAACTGGTGGACGGTGCCCCGAACCCCGTGAAAGAAGCCGTTTCCAAGGACGAAGCTGCAGAGGCAAAGAAAGTTCTGGAAGAAGCCGGCGCAGAGGTCGAAGTTAAGTAATTGTGATTCCAATACAAATAAAGAGGGCCTTTGAGCCCTCTTCATTTTCTATTTGGTTCAGGGGGAATTGTGCATATTCCCCCTTACTGTGCTTTGCTGATAATCAAAGTAAGGCTATCACAGTTAATGGGGCAATATCAAGTGTCAGGAGCAAAATATGGATGTGATGACTTCAAATATTTATCGTAAGCGGGTTGATTTTTCAAAAATCAAAACGTACCTTCCGATTCCGAACCTCATCGATATCCAGCGGAAGTCTTATGACGATTTTCTTCAAATGCGGGAACTCCCGAAGGACCGGAAAGACACCGGGCTCCAGGCGGCGTTCAAAAGCGTGTTTAATATTGAAGACTATCGCGGGCTGGCCAAGCTGGAGTTTGTTGAGTATGCAGTAGGAGACTGGGAGTGTAAGTGTGGACACCTGAAAGGGATTGAACATAACAGGATTCAGTGTACACAGTGTGGCGCTTCTGTGTATGTTGAAGATACGACAGATTCTTATGCAACCTGCGGAAAGTGCGGATATCGAAATGAGAACACCGTGGATATCTGCTCCATCTGTGAGGCACCGGCGAGCCTTAAGGCTGCATACTCAATGGAAGAATGTGAAGAACGCGGAATGACATATGCTGTACCAATGAAGGTCAGATTCCGCCTGACCATATTTGAAGAACCTGACACTGCCGGAAATCGGGCCATTCGAGACATCAAAGAACAGGAGCTCTATTTCGGTGATATCCCTGTCATGACGGAGCGGGGTACTTTTATTTTCAATGGAACTGAACGGGTTGTTGTAAACCAGTTGAACCGTTCCCCAGGTGTTTTTTACAAGTACGACAATGACAAGCGCATTTACTCGCTGCAACTGATTCCCTATCGGGGAGCCTGGGTAGAATTCGAGTATGATACAAAGAAGCGAATTCTGTACATACGGATTGACCGAAAACGGAAGTTCAATGCGGGTATTTTTCTAAAATGCTTTGGCTTTCTGGACGATAGATTTTCAGACGATGCTTCGTTTCTCCGTGAATATTACACTGTGCATGACACGACACTGGGAGACGACAACAAGATTTTCCTGTCTCCTTCTTCATGTCTCATCGGTAAAAAGGTGGGAATGGACTTGGAGGATGCAAGCGGGAAAAGGCTTCTGTCTGAGGGAAATAAATTCAAAAAATCCACGTTGAGACGAGTCGCTGAAATCAGTCAGGTGTGTTTTGAGGTGGAAGAATTTGACATGATACGGAATCTGGAGCCCGTTTTAGATGAAAACGGTGAGCTGCTGTTGGCAGCAAACCAGGACTTGACTCCTGAAATCATTGAACATCTCCGGGAATCGGGCATTACGACCCTTAAGACGATTCTCCCTGAGGATGACCAGATGGGTAGTATGCTTAGCAATTCGCTCCAGAAGGACGGTGTGGACAACCCGGAAGACGCGCTGATTGAATTGTACCGGAAACTGCGTCCCGGTGACCCTCCCACCCTGGAAAGTGCCCAGAAGCTATTTGTAAGCCTGTGCTTTGACGGGGATCGCTACGATTTTTCCCGCGTGGGTCGTTTGAAGTTCAATACGAAATTGGGGACAAAGACAGATTTGAACGAACGGACACTGTCAGTGAATGATTTCATTGTGGCGATTCGCTATTTTTTCAAACTGCAGGCCAATCTGGGATCCACAGATGACATTGACCATCTCTCCAACCGCCGTGTTCGATCAGTGGGGGAACTGCTGGAGAACCAGTTTCGTGTAGGCCTGGTGAGAATCCAGAAGGCTATTCGAGAAAAAATGTCGGTTTATGACAATATCGATCAGCTGATGCCGCAGGAACTGATCAACGCAAAACCGGTGATGGCAATTATTCGGGAGTTTTTTGGTTCAAGCCAGTTATCCCAGTTCATGGATCAGACCAATATTCTTTCTGAGATTACGCATAAACGCCGACTATCCTCTCTGGGACCGGGTGGTTTGAGCCGGGAAAGGGCGGGGTTTGAAGTTCGTGATGTTCACCCCTCCCATTATG
>CAZRHT010000099.1:0-5133 GCA_964599895.1 uncultured Holophagae bacterium
TGACAGGTTGATCTTGGCAGGTAAAGTAAAGGTGGCTCTGGGCTCATTTGTGAGAACGCTTGGCGCTATTTTGAAGGATCCGTTGAATGTTGTCCGAGTTCTCCAGAATATATTTGAGGGCCTATATTTCCTTGGCATGTCGTTTTTCGCCATTTTCGGTATCATTGCAATGATAAAATATGGTCGTTGTTTTCACCACGATATTACCCGCTATATGGAGGCGCGTATTTCGTCAAATTTTCTGAGAGTGGTGGCGGTTTCACTGCTTTATCTTTTGCCTGTTCTTTTCACAGTACCAGTGAAGTACCTGCCGATGTACTGGATATTACTTCTTTCACCCTACATCGCGAAAAGAGAAAGGATTGGACTGGTCCTGAGTATCGGGTTGACCATTATCTTTGTGTTGGGGTTTGCCTATACGGCCAGGGTTGGAAACCAGGTTTCTTCTCCCGAGTTTCTCTATTACCGGTCATTGCAGATGCCATTTTCGCAAGTGGAAGGATTTAATCCGAAACCCCAATTGGAACTATTTTCAAAAGCGACCAATCGTATGCGACGGGGACAGTTTTCGGACGCCATTTCGTTCTATAAAGAAATTAATTCTTCTTCTTATCTGTATCCTTTTGCGCTGAACAATATTGGCGTTGCCTATTTTCATCTCAATGAATTCGAGCTGGCCCGTGACTTTTTCAGGGAAGCTGCACAAAAATCCAAAGAACTGGAATCACCTGGCTACAATCTGGCTGTTGTTATGCTGAGTACCTACAATCTCTCAGAATCGGATAGCGAATTAAAGTCAACCTATGAAAAAGATGCTGATCACACTATTTCGACGCTGCTGGATCAGATCAAGCGACCGGCGCCACTTCTGGAAGTGCCTGGGGTCCCATTTCTTTACAGCAAGATATTCAAGATGGATTTTGAAAATTCCTCACCGTCTGGTGGAGTTTCGGGCAAAAAGGAAATGTTGTTTGTCATTATGCTGTTACTCCTGTTTTTGTCCCTTTCATTTCTGTTCAGGGATCGGGACATGTCGGAAAGTTGTTCCCGCTGTGGAAATGCCTTCCGGTTCCTGGAATCTCATAATGACAGCATGTGTAAGCAGTGTGTGACTGTTTTTGTGAAGAAGGAAAATCTGGATTCCGGAAAAAGAATGGCAAAGGTTGAAAGTATTCGCAGATACAATCGGGTCCGCAAAATTGTGCAGGGTGTGATCGGATTTCTTGTGCCTGGTAGCTACGGTGTTTTTGTTACAGGAGGCGCAATCCGTGGTGTGTTGTTGTATTTTGTGTTTTTCGGTTCTCTGTTGCTGGTTCTGGGTGAAATCAAATTATTTGGCAGCTGGTTTTTGGCCTTGCCATTCCTTTTAATCATTGTCCTGCTTATCATCGTAAACCTGTTCGGCATTTTGCCGACCCTGGGAGAAGAGTAAATGGCACTTGAAGGAACGCTAAAGGATTTCAGTCTTGCCGATATTTTCCAATTGATTGGGATTCAGAAAAAGACAGGTATGTTGATTTTGAGAGAGGGTGATGATTTGGTCCGGGTCAGTTTCCAGAACGGCACGATTGTGGGTTCTGAAAAGGAATCCGAACAGACAGAATCCAGACTGGGGCATGTGCTGGTCAAGAGGGGGGTGATTTCTCAGGAGCAGTTGAATCGTGCGCTGGAAATACAGGCTGAGAGCCTTCAGCGGTTGGGACAAGTCCTGGTGGAAAATGGATTCATTGGTTCCTCAGATCTGCAGGAGGCCCTGAAGAATCAAGTTCTTCAAATTGTATATAGCCTTTTTCGGTGGAAAAACGGTCACTATCACTTTTCTCCACGGGACGTAGTGGATTTTGACCAGGAGAACTTTGAGCCCATTTCCACTGAAAGTATCCTGATGGAAGGTCTGCGTATGCTGGATGAATGGCCGCTGATCGAACGGGTTATAAATGATCCGTATGTGGTCTTCAAGCGAACAGACAAGGCTGCGAAAGTGAAAGATTCTTTTTCCTCTTCGTTCGATGAGCCCATTGTGGGAACTGATTTGGATTCAGTCAACCTGCCGCACGACCAGGTATATGTTTTACAACTGATAGATGGTGTTTCATCAGCCAAGGAAATCGGAGACAAATCTAAGTTGATAGAATTCGAAACGTATCGAAGTCTGTATGATTTATTCGAAGGTGGTTTCATCGAAAAGACCGAATATACGATCCCGGCCGTTTCGGATTACTATCGGTATACGGAAGAACGGAAAGAGTACAGCACACCAGTGGCAATTTTTGTGGGTATCCTCTTTATGATTGGATTTGCGCTGTCATTCCATAGTCCTGTTGGAAAGCTCTTCCCGGCTTACAGCCGGATTGACCATCAGACAGACGTGGAGAAGTTGAAGGAATTCAGTCGCCTTGAAAAAACAAGGATGGACGAGCTTCATCGAATCATAAAAAGTGATTTTTCTGTGAAGCCCGGAAGCATGATTACCGTGGGAGAGGAACGGTATATGCTACCTGGCCAGTACGGACTTAGAATCCCATTTTCGATTCAATGGCAGACAATTGAAACCAATGAACCTGTTGAAACGAACTGACACACTAATCTTCATATACGGGTGTCAGTGGTTCGCGTATTTTTTGATTCCAAACACATCTCCTGATTATTTTCTCGTGGGAATGACCTTTTTCTTTCTACTTGTTGCTCCCCGTCCCTGGATTTTTCTTTTGGCTCAGATTGCCTTTCTTATTGTTTCTCCGGCTGCGGCTTTTCGAGCTGTTTCCTTTGGCCTTCTTTTCTTATTTCTGTACGACAAAAAAGTCCCATTTCGTTTATCTCTGTTGCTGCTCACGACGTTGTTTCTGGTTCTGGCCCGATACGACGGATTCCGAGTTCCGGTTGTTTTTCCGGGCGTTCTGGCGTTGGGGGCACTTGTATACGCGATTTCCCGTGTGAAGGGACTTGTTGGAGTCTTGTCACCCGCTTTGCCCGGATATCTTGTTTCTTCGATATTATACGTGTTTTTTTACCTTTTCTGGGAACACGCATACCGGTTCAAGCCGGTGTCCGCAATTCCCCTTGATTTGATTCAATTGACAGCGGTAGCGGTATTGTTCTGCACGATCCGCCCTGGAGGCTATGGTGGAACTGAAGGAGATGAGGCGGCTGGTGCTGAATCCGGCGACGTCGGCATCAATTCTGGAAGAAATATTTGAAAAGAATCGACAGGAAACCCATGCCCACGCGATCTGGGTTGGGTTGGCGATTCATCCACGAACTCCTGAAGTGCTCAGAGAGGCGGTATTTCCTCATCTGTTCTGGCGTGATCTGCTGAAGGTACTGAATTGTCCTGCAGTACCGGAACGGGCAAAGCAGAGAGTTACGCAGTTGTTGCAGCGGCGGATGGAGCGTGCTGCAACCGGTGAATGGAAGGCCTTTGCCAGAGCATGTGCCCCAAGACTTTTCCCGTGGGTGATGAAGCAGGACCAGCCCGGGTTGTTTGGGATTCTGCTGGAAAACCCCAGGATGACAGAAAGCGCTCTGGTGAGGCTGATCAACTCCCCTGCAATGACGCCGGAATTCTCCATTCAGATTGTGGATAACCGATTGTGGCAGAATCGACGGTCCGTTCGAAAGGCCCTCGTTTACAGCAAGAAATCTGACTTAACCACGGCGCTTGTTTCTTTGAAAGGATTGACAAAATCGGAGCTGAAAGAGGTGGTGGGTACGTTTACCCTTCATCCTCTTATTTTGATGTCGGCAAAGGCACTTATCAAGGAAAAAGGTGGACAAAAATAATGATGGCCATTGTGAGCGTAATAATTGATTTCAGGATAATTCCACCAACTTTTCCGATGAGGACGCCGACAACGGAGCGGAAAATAATTCTGGCCTCCGTTCGACCCGCAATCTGTTCACCGACCACAACTCCTACCACAAGGCCGACGGGAATCAGATAGAACTGAAATGTGGCAAAAGCAAAGAGAAATCCGATACATAACCCGATCATAGAGCCCCAAACGGCTTGTTTTGACGCCTGGAAGGTCCTGGCACCTATGGTCCCGGATAAGACTTCAATCGTCTCTGCAGTTGCCGTAAGGATAAAAAGTATCAGGAGCACATGGCCAGTCATTGTCTGGAATCCGGTCGCCCAGCCGTAAATGACTGCTGTGAGGAATGCCACTACACTTCCGGCAAACCCGGTCATGGATAAGACCAGTGCAACCAGCAAAAAAAGAGTGACGACGAGTCTTCCAAAAATCAATAACATAAACTAAACTTTGGGATCAATTTCCTCGGCCTCTGTACAAAATCAGCCCTTCAACCCTTTATCTTCCAACCAGCGTTCTGCGTCAATGGAGGCCATGCAGCCGGAACCGGCTGCCGTGATTGCCTGACGATACACATGGTCCCGAACGTCCCCAGCGGCAAATACCCCTTCTACCGAGGTGTAGGTGGAATCCGGCCGGGTCTTGATATAACCGGTTTCGTCCAGTTCTACTTGTCCGGCCAGAAACCCGGTGTTGGGTTTGTGCCCGATGGCAACAAAGAAACCATCCACTTCCTGACTAAATTCTTCGCCGGTCTTAACATTTTTCAGCCGGATTTTCTCAACCTTCTCGTTCCCGATAACTTCCAGGGGAATCGTGCTCCAGATAAACTCAATCTTTGGGTTGTCCATTGCCTTTTTCTGCATGATTTTGCTGGCGCGCAGTTCATCCCTGCGGTGCACAATGTAAACTTTGCGGGCGTGGTTGGTCAGATAGGTCGCATCTTCCATTGCTGTGTCACCGCCACCTGCCACCATCACAACTTTGTCTCTGAAAAAGAAACCGTCGCAGGTGGCGCAGCCGCTGACCCCCCGTCCCATGAATTCCTGCTCACCCGGGATTTTGAGGAAGCGTGCGGATGCGCCGGTTGCCACGATGATGGCATTAGCCGTCAATGTTTCACCGTTCATCGTGTGAATGCTGAACGGGTGCTGTTTCAGATTAACTGAGTCAACCAGATCAGAGAGAATGTTCAGGTCAAATTTTACGGCGTGTTCCCGCATCTTCATCATCAATTCCGGTCCCATGATGCTGGCGTAACCGGGAAAATTCTCCACGTCGCTTGTAATGGTCAACTGTCCGCCGGGCTGAAGTCCCTCAA
>CAZRHT010000100.1:0-4636 GCA_964599895.1 uncultured Holophagae bacterium
CACCGATGATGATGTGGGCAAACCATCCGACTGCAACAAAAAATATGAGGCCGACGAGGATGACGAGGCCCTTGAACACCCTTCGGACTAAGTCAGATTTTGACATTAACGCTCCTTTTCCAGCCTATTAATTCATAAGCGCACTGGACGGAAACCTCAGATCACTTCATCAGCACTAACTTTCATGGTTTTCTACATAGCCAATGGTCTTTCTATTCTATAAATGTTTTGCCGTTCTGTAAAGGGACTCCAGGGAAATACCCGTCACGCCAGGTTTTTCTACTCCCTTCGGTGTTTAATATCTTTCAACTGAATCTTCTGAGGACATGCCTTATCAATTCATCCACTGCGTGCCGACCGAAACACTGGCCAGACTGGGCACTCCTACGTTTGTTGGCTGGAAACCTGGACCTGGGCTTTGTATTTCTTTCTATTCCAGACAAATTTCAACGTTACCGCATTATATCTGCAGGATTCAATGCATTTCCCACAGAGGATACATTCGGAATTTGTTATCAGGCCCTTGTTGTTCTTTATGTAATCCAGCATTGGGATCCTCAGAAGACAATCCTGTTCACATTTTCCGCAGAATGTACACTTGTTCACATCTACCACAGGAATAAGGCGTGAGTAATTCGCACCGGCTGCACACAAGGTGCCCATGAGACACAAATTTCTGCAACCCCATCTTCTGTCCAGCAAAAGCCCAAATATCACGGCGAGTGAAACGTCAATCATCCACGCGATTTTATAATGCATACTGAAATCAAGGGCAAGGAAGGAAGGGATGACGGCGAAACCATGAGTAACCCCCCTTCCTGAATTCACAAAATAAAAAGCGATGGCGGAAGCAAAAAAAGGAACGAGAATCAGGAATCTCACCCATATTCTTGGCTTGTTCCATTTTGTGGCTCTACGGGCATGCTGGCTTGATAGATCGTACGCAGTTCCCATGAAGCAAAACCAGCCACAGCCGACTCTTCCCACAAGCGGCGTTATCAGGATAAACCCCATCCAGATCAGCACGACAAAAGTAACGACGCCCCAATAAATTGAGTGCCATATAAAACCAAATGCAAAATACTGGAAAAAAACAGGTGTCAATAACAGGAAAGCAATCCTTGAAACAGCATTAAGTGAAAACAGTCGCTTCATACCAATATAGTCCTTGTTTGAGTTTAATGGTTGGCTTGATGGAGAAACAAACGCACACTACTGCTGATGAAGAAATCCAGAAGATTTTCAGGAATAATTCCCACCCTCTTCCACTTGACTGTCATCTTGGTACCTCTGCTCATACGGGAGCTTGAGAAGAATGTTTCCTCCCGCTTAAAGAGGATAACTTTATGTGGGACCTGAGTTTTCCCTCCTATTCTTGAAGTATCCATCACATTCCCTAATTGGAGAGCCAACCCCCTTCTTCCTTGTCTTCCCTTTGAATCCCAGAGCGTTCAATGGTAGAATGAGTTGAAATTGATTTGAATCCCCTGAGCGAATGACATGATCATGGTAAGAACCAGAATTTTTTTCAATGGAGGCCCTGCTGATTGGGGCAACCGCTCTCACAAACAGGAGGAAACATGTTTCGACCGGACCTTAAGATCTGGATGAACGGTGAATTTGTCAATCTGGAAGACGCAAAAGTCAGCATTCTATCGCACGCGCTCCACTATGGTAGTTCTTTCTTTGAAGGAATCCGTTGTTATGAAACCAAGACCGGGCCAGCAGTTTTCCGCCTGAAGGAACACACCGACCGTCTATTTAATTCCACTAAAATGTACCGAACGGAAATTCCCTATACCCGGGATGAAATCAATGACGCCATCCTCGAAACGATCCGCGCCAACAACATGAAATCATGTTATATCCGGCCCCTTGTATATCGAGGGTTCAAGACAATGGGGGTCAATCCCTTTCCCTGCCCGGTAGAAGTGATGATAGCAGTGTGGGAATGGGGGGCGTATCTCGGACCGGAAGCACTGGAAAAAGGTGTGGATGTCAAAATCAGCACCTGGACAAAACTGGCACCCAACACCATGCCCACAATGGCCAAATCCGGTGCAAACTATATGAATTCACAGCTCATCAAGATGGAAGCAATCGTTGACGGTTATGATGAAGGCATCTGCCTCAACACCCGTGGGCATGTTTCTGAAGGTAGCGGGGAAAACATCTTCCTGCTGAAAGACGATAAACTGCACACCCCCCCCTACTCTGAATCCATGTTGCCTGGCATTACCCGAAACTCCGTTATTCGGATCGCAGACGAAGCCCGCATCCCGGTTGTGGAGACAGCCATTCCCCGTGAATGGCTGTACATTGCAGACGAAATCTTCTTCACCGGAACCGCGGCTGAAATTACCCCCATTGCTTCAGTAGACCGTATTGCCATTGGAAGTGGCAAGCGCGGCCCGGTCACAAAGACGATCCAGGATTCCCTATTTGGAATCTTGAACGGAGAACTGGAAGACAGATTTAACTGGCTGACCCCGGTTTCGTAAATCGACTCAGGACACATGAGGAGGTCATCAATGAACAGAAAACAGATGTTCACACTTTCCCTGGCAATCCTTACACTGCTTCTTTCTCCCCAGCTTGCAGCGGCAGAGCCCGCATCGACTCTGGCTCCGCTGGTGCCTCTTTCGGGGAAATGGGTTGGAAGGGGAGAGGGAACAAATGGGCCATCTGTTGTGAAGCAGGTCTTTGCCTTTGCACTGGGTGAAAACCATTTCGTGAACAAGACAACGGCTCGGTTCAAGCCAAAGAATGGTGAAAAAACTGGTCAGCTTCAAGAATCAGCCGGTTTCTTCAGTTATGACCCCACAGAAAAAAGCATCCTGTACAGGGAATTTACTTCTGATGGCCAGGTAAGTCGCTACAAGCTGCAAAGCGTTTCCAAAGACGGGATGACGCTTACTTTCCAAAGCGACGAGGGAAATGGAAATCAAGCAGAGAAACAAGCCCGGTTGATTTTCAAGGTTACAAATCAGAGCAATCTGCAGGTTATCTTCTCTCAATCGCCTGATGGTAAAACCTTCACACCGGTCGAAACTATCCAAATGAGACGGGTAAAACAAAAGAAGAAGAATTGGGCCCGTCGAGAGATGAAAAACAAAGATGCTTCTGTAGCCTTAAATTAGAACCATGGAGAACCAGAAATGAAGATGAAACGCCTGGTATTCGTTGTTTTTTCGCTTTGCATTATTTTTCCTCTCCTGGCCAATGAACCGGTTGGATTCAATCAGTTTTTTGAAAATGCAACCCTTCGCGTAGACCTGATTCATATCGGGGACAAAACATCTGAATTGTACGCAGTTGACCACATGTACAAGACACCGGTCTGGGCAGGCTCCCCGGACCATGCAATTGACACTTTCAATAATGGACGCTATTTCATCAGGGTTTTTGACAGCATGAGCGGAAAACTGATTTTTTCCCGGGGATTCAACTCGATCTTCGGAGAGTACGCCACGACAAAACCTGCTGCCAACGGAATTAAACGGGCCTTTTCTGAAACCGCATTAATTCCCTTTCCCCGGAATCGTGTCCGCCTGACCATCAGTTCCCGTAATCGGGACAACTCCCTGAAAGAGATTTTCCGACAGGAAATCGATCCGAATAGAGTGGATATTATCCAGCTTAAAAGAGACGAGAATACTGAGACTATACCCATAAGCGGAAACACCGATCCCCACCACTCTATGGATCTGGCAATTGTGGCAGACGGTTATACCGGAGCAGAACGGAGCAAAGCAGTATCTGATGCAAAGTACTTTGCCGATAAACTGCTGAACATGGCTCCTTACAACCGCTTTCGCGGCCATATCAACATTACCCTTGCTTTTCGTCCGTCGCCCGACAGCGGGTGCACAGAACCGACCCGTGGTATTTACAAGCGAACAGCGGTGAATGCTTCATTTAATTCACTGGGACTGCCCCGTTACCTCCTCACCGAAGACAACCGGGACCTCCGGGATATTGCCGGTGCTGTTCCCTACGATATTGCGGTGGTAATGGTCAACAGTCCCCGCTACGGGGGCGGCGGTATCTACAATTTTTTCTGCGTTTTTACCGCAGACAACCCCTATCGTGATTATGTCTTTCTCCACGAATTCGGTCACGCATTTGCGGGCCTGGCTGACGAATACTATTCTTCCGCTGTTACTTATGATGACTTTTACCCCAAGGGAGTGGAACCGCTGGAGCCCAACATCACTGCACTATTAGACCCCAAACATTTGAAATGGCAGCAACTGGTCAGCCCCGGTATTTCGATCCCGACATCGTGGGGAAAAGCGGAATATGACCGCCATAATTTAGATTATCAGAAGAAACGTCGTCTTCTGGACGGCAAAATAGCAAAACTGACCCGAGATGGCGCATCGGCTGATCAAATCAGGGAATTGAAAGCACGTGCAGCCAAATTGTCTGAGCAGAACGTAGCATGGGTAAACCAATTCTTCGCAAATAATCCGGAAAAAGACAAAGTCGGCGCATTTGAAGGGGCCGGCTACATTTCAGATGGATTATATCGGCCCCAGCTTGACTGCATCATGTTCAGCAAGGGAGAAAAACCCTTCTGCAAGGTCTGCGAAACGGCCGTCGCGGCAAGGCTCAAATTCTACATCGAATAATC
>CAZRHT010000101.1:0-4536 GCA_964599895.1 uncultured Holophagae bacterium
TCCCCTGATTTTTCTTACACCTACTCCTACACCAACCCATACTCAGAAAGGGTGATGGGTGATGAGTGATGAGCGAAGAAAAGACGGGAATGAGCAATTACCTGAATTTTCTTTTCATTCAACACTCAAAACCCAATATTTAGTAGTCGGCGGATCGCGCTGCAGGTGCTTTTTCTTACCTCTCCCAACCTTAAAGGGATTCAATCCTATTTGTCTTGTGAACACAGGCGAGCCCTGATATACTTTTGATTCAGAAGAAGGGGAGAACAACCTGATATGATCATTTCTTATGAGGGGCGAAGTATACGGTTGCCGGATTTCCTGATACCGGGGGCGGCCCGCGCGGGAACCACTGCACTGTTTGAGTATTTGCGAAATCATCCGGATATCTTCATGCCGGATGAGAAAGAACCGATGTTCCTTTCTCTCTGGAATGTGGGCAAACGAATGGAATGGCATGTTGGTGAAGTTGTGGAGGACTGGACAATAGCGGATATGGACGACTATCTCGATCTTTTTCAAGACGCAGGAAAGGACCAGAAATGTGGGGAAGCGTCTGTCTGGTATCTCTACGATCATGATACGGTCATCCGGAACATTCGAAAATTGTATGGTGAGAAAGCGGCTGAGCTCAAAATCGTCATCCTGCTGAGAAATCCGGTTCAGCGCGCGTGGTCCCACTACCTGTTGAAATGTTCTCGAATGAAGGAGCCTCTTTCTTTTGAAGAAGCTGTCCAACCGAACGTGATTCAACAACGCATGAAGGAGAAGTTTTCTTATTCATATGATTATGTTGGGTTTGGGATGTATTCTGAACAGATTCGCGCGTGGCGGGAGGCATTTCCCAATATGCGTATCTGGATCCATGAGGAATTTTTCTCCAATATTCCGGTTTTCATGGGGGAATTGGCTGAATTTCTTGAAATTCCCATGCATCCTTCCCTGTTGATCGGCCGTCGGGTGAACCCTTCCGGTGTTCATCGCAATGGTCTCACAAAATTCGTGACAAGCTCATTTATGGGGCCCAGTTTCTGGAAATCAGGTCTGAAGCGCCTTTTGCCTTATCAGGTTCGTCGCAGAATGAAAATGGCTGCATTGAGTCGACTTATACGGCCGGAACCTCTGCCAGAGATGGTACGCCGCACCCTGACAGGACTCTATGCATCGGAAATCAATAAGCTTGAAGTCCTTCTGGACCGGCCACTGGATATCTGGCGGGACCTATTATACGAACAGGCAGGTTCGAAATGAAGGTCTGTCTGGTCTGTTCCACCGGCGGTCATCTGCTGGAGTTGTTCCGTATGCGGTCGGCATGGGAAGGAATGGAGCGGTTCTGGGTGACATTTGAAGGACCTGATTCCCGGTGCCTGCTGAAAGGCGAACAGGTTATTATCGGATATCATCCTACCAATCGCAATGTATGGAACCTGATTAAAAATATGGGCGTTGCGATTCGGGCCTTGTGGCGGGAAAAGCCGAATATGATTGTGACCACCGGCGCCGGAATCGCCCTTCCATTTGCTTACATCGGCTGGTTGATGCGTATCCCGACTGTGTATGTGGAATCCTATACCCGCATTACGGGATTTTCGTTAACGGGGAAATTGGTTTACCCCATTGCAAAACATGTTCTGGTTCAATGGCCCGAGCTGGCCGAACGATACAGAAAGGCGGAATTTGGGGGACAGGTAATATGAGAGTTTTTGTTACTGTCGGCCTGGAGCGAAAACCCTACGAACGACTCTTGCGAGCAGTGGATGAGGCCGCCGGTAAGGGCTGGATTCCGGCTGACACCCTGGTACAAAGTGGTCACAACAAATTCCTATTTCAACACTGTAAGGCCGTTCCCTTTCTCAGTTTCGACGAATTGCAGGAGTCCGTCCATGCGGCCGATCTCGTAATCGCCCATGGGGGGGTCGGTTCAGTACTGATGGCACTGGAACAAAGGAAAATCCCCCTGGTACTCCCCAGACGAGCGGACCTTGGTGAGCATGTGGACAATCACCAGATAGAGTTTGTCAAAAGAATGGAAGAGGAAGGGCGGGTAATGGCCGCTTACGATACAAGAGAATTGAACCGGGTTCTTGAAAGCGGCGAATGGCTTCATCGTTCCATGGAAATGGATTGTCACGAACCGGAGATCATCGGTAAACTCCGATTCATTCTTCAAAAATGTAAGAAGGAGAAAGGGGCTCAATGAGAGCGGAATTCCTGATAAAAAGCGCGTTCAGTCTACTGTTTAGAAGACAGCTGAATTTTCAATTTGACCGAATTCCACTGTCCGCCACCCGTCTTTCACGGCGCAAACGATGGAACCTGGTCAAGGTCGGTCTGAACCGATTGTTTCCGATTGCACGGACCATGGGACGACCCTATATGGCGCATATTTCGCCTGCAAATGTGTGTGATCTGAACTGCCGCATCTGTCCATCCAAAGATGACTCAACAAAGGCACGAATGCTGCTGCCCTTTGATACATTCAAAAAATTTGTAGATGAAGCCGGAGACACCCTGCTTTATATAATTCTCTGGAGCTGGGGGGAGCCGATTTTGAACCCTGAACTGGCGAAAATGGTGAGATACGCCACCGATCGCAATATCCTCACTGTATCCAGCACTAACTTGAACCAATTGACGAAAGTTCAGGCGGAAGAACTTGTAAAATGTGGTTTGACGGCATTAATTGTCGCTGTGGACGGAACTGAGGAGGAAAGCTATGCTGCGCAGAGACGAGGCGGCAATCTGGAGCGAGTTCTGAGCAACATCCGTATGCTTGTGACTGCAAAGGAGGCGAACGGCGGGGTTGGCCCCATTTTGAATCTGAGGATGGTGGTTTCACGGGATAATGAAGATGAGGTGAATGAATTCCGGAAACTGGCCATGGATCTGGGTGTGGATATGGTCAGTTACAAGGCCTTTTCCACAAGGCAGGACGGTCAGTGTGATCCTGAAAGAGACAAGATATTTGCTCCGGAACAGGAAGAATATCGTTGGTACAGATATTCAAAATGGTTTCGAGCAGATCGGAAGCCTGGAAGGTTTAAGTGCAGGTTTCCCTGGACGAAACCAACTCTGTTCCCAGATGGCGAAATAATTTCCTGCGAGTTTGACCTGCAGTACCAGCATCCTTTCGGAAATATCAATGATCAGCATTTCGATGAAATCTGGTTTTCTCCCGAAGCGGAAGGTTTTCGAAGCCGGTTCCAGGCAAACAGGGACGAATTCACGTTTTGCCGCAATTGCGTATACGATTACCGTGTGTTTGAAGGATGTGTTGTAAGCGCGGAAGTTTTTCATGAACAGGGCTGACAATATTTCTTTGCCCGGGATTTCCGTAATCATTATTACAAAGAATGAAGAAGGGAATATAAGGGAATGTCTGGACTCATTCGTAAAGATAGATTATCCACCGACCCTGTTCGAAATTATTGTAGTTGACGCTTCCACGGATCAAACTCCGTCCATTGTTTTGGAATATGAGGCCGTTCGACTGATTAAAAGTGAGGCTGGGTTCAGTCGACAGCGAAATGAAGGGCTTAAGGCTGCCCGATTTGACATCATTGCATTTGCGGATGCTGATACCATAATTCCGGCCTCTTGGCTGAAGGGTATTGCAAGTGGGTTCATAACGCATCCCAGAGCGGTGGGCTTGGGTGGAGACGCTTTCCCTCCGCCGGGGTCCGCTTGGTTGGATCGATGCATTGGGGCGGTAGGCCATCCCGGGGGGGGAGGCATTGGTCTGGACGCCAATACGGTAATTGACTCTGACGGTATAACATTCATTTCCGGTTGCAACGGGGCATTTTACAAATCAACATTGGAAGGGGTTGGCGGATATAACCTTGACTTTGACAGCGGGGGGGAAGATGTTGATATGAGCCGACGGTTATATTTGAAAGGCCATTGTTTGCAATATGAGCCACAAATGAAAATTTATCACAAGCCCCACGGTCCACTGGCCAACTATGCAAAATGGAATATAGGTGTTGGCGTAACCAAATATTCCTTAAACAAACCGGGATTGATAAATATTGCATTGGAAAAGGGATCTCCAATGTGGTGTTTTTTCGGGCTTGCCTTGCTCGTTTTGGCTTTTTGGTTTCATCCCTTCCTGGCTTTAGCGGGCCTCATGGGTGTGCATCTGATCTTGCAGTTTGCTCTGAGAATGTGGTCAAGACCCTATAAACTGTTACTGCAACGGCGGCGGCTGGTAGGATTGGACAAACTGTCAATCTGGTTTGTCGTGCCCATTCTTATCTACATCCGCCAGTTGTTCATGAATGTTGGCATGTGGAAGATGTGGGGAAAGCAGAGAAGGGTAAAGAGTGATGGGTGATGAGTTCAGAAAGGAAAGGACGGAAAAGGCCGATTCACTCAGTTTCCCCGCGCGCACTTGCACTACTCTTGTCAATCCCCTGATTTTTCTTACACCTACTCCTACACCAACCCATACTCAGAAAGGGTGATGGGTGATGAGTTCAGAAAGGACGGAAAAGGCCGATTCACTCAGTTTCCCCGCGCGCACTTGCACTACTC
>CAZRHT010000102.1:0-4344 GCA_964599895.1 uncultured Holophagae bacterium
CCCGACTTTCAAGTGGATGAATCCCGCAAGCAGATCACGTTTTTCGGGACGCCACTCGAACTATCCCGCTACGAGTACCGGATTCTATGCGCGCTGATAAGGCGTCCCGGGATGGTGTTCAAGCGGGAGATGTTGATGGAACTGGCATGGGATGTTCCGGATATAAGCGGCCTCAGAACAGTAGATACCCATATCAAGACCATTCGCAACAAGCTGAGGGAAATCCGCCCGGATGATGATCCGATCCGCACCCACCGGGGTTTCGGCTATTCTCTAAAGGAAAGAACGTGAAGATCAAATGGCGAATTTTTCTCGGATTTGCTGTTTTGCTGGGTGCCGGATTCTTCTTTCTGGTCCGATTTGTCGCGGGTGATGTGCGCTCTCAACTCGCGAAGGCCACAGAAGTTTCCCTGGTAGACATGGCCAACATCCTGGCCGGTGTCATCGAAACGGATATGGAATCCCCCACACCTGCGGTTGAGCGATTGGCCCTTGTTTTCAATGGAAGTAAGAGCCGCAGATTTTCCGCAAAAATATACGAGCTTACAAAGTCAAAAGTTGATGTTCGCGTTTACGTCACCGACCAGCGGGGAATCGTCATATTTGACTCGGATGACGGCCGGGCGAAAGGTGCCGATTTTTCAAAAAAGAACGACGTTTTCCTTACGTTGCAGGGCAAATATGGAGCCCGGGCCACCCGGGAAGATCCGACGAATCCGTTGACATCCATTTATTATGTTGCCGCACCTGTCAAGTATGACGGAAAGATTGTCGGAGTGGTTACAGTGGCCAGCCCGGTGGCGAATCTGAATCTCTTTGTTCAAAGTTCAAGAAGGAAGATTTTTGTTTTTGCCGCTTCTGCTTTTCTCATGGTTCTCCTGGTCAGTTACCTTATTTCCCTTTGGATTACCGGACCTGTCAAGCGATTGGAATTGTATGCCCGTTCCGTTGGGAAAAAGCCGCGCAAGCCGCTTCCCGTCCTTGGAAGTGGAGAAATGCGTGTGCTGGGAGAAGCACTTGTTGATATGCAGACAGAACTGGAAGGAAAGCGCTATGTTGAAGAAACGGTACAAGCCCTGACCCACCAGCTGAGGGGCCCGCTATCCGCCATTCGTGGGGCGACTGAACTATTGAACGAGGACATGGACGTAGAAGCAAGGCGTCAATTCCTGAACAACATCTCCCGTGAGGGTGACCGCATTCGGGAGATTGTGGACCGCATGTTGAATCTGGCCATGGTTGAAAAAAGGAAGACACTTGACAATGTGGTGTCGGTGAACCTTTTTGAGCTCGCAAAAGAAACAACAGACTCGCTCGCGGTTCTTCATTCTGCCCGCTCGATATCCTGCCGGATTGAAGGAGATCGTGAGCTTACAGTTCCGGGAGACCGCTTTCTGCTTCAACAGGCCCTTGAAAATCTTATTCAAAACGCAATTGCGTTTTCACCTGAGGGCCGTACCGTTACTGTGAAAGTTTTCCGGGAAGAATCCCATGGTGTGATTCACGTACTGGATGAGGGCACGGGAATTCCGAACTACGCAGTAGACAGGATTTTTGACCGCTTCTATTCCCTTGCACGGCCGGATACAGGCCAAAAGAGCTCCGGCCTTGGACTGGCACTGGTCCGGGAAGTGGCGCTCCTCCATAGGGCAACTATTACACTGGAGAACAGGCCAAACGGCGGCGTTATTGCCACGCTGCGGCTGCCAATGTAGCCAAACTGAACCGATTTCCCCTGAAAAAATCGCCACTTCACCTCGAATTCACACAGATTCCACCTTTTTTTCAAATTCCACGTTCATATTGGAGTGAGTTCCATCGGAACAATTTCTTTTTATGGAGGTCAACATGATCAAACGAATCTCAATCCTTGTGGGCATTTTTGCCTTTGCGACATTCGCGTGGATGATACTTGCCGGTGTAATGACTGCCCGTACCAGTCAACAGGACAGAAAGTTGAGGAACACGGTTGGGAAGCTGTGGGGGACACCACAGACCCAGGTGGCTCCGGAATTCTACTACAAGACAAAAATACCCATTGAAGAAAGTGAAATTCGAGAGGGAAAGAGCGTCACCATAAAGAAATCAAAATGCGTCCGGCACGGTCTTCCGCTGACTGCCAGCGACGTAAATGTGGGGATCCGTTTGAAGCACCGGAAGAAAGGGCTGCTCTGGTATGCCACCTACAGAGTCCAGTTTACGGGAGCGTACACAATTCAGAATACGACGGGCGAAGATCGGGATATGTGGTTCAGCTACAGATTTCCATCCCGGAAAGCGTTGTATGACAATTTTCGATTTGAAGTGGATGGAAAAGAAATCAAAGACATCGAGCCCACCGCCCAGGAAATTACACACCGTATTTTCATGAAAGCCGGGGAAAAGCGAACAGTGTCTGTCAGCTATAATTCTCAGGGACTGGACCAGTGGTGGTACAAACTCGGCGAGTCTGTGTCCCGGGTCCGCAACTTCAAACTGGGCCTGACCACCAATTTTGACGACATCAACTTCCCTGAAAACAGCGTTTCGCCAACCTCAAAAACAAAGACCTCCACCGGCTGGCTACTGAATTGGAGCTATGAAAACCTTATTTCAGATGTCCAGTTGGGAATGGAAATGCCGCAGAAACTGAATCCTGGGCCTTTTGTGGCTAAGGTTACATTTTTTGCGCCGGTCTCCCTGTTCTTCTTTCTGTTTCTGATGTTCATCATCACCACGGTTCGGGGCATCAAAATTCACCCAATGAATTACTTCTTCATTGTGTCGGCCTTCTTCAGCTTTCATCTGTTACTGTCCTATCTCGTAGACCACATCAGCGTCCACGCGGCGTTTACCATCTGTTCGCTGGTGTCCATTTTTCTGGTGATATCGTACATGCGTCTTGTTGTGGGGTTAAAGTTTGCTTTCCTTGAAATTGGATTATCCCAGCTGGTCTTTCTGGTCCTGTTCTCCTATTGCTTCTTCTTCGAGGGATTTACCGGTCTCGTCATCACCATTGCCCTGATTATCACCCTGTTCACCGTCATGCAGTTCACCGGCCGGGTGAAGTGGGAGGAACTGTGAGGGCCTGTAAGGCCCGTGGATAGTAAATAGTGGATGGTGGATGGTTCAGAAAAGAATAAGGCCTGAAATAACCAATCAACGTTCCTTTCCGAGCCATCACTTATCACCTTCACCTTCCCCATCTTTACTCATTTCTCCTGTTGGAGTACAATTATCTCAGCGTAAGAGGATGCAACGATGTGACGATGACGCCATTGGAGAAAACATGAGAAAAGACAGAAAAACATACTTTCGACAGGCAATAGAAACCATTAAAGAAAGCTTCAGGCAGGTTGAGCGAAAACACTGGCGGGGAGCTGTAAAAGATTTACGGGAATTCTACCTGACCCCTGAAGAACAGGAAAAACTGAAGAAAAAAGGTTTTGTCATCAGGTGGCTGCTCCTTGCGTGGTGGACACTGCAAAGCATGATCAAGCGCCTCTCTCCTGTCCGGGGCGTTTTCCTTGTGGTAGGACTCGTGTTGCTGCTTGGGTTGATTGATGTAGGCGGTACCGGCGACAAGGGCGATTTTACTGTTCCGGGCGGATTGATCATTCTGTTTATCCTGATGCTGGAGTTGAAGGACAAAATCATTGCGAAGGATGAACTGAAAGAAGGAAGAGCTATTCAATCCATGCTGATGCCACCGGAAAGTCCTGCTTTCCCCGGCTGGAGCATCTGGCTTTATTCCAGTCCGGCCAACGATGTGGGCGGCGATCTGATTGACTACCTTCAACTGGACAAAGACCGGGCGATGATAGCACTGGGTGACGTGGCGGGGAAGGGCCTGCCTGCCGCCCTGATGATGGCGCGGGCACAATCGACGCTTCACGCGCTGGCTCCGGAATTTCTGGACATTCCGACCATGGTCGGTCGGGTCAACGACGTATTTTGTCGGGATGGAATTAAGTCACGATTTGCTTCGCTCCTTTATGCAGTTATAAACGCCGGGAATAACAAAGTGTCTTTCGTAAACGCGGGTCATTTGCCTCCGGCTGTCGTTAAAAAGCAATCCGTCAAAGAAGCCCGGAAAGGCGGTATCGCCATTGGACTGAAACCCGACACAACCTACAAGCAGCAGGAATTAACACTGAATGCCGGAGAATTGCTTGTGGTCTACTCCGATGGCCTGACAGAAGCCCAGAACGAAGCCGGCGAGTTCTTCGGCAGCGAAAGAACGTTGGCCCTGTTTGCTCAACTGTATGGAATGGACGCGCCAACCGCCGGTAAAGCCATCCTTGCAGAATACAAGAAATTTGTCGAAGACACCCCACCTTCCGACGACCTGTCCCTCATGATTCT
>CAZRHT010000103.1:0-2587 GCA_964599895.1 uncultured Holophagae bacterium
CCCGGATGGATCTTCCCTTCATTTCCTTTTCTCACATCGGGCCATCCTCGACCGAGATGATCATAGTGGGCCGAGAGAATAACGGTCTGACCTTTGAATGCTTCCTTTTTCCCGGGTATAAACCCGATAACGTTTTTCAGCGTTGTGAGCTTGTTTTCCGGGCCTGTTTTGGCTTTCCATTCCTGGAAAAAAGTCTCGTTGTCTCCGCCGGGCTTCAGGCCGTATTTCTTGAAATGTTTCGCGATATAGTCTGCAGCACTGTCAATTCCCTGTGTTCCAACTCCTCTGCCTTCCAGCTTGGGGTCCGACAGATATTCAACACTCTTCTTCATGTCTGAGACTGAAAACAGGGGAGCCAGTTGTCCCAGGACCTTCCTGGACGGCAGTTTCTGGTTGAAAGTGTGGCCTTTTACAAAGGTCTTTCTCAACGGAGAATTTTTTGATTCCCACTGGCCCTTCAGGGAAATGGTCGGTTCGTCGCCGGTAAAGGCGAGAAAACTGTATTTACCATAGTGCGGAAGTTTTCTGCCAAGTCCGGGAAAGGCTTTACTGTTATCACTGCTCACAAAAACGATTGTTCTGGACTTGTCCGCAGGATTTTTTACCGCCAGAACGATGCTGTTCTTTCCTTTAGCAAGTTGCTTTTTGTTGATGGTTACTGCGTTTGCAAAGATGGCAGCGTCATATGGCTTCAATCCCTCGGCAATAACATTTCTGAACTTGTTGTTCCATCCAAAGAGCCAGATGTCTTCGTCAGTTGGAAGCTTCTGAATTTTGTCCCCGCTGACGATGTGGATCTTGTTTTCCGCCCCAGTCGCCCATGTTTCGGCGAGTTTCCGGTAGGCCGGTCCGTTCCCTGCTTCATCTCTTGAAGGGAGGACAATCAGTACATTTTTTGATCCAAATACCTTTGACAAAGAAGGCGAGATTTCCTCACTGGAAAGCCGCCTGAATACGTCAAAAGAGGGGTCAATGTCAAGACGTAACGGTTTCTTATTGAAAGTATATTCGTAGGACTGGGACTTCCCGGTCATATCAAGACTGAGCATCTTCACTTCTTTTTCACCCGCGAGATAAACAGCCGCGGGTATCTGGAGCTTATAGGGAGTTCCGGCTTGAGTCTGGATGACTTCAAATTTGAGCTTGAACCCTTTTCCCGCCGGAGTTACAGAAGTTTTTCCCAGCTTCAGTTTTGGGGCCCCTTTCTGGTAAATCCATTGATTGAAAAAGTCTGAAAGGTCCTTCCCGGACACAGTTTCAAACGATTTTCTGATATCGCTGAACGTTGCTCTCTTGAACTTGTAGTTCTTGTAAAAATACTGCAGGGATTTGACAAAGACATCGTCACCGAGCTGCTCTCTCAGCATATGGAAAACCATCATTACCTTTCCATACCCGATGGCGGATGATGACGCGTTGTACCTCGCTTTGAACTCGGAAGGTGGAAATTCGTTCTCATCATTCACATAATCCGTATATCCCTGGAGCGTTGTTTTCCTGTATTCGGCGCCCTGACCCCTCTGTTCCTTTATCAGGTGATCGGCAAGATACACGGTTAGCCCTTCACACCAGTTTCCTTTTTCATAATTAACAAAAACGCTGTTTCCCCACCAGTTGTGCAGGAGTTCGTGGGGATATGAGGAATGGAGGATAAACGGAAACCGGATGATTTTAGATCCCAGGAGTGTGAAGGAAGGCATTCCATATCCCGTTTCCCAGAAATTCTCGATCAGGGCGAACTTTGAATAGGGATAAGGGCCGATCAGATTGTTGTACATTTCCAGGTACTGGCCGGTGGTGTTGAGGTACTTCATTGCCAGATTTTCATCCGGTGTTCTCATATATGCATACAGGTTCACTTTTCCCTGTTTGATCTTGTATTTATGGAATTTCGCTGAAATCAGGTACACTTCATCCATGGGTTCCGGGGAATTCCACTCAGAAATGTCCTTGTCCATCTGCTTACTGTCCGAAATCCGTTTCCCTTGTGATACCGAGCTCCATTTTTCAGGTGCCTCAACCTTCATGTCAAAGGTTAAGAGTTTGTCATTGAACCAGGGCAACCAGAACGAAGACCCGGAGAGATAAACGCCCTTTTCTGATATTGTTCCCGGAGTCTCACTGAATCCCCGTGCATATTCTGATCCCACCTGTTCAATTTCGTGATGGATTTTGCCGGAATATTTGATGGTAAACGTGGCGTCACCTTTGTTCTTGAATACTACTTCGTAGTGTTTGACCGGGATCTTGTCGGAAATCTTGAATTCTGCTGTATTGATACCAAAAAACCTGGACTTAATCTCGCCCGGTATTTCCTTGACCGTGACATTATCAGATACGGAAAGGATCTTGAGGTCTCCGTGAAGCAGGAAATGGAGGTTCCCGGCGGATGCGTCCGGGAGCTTGACGGTGTCAACAACACTTATGCTGTTTGATTCAGGAAATATCTGAGCATCAATATCGTGATGCGTGTAGGTTTCGGCTTGTAATCCAACACTGAAACTGAATGCAGCTAAAACAAAAAGCAGATTTGTGATTGCTCTCATTTTGTCACCCTTTCCCCAAATTTTATGAACATGCTATCACA
>CAZRHT010000103.1:2687-4340 GCA_964599895.1 uncultured Holophagae bacterium
TCCGTGAATTTTCCTTTCTTGTAGTCTGATCGCCAGTGTCGGAGGATGATCCAGCCGCCAAACCGGACGATGTTATTTCGCCAGGCCCGGTACCACTTGCTCCAGCCGAACCGGATATTCCATAGCGAAAAAATCATGGCAGGGAAGAGGAGCACGTTTCCTGCAATAGCGAACATATACCGGAACCTGTAAAAACGGCCCATAATCTTTCCGATGGCTACCTGCAAATCTTTGGGGTTGAGTGGCGTGTCGGGTTCGAATAGTGGAAAGTTGCCGTCATAATATTCCCAGCCTACGCACGTTCTCGGAAAGATCCGTTTTCGTGAGGCCAGCCGGTTTGTCAGTTCGGTTCCCGGCAGCGGAACAGGCAACAGAACCTGTATGGTATCCAGCCGGGTTTTTCTGATAAAGGAGCGAAACCGCCGCACGCGCTGTTTTGGCGACATGTACAGGCTCGAACCCTCCGGAAGCGGGTAACCATAAATGAACATCCCGTGGACCAGGAAACCCGCCTTGTGGTAACGATTGGTCAGAAGACGCATCTCTTTGGGACGGATTCTCTTGTTCATTGCGTTCAGTTCTTCTGCAATAGGGGATTCGAAGCCGATACAGACCATGTTAATGCCGGCTGTTCTCATGGCCTGGAGGAATTCAGCGTCCTTCGCCTGGTCGAGGCGCACCTGTACGGTGATGTCAAGCCGCGTTCCCACGACTTTCTGATACTGCGCCAGTTGAGCACACAAACGCAGGGTTTCACCCCTGTTGTGCCCGAACAGATCGTCAATAATAAAGAAGTGCCGGGCTCCGCGCTTTTCGAGCAGTGTACTGATCTGTTCCACTACCCGTTCCACGGACGATGCCCGTTGCTTGCCCTTTACCGTACAGAATTCGCAGTTCATGTTGCAGCCGCGAACCCAACCGACAGGATAGAGTGAGAATTTTGCATAGCGCAGAAGACCAAAATCCGGGAGGGGCAGGCGGTCAAAATCAGTGATGGGGGGCCGTTCGGCAGTCCGCACCACAGTTCCATTCTTCATGTACGCTATCCCAGCCACATTATCAGGTTCCCGCCCTTCCTGAATGGCGCTGAGAAGTTCACGAATGGTGTCTTCCCCTTCTCCTACAACGACATAATCCACACCATTTTCCAATGCTTCAACAATATTATCTTCAACAAAATGCTGGCCTCCGACAATCGTGGTGACTCCAAGCGAACGGTAGGTCTTTGCCAGGGCGTAAAGCCTCGGAACCGTACTGCTCAATCCGCCATACAGTCCAACAAAATCGGCAGGGCGGAGAGCCTGCAGAGCGCTATGATCCGGACGCCCCTTGTCATCTTCGGGCCCAAATTTGTGATAATTGTTTTCATCAATAATCTCGGCTTTCCACTTGTCCATCCGGTGGACGACCGTAGCCACGCAGACAGGACCCAACGCTGTTGTCCGGCGGGCTATTCTGGAGTAAATGTTGAACGCAGGGTAGGCAGGGACAATCATTCTGAACCGTAAACGTTTATTTTGCTGTTTCATGAAACGATCCTCCAATGGGGACGGCTATGATTGGAGCTGATAGATTTGTTTGATTTTATATTTCCAGCCAGGACACGCCTGCTTCAGCACCATTTTCTGGATGTTAATCCTAATATAGGCCGCA
>CAZRHT010000104.1:0-4184 GCA_964599895.1 uncultured Holophagae bacterium
TCCCTCTTCCCCCCCTGCGTGCTCTGCGGTAAATCTCTCTTGGGGTCCAAAGTGCCCTGACTTAGGAGGCCGAAATTATGGAGGGGATGTCAGCTCCTCCTAACTTGACCGAAGAAGTGATTTCAGGGACAATGCAATGGGAAGCCCTTCCGCTACAGGGCTCAGGAGCAAGTATGGATGAACACATCGCTCAGACTATTGAAAAAACGCTTGGGTATTGCTTTCGCAACAGGGAGCTCCTTGCACAGGCATTTACTCACCGCTCTTACGTTAACATCCAGAAGAGTATTCAGCACAATGAACGGCTGGAATTCCTTGGAGACAGCGTACTGGGATTAGTTATCGCAGAAGACCTGTATCGGCGATTCCCTGAAGAAACAGAAGGCAGCTTGAGCAAAATCAAAGCCTTCATGGTTCACTCAAATGTCCTGGCCAGTATTACGGAAGAGCTGGACCTGCAACGTTACCTTTTAGTGGAGAAAGGAGAAAAGGAGATCCAGAACAATCGGAAGATAAAAGAAAACCTTCTCGAAGCCGTCATTGGTGCCGTGTATCTGGATGGCGGCATTCTTGCCGCTGAAACATTGATCATAAGCCTCTTTAATCAGGCCGATTACCGGATAACAGACCCGAATCAGGCTGTTTTTGACCACAAAACCCGGCTTCAGGAAGCATTCCAGAGCCTGGGCCTGCTGCCCCCCGATTATGTTTTGCTTGAGCGACAGGGACCAGTGCATGATGCAGTTTTTGTCGTGGAAATGCGTTTTCAAGGTGTCCCGCTGGTCAGAGGCAAAGGCCGGTCCAAGAAACAGGCGCATCAGAACTGTGCGGTAAAGGTCCTGGAGCAAACTGATAATGGAAAAAATCTGAAGTGGTTCCTGCATGAAACTGATCCCAATCTTTCTTCCTGAAGAGGCCTGTCCATATCATTGCTCTTTCTGCAATGTCCGCACTGCCAACGGAGAGGATGCGCCAATCAATTCTCCCGGGGACGTACAGAGGAAAGTTGAAACAGCACTCAGCACACTGGCAGTTTACCACCCGGACGAATCAGTCGAAATTGCATTTTTCGGGGGCACCTTTACAGCCGGAGATCCGGAATTGATGGCCTTGTACCTGAAGCAGTGCGTTCCCTTCATCGAGAAGAACAGAGTTTCAGGAATTCGCATTTCCACCCGTCCGGACTGTGTGGATGAAAAAGTCATCTTGCTCTTGAAGGAACATGGGGTAACCACGGTGGAATTGGGTGTGGAATCATTTGACGACAGGGTGCTACGCAGTCTGAAGCGCGGACACTCTGCTGAAACTGCAATCCATGCTGTAGGGCGTCTCCAATCCAGTGGGTTTACAACGGGAATTCATCTCATGACCGGATGCCCCGAAGAAACAGAGGCCTCCTTTCAAAAAACTGTCTTTACAACGCTGGAGTTGAAGCCGGATACTGTGCGACTCCATCCCTTACTTGTCCTGGCAGATACAGAACTGGCAAAAACAGGCTATGAGGCGCCCGGTTGCGAAGAAACGCTGAACCGTCTGGCAATGGCAACATACTGCATGGAGAGCGTCGGAATTTCTGTCATTCGAATTGGCCTGCAACCCACCGATTCCCTGACCCGACCGGGACAAGTCCTTTCGGGTTGCTTCCACGCAGCGCTGCGCCACCGGGTACTTTCGCGGATTTATCAGCACTTCTTCAGGAAGATCAACCTGCAGCCGAAATCCTCCGTCACAGTTCCCGAGAGCCATTTTTCTTACGCCATCGGCTTTAAACGGGAAAACGTCATTCAATTTCCGAGCCTGACGTTTGTGAGGGACAACAAGGTAAAACCTTGGGATGTTCTTATAAATGGATCGTGTTATCATATGCTGACGGAGGGCTTGTATGAAATTAAAGAGCTTTTTAAAAGATAATCTGTTATTGATTCTGTTGACAATACTGGTCGGCGGCTCCGGCTTCTATTTTCTGGTACTTCACCCGAAATTCAGGGTCACCCACGCACCGAAGCTCCTGAGAGCCGTTGTTGTGGTCAAAACCAACAAACTGGACTATGCCACAAATGATCGGCTGATTGTTACGCCGGATGACGACCCGGTCCTTCAGGCCGTGGTCATCGCCACCCAACATGGAGATACAGAACCCACCTACTTTTCTGTCAGCAAACGCCTGAAAATTGACGGGAAAATGATCCCGGAAAATCGCATTCAGCCCTGGGACACGTTCAAATGGAAGGAAGTCCGGATCTTGTGGTTCAAAATTGAACCCATCATCAGGCCCGGGAAAACCAACGAGCCTTTTTCTTATCAGAATGTCGAGTACAAAACACAATTTCAATACAACTGGCCCCTCCAGTGGACTCACAAACTGGACGTGAATGGATTTGCCAATACTTACCCCCGCCAGAACTTCGGTTTCATGCGCTTTCGCATTCGGGCGGAAATCAAAGAGAGTATAGTCAATGTGGTTCAAAAATGTTACTCCCCCGGAACGGACCAGGTAGACGCCGCCAATATCATCTCCGACAGGGTTTTTGGAATCCAGTATGCGCCGTCCAGAACACCCTTCGGCTACGCCGTTTCATTGTTCAATCTGGCCTATGTGCCCAAAATCGACTATTCATCATTTCAAAACGGACAAAACCCACTGGCTCTGCGGATCGCAGTTGATAGCGTATCCTATTTCACCGGCGCAATGAAAATGGCCGGTTATTCTGAAATCGTACAGGGAGATATTGCCACCCTTCGAAAACATGTTCATATCATCCTGAAAGATGTCCATCTCGACAAAAAGAAAGGCTATTATATCGACGAAAAAGGAAAACCCGTTGAAACCGCAAGATTAAAGAAGGGCATGTTCATAATGGACCGGAAACGAATCGGAATGTATGCCGGAGAAGGCAGTTTTGAGGTGGGAAAACTCCATGTACTGACTCCTGACGACCGTGTACTGTACGCGCCGGGATTACCTCTGTACTACGAAGAATTCGGCAGTTATTTTGAGGGCCCCTTTTCCATCGGAGAGTTTCATTGAAACGAAGCGACTTCAATTACAACCTCCCGGATCAACTCATTGCCCAGGAACCCATGGAACCCCGCGACCATTCCCGGATGATGGTACTGGATCGGGAAAAACAGGAGATTTCCAGCCATATTTTTAAAGAAATCCTGGATTTTATCCCGCCGGACACAATGCTGGTGGTCAATGACACCAAAGTATTCCCGGCCCGCCTGCATCTGGAGAAGGAGGAAACAGGGGCCAAAATTGAGGTATTTCTACTGAAACAACTGGATGAAGAAGCCAGAAACTGGCGGGCACTGATCCGGCCGGCAAAACGTGTGCGAAAGGGAACCATTCTAACATTTCCGAATGGTTCCGCTGTGGTAGTCACAACGGTACTGGAAGCCGGCATTCATGAAATCCTTTTTGACTCGAAAGACCCATTTGAGGTAATCAACCATTTCGGAGAAACCCCGCTTCCCCCCTACATTAAGCGACAGGCTGCAAACCCACAAGACCGGGAACGCTACCAGACGGTGTTCGCAGAGAATATCGGAGCCGTTGCCGCCCCGACTGCGGGTTTCCATTTTACACCGCAATTGCTGGATCAACTCTCCGGAAGAAATATCCCGGTCAGCCGCGTTACCCTGACGGTCGGCCTCGGAACATTCCGACCGGTCAAAGTGGATGATATTCGAGATCATGTGATGGATACCGAATCTTACGAAATCTCACCGGATACGGCGCATGCCATCAACAAATGGAAAAAGGCTGGAGGCCGCATCCTCGCCGTGGGCACCACTTCTGTCAGAACTCTGGAAGGCTGCTTTCGCAAATACGGTGAAATCAAACCTGTCAGGGACGAAACAGACATCTTTATTTACCCACCCCAGACGTTTAACATCGTGGACTTCCTTCTGACAAACTTTCATCTCCCGGAATCCACCCTCATTATGCTGGTTTCCGCCTTTGCCGGAAAGGACTTTGTTTTTGAAGCCTACCGGCAAGCTGTTCAAAATGCCTACCGCTTCTATTCCTATGGTGACTGCATGCTGATCTTATAAGTTGCTCAAGCAACTGCAGGGTCTCGTCCAATACCCCCCTCACCCTGACCTTTTGATTCGACGCCGTAGTACTTTGTGTCGCCCGGAGAGATTTACCGCAGAGCACGCAGAGAGGGGAAGAGGGG
>CAZRHT010000105.1:0-3960 GCA_964599895.1 uncultured Holophagae bacterium
TCATTGCGCAAGAAAAATTCCGGTAATTTCACCTATATAAATATTGTGATAATCCTTTTTCGGGTAATTCCTCTCAATGCCGGAATCAAGAAAATTTTCCGGCTTGAAGGTATCCTGATACATTTTCCGGCAACTGATAGCAAGACGTGCCTCGCGGTAACTCAATCCACCATCCGGCAGTGGCTCACCATGGAGTCCGACAATGGCAGTCTTATCCTCATCCCTGCCGGAGATTGTTCCACAGATTGTGAGCGCGTCTCTGTATTTGTCCTCAAAAAAAGAAAGCGTAAATATCTCATTTTTATCCACAAACTCATTTGTATAACGGGTTGGACGAATGTAAACAGTGGTCACCGGCTTGTGCCACAACACTCCCATTCCACCCCAACTGGCCGTCATTGTATTGAAATCGTCCTGCTTACCTGCCGTGATCAGCGTCCAGTCTTCTCCAATCAGTTTAAACACGTTTTCTGTCAATTCGTTGGGATTTATCTGCTTCCAGTCTTTCATCTTGTCCTCCCCGTTTTTTTTGTATTCTATCAGACTTTACCGATCCAGAACATCATGTGCAAACAGCTGCCGCCAAGATCCCGGTTTTGTGGTATCATGTCGGCATGTTGCTGGACAGGAAAACACTGGGGAAATACCGAATTGTAAAACGTCTGGGAAGTGGGGGCTTCGGGTCTGTCTACCTCGCGACAGATACCTGGGTCAAACGCAAAGTCGCATTGAAGATTCCCCATAACCAGGGGCAGGAGCTGGAAAAAATGCTCCATGAACCCCGCCTCCAGGCCTCTCTTTCACATCCCAATATTGTCCAGATTTATTCCGTAGAAAAAAAAGAAGGTATCTTCTTTATCGTCTCCGAGTATATCTCCGGGCCATCACTGGACCGGCTGATTAAGGACTCCGACGGATTGAAATGGGAAAAGGCAATATCCATTATTTTCCAGGTTTGTGACGCATTGAAATTTGCCCACGATCACCAGATTATCCATCGGGATATCCGCCCTGCAAATGTACTGCTGACAGAAGAAGGTTTCGTAAAAATGACTGACTTCGGCACGTCCCGCTACCTGAACCCGGAGTCCATTGCCGTTACCCGTGTCGGCTGTCCACCCTACATGGCACCGGAACATTTTGAAGGAAAAGCTGTCTTTCAATCTGACATTTACTCTGTTGGCATGATGTTTTATGAAATGATAATGGGAAAACTCCCATTTGAAAGTTTCAATCCACTGAAGATTGAGAAGGAAGTGAAGGAGCGTTTATTTACAGCTCTTCACGAGAAAGTGGACAACCTCACACCGAATCAGTCGGCGATAATCATGAAGGCATTGGCGAAGAATTACAATGAGCGGTACTCAGACGCTTCGGATTTCAAGAAAGCTATTATCGAATTACAGGCGAGCAACACTCCTCCGGAAATGCCCAGGAGCGAAATCCCCCAGCCATCCAACCGGGAAACTCCCGATAGAACACCTTCCAAAAAGGTGTGCTTCAATTGCGGAAAGCTGCTGTCTCCCCGGGCCAGAGTGTGTCCATACTGTTACCAGGAACAGGATTGAGCGACCCAAAAAGCCGCGTGAATAGTAGATGATGGATGGTTCAAAAGGGACAAGAAAGGGAATGGCTCAATTCCCTGCCTTTTTGTTCACCATTTACTATCCACCAGCCGATCCCGTTCCCAATTCCCTACTCCTGCCCGCCATTCAGCATGAAATGGAAATTCAACCCCCTTTCTTTTCTTAAGCTTCTCTGAACTTAAACTCAAACTTGGACTTGTCCCCACTTGTTCTATTCCCACTTGCACAGCTACTCTTGTGGCGGTAGAATAAGAGCAATGAAACTTACTATGCCGGTTCAAAGAGATAAATCGAAGGAAAGTGGACAGGGGTTCACTCTGATTGAGCTTGTTATGGTGATCGTCATTATCGGCATCTTTGCCATCATCACAACACCGAAACTCCTTTCCATTTCCGATACCCGGGTACAAAAGGACTCAAAGATGCTGCTCAATTACCTGACCATGGCCCAGGAGCTGGCTATGTCAAGAAGCGAATCCTACGGTCTATGCCTGGACACAGCCAACAGCCGGTTCACAGTAAACAAAACCGATTGCACCAATACCGCTAACATTATCACGTCTCCAGAGGACCGGGTCAGTCCTCTCAGGGTCAATTATGACTCCACACTTACGGTTGTGCCTGCCGCCACAACTTCGATTTTCTTTGATTACCTGGGAAGGCCCACACCCAACGGTGCCACACTGACATTTTCCTCGGGCAGCTTGTCCATAACCATCAAGGTTGAACCAAATACCGGTTATGTCCATGAATTGTAGAAAATTGCCCGCGGCCAAATTACAAGTTCATTCCCGGAATCAAGGATTCACATTGATTGAAACTGTAATCGCAATCGTGATTATCGGAATCGCGCTGACTGGTATCATCGGCGTTATTTTCAACAATGTCCAGGAGGGTGCCCGACCTTTTCTGGAAATCAGGGGTGTGGAACTGGGGCAGGGCATGATGGATGAAATTCTCCTGAAACGGTGGGACGAAGATACCCCACTGGGTGGTGGGAGAATTCCGATCGCACTGGCAAATATCGGTACTGAAGCGGGTGAATCAGGTCGAACGGATTTTGATGATGTGGACGACTATAGCGGGTATGCAGATGGCGTTGCCGGTGAGCCTCTTAAGGATGAATTGGGAAATGACATTTCGGCCGAATTTAAAGGATATTCCCGGTCCGTTACGGTAGATTTCTTTAAACCGACCGGGGCACCTGCCAGCCTCGCAACAAATAATTATAAACGGATACGAATCCAGGTGACAGCACCTACTGGGGAGAATTTTGTTTTTACAGCAATCAAAACCAACTTCTAAAAACGGGTTCACCCTCATAGAACTGGTCATTTCCATTGTGCTCGTGGGAATAATCGCCGGTGTTGTGGGACCGATCATTTTCTATGGTGCAGAAGGTTTCCAGCAACAGGTCGCACGCAAAGAGCTGGTGTCCAGGGCGCGGCTGGCACTGGAAAGGATGTCCCGTGAGCTACGGGAATCTGTTCCCAATACTGTCAGGGTCTCTACGACCAACGCTGCAAATGACACGGTCGAATTTGGCAAAGCGACTTTCTTCTCCCACTACAACAGCATAACCGGCGGCTCTTCTCCCTACACGCTGAACGATGACACCGGACTGACACCACCGTCCACATCATTCATCGTCATCTACAATGTGGCGCCAAGTGATTTTTATGCCTACCCGGCTTCTCCATCCACCTTTCAGGTTGCCGGAGTCGCAGGGAATCAAGTGAGTATCATTGCACCGACCAAGCCCCACTCTTCTACAAAACGCTACCAGATGTGTACCGGGGCAGTTACTTTTTCCAGAAATTCATCCGGTGAATTGATCCGATATTCCACATACAATCCTGGCCAGGCTCACGGAGCAAGCGCCATTGATCAGGACATTCTCATTGATCACGTATCCTCTATCCAGTTCCAGTACACAACAGGGACACTTTCGAATACAGCACTCCTCGCCATTTCACTGCAGGTTCGGGCCGGTGGGGAGACAATGAATTTTCATCAGGAGGTACACATCCGAAATGTGCCATAAACACGAACGGGGAGTATCCCTGATAGCAGCCATTTTTATTGTCATTTTTCTCGCTTTCATGGGGATCATTCTGACCACTTACACGATCTCATCAGCAGAAGAGGCTGGAAACGAATATCTATCCACACAGGCGCTTTACTACGCGGACACCGGAGTCTACAACGCCCTGACCGACATCACAGACGACGGCAACCTGGATGCTACTTCATACACATTTTCCAACCCCACCGGGACCGCCACAATCACAGTGGCCAGCCATATCGGTGCCATCTGGGTCATTGACTGCACTGCCACCTGCGGGGATACTGCAAGCGAAAAATATGGCCGCCG
>CAZRHT010000106.1:0-3877 GCA_964599895.1 uncultured Holophagae bacterium
TTTCCGAAGAGCAGCTTAATGTGCTCTTCTTAACCCGAACAGGTCCAAATTCAGTTCCCTGACACCCATTCGCCATTCTCTTGCACCCAAGGTAAATTCATGTAGATTCACCATTGTTATCCCATATTCCACTTCAAATTTGTTTGTCTCTTCACGGGAAGTGAAGTACCATAACTATGGACTGACACAATAAATGAGGTAGATAGATGAACAAGCCGGAACACAGAATTCCTGAATTTCCCGTTTCATTTCGACGAATCTGGAAAAACAGTGTGATTCTGGCTCTCCTTTTTTCGCTGATTGAAACGATCTTCCGGCTGCAAAGTCCGGTTTTCGCAAGTTCGACTTCAGATTTCATCCAACTGATCCTGCTGTTCACGTGCGGTGCTTTTATCTGGACACTACTGCAATTGCCTGTTGTTGCCCTGATTTTTTGCAGAAAGAAAATCCAAAAACAGCGTTTCGGACTCCTTCTGACTGCTGTAGCCGGATTCTATCTCTACCTGCTTTTCCTTGTGATTGCATCCAGCTGGTGTTTTTATATTTACAGGGGAATTTTTCTTACCGCAGGAGTGATTTCATTTGCCTTGAGCAACTCGGCAGCGCTGCAGTTGCATTTCATGCAGACCGGTATGTCCTTTTTTCTTCTGTTGAACGGCGTTTCCGCTATCCTGGCGATTGTCGTTCTGATTGTTTTGTCCAGTGGATTCTCATTTTCCCGAAAAGCAGGAGGGTCAATCACGGTCCTGGCTGTGGTTGAGTTGCTGGTGACTTTTTCATGCCTCTTGACGTTCAGCCACTCTTCGTTATGGGGAAACAGCCATCCCGTCCTTGCATACTGGTATCAACCGGAAGTGTTCAAGTCACCTCAGGTGCAGATTTCAGCGTTGAAGGCTGAATTGAAGCCAAAAACCCCCGCAATTGTCTACAGTCCAGCCATGGTTCAAGGTGGTCACTCTGTCTTTGTTTTCATGCTGGAATCCATGCGCAGGGATCTGATCAACGTTACTCCCTGCCCGATTCCCTACATGAAATCCTTGATTAAGGAGAGCATTTTCTTTGACAAGGCCTATGCCACCGCATCCCATTCGAACTATGCTGATCTCAGTGTCTGGTATTCCCAGTATCCGCTCAGAGGTGGTAAATCAAACCATTACAGGCTCTCCGATCCGTGGCGGGGCACATCCATTTTTGAAGTTTTCCATCGGCTTGGATACAAAACCGCGTATATCTCTTCCCAAAACGAAAAATGGGGAACCATGGGTAACTGGTTGAGAATTCCGGCTCTGGATTACTATTTTGATTCCGAACAGTACAAGGGAAATACATGGGTGAACGAGGATGATAAAGCCGGGCTCGTCGCGCTGATCAAGCAAAAGGTCGCCACCGCAGGGAAGGTGGAGGATTCCGCAACCCTGTCCATTGGAAAAGACTGGATTTCCGCACAGCCGGATCCCAATCGGATTTTCGTGAGCTTTAATCTTCAGAATACCCATTTCAGCTACGTGATCCCCCGGGGAGGAGAAGAGCCATATCAACCAGGCGATCTGGATTTCCCGGCCATCTACGGCGTCTGGCCGAAAAATCGGGTTTCGGTCGTGAAAAACCGATACTACAATGCCTTTTTCAACCTGGACAAAATGATCCGAAATTTCGTCGATTTTTTAAAAGAGAAAGGAATCTGGGATAACTGCTATTTCATCATCCTGGGGGACAGTGGTGAGGCCTTCTACGAACACGGCTTCGCCAATCACTCCGGCCCCATGTATGATGAAGAAATGCGCACATTCTGTCTCATTAAACCGCCGAAGGGGACCGCATCCGCAACTTCGGTTTCACAACCGATCAGCCACATTGACATTTTCCCCGCTCTGCTGGACATGATGAAAGTACCCGCTCCAAAATCATTTCAAGGAATTTCACCCTTTTCGGGAAACCGACGGTTCGTCTACATGGACAGTAACGCTCTGATTCAGCAGGACGGTATTATCCAGTGGCCCTGGAAGTTGCTTCTCACCTGGTATCCCCATGGGATTGAGCTTTTCAATATGGAGAAAGATCCCCTTGAACAACACAATTTGTACTGGAACAATAAGAAAATGGCGGATACACTTCATAATCAACTGATGAAGTGGCGAAGTCGACAGCTCACCTATTATAATTTACCGGAGCTGTACAAGAACTACTGGCCTCCAGCGGCGCAATAGGCCGCTGAGTTGGGGTGGGGAGTAGGGGTTGGAGGCAGAAAAATCAGAGAGTTGTTGATTTCACTGTCTTTCTTTCTTCACTTAACCTTGCCTTCTACTTAACCTCAGCCTTCTCTTCCCTGACCGGATTCGTGGTAATCCTCTTCGGTATTCACTTCCCAGATGTTTTCCTTGTCCTTGCGGCACGCCACAATATTATCCACTGCTGTCATGGCAGCGAGCATGGAATGATCCTGGTTGTTGTACCGGTGCATTCCGTTGCGTCCCACCAGAAACAGGTTCTCAAATGGATCCAGGAATCCCCGCAGCTGATCAAACTGTCCATAACTGCCGAAATAGGCCGGATATGCCTTTGGCATCCTGACAACAACCCCATCCACGTAAGCATCCGATGATGCCATGCCGATCTTTGCAAGTTCCAGCCGGCCCAACCGAATCAGTTCATCGTCCGTCATCTTCCACAGCATGTCGCCTTCATTGCAGAAATATTCCAGCCCCAGCCAGGCAAATTCCGGATTTCGAACCATGAATGGACTCCAGTTGTTGAAAATCTGCACGCGGCCCAGCAGGACATCCGGGTCCTGGATATAAATCCAGTTGTCTGAAATCAACCCGCCCTTTCTGTCCTGAACCTGCATATCTTTCAGGAGCAGGCCGACTGTGATGAAATCCCGATATACAAGCCCCTCGCTGATTTTCAGTATGGGTTCGGGAACAATATTACCCATGGACCGGATCAGATCCTGCACCGGCATGGTGGAGAATACATAGTCAGCATCAAATTCTTTTACCACTCCCGACAATGGGCTGACTGCCGCAACGCCCCGGATTTGGTTCCCCTTGGTCAGCAGGCGGGTTGCGCGGTAACCGGTCCGGATTTCGCCTCCCATTTCACGGATCTTGTCCGCAACTGTTTCCCACATCTGGCCCGGTCCCAGTCTGGGATATAGAAACTGTTCAATAAGGGACGTTTCAGTTCCCTTCTGGGCAAAATTCTCCTTTCGTCTGAACAGGCCCGTTACTGTGTGGAGCATGGCCTTTCCAATCGATAATCCTTTGATCCGCTGGGCACCCCATTCAGCGCTGATTTCGCCGCAGGGGACTCCCCATACTTTCTCCGTGTACGAATGGAAAAATGTCTCATAGAGTTCCCGACCGAAACGGTTGATAAAGAATTCCTCCAGGTTGGTTTCCGGTCGGATGGGGGAAAGCACGCTTTTCAGATAACTGAAGGCAATTGTTACCATTCGGCGAATGCCGAGATTCCTGGCCGTGCGGAGATTCAACCGGATTGGATAATCGAAGAATTTCCGGTGGAAATAAATCCTCGATTTGCGTTTTCTCACCAGCATCACCCGCTCCTCGGGACTGGCAGAGATGCCGGAATCGGGGTCATATTCTTCAGCTGTGAGTAATTTTTGTTTATTCTGATATTGAATCGAAAAGGAGCCGGAAACGGCTTCTTCAAGCGGGAGGATCTGAAGCCACCAGTCCATGACACGATCTGATTTGGAAAAGAAACGGTGCCCGCCGATATCAATCCGGTTTCCCTTGTAATTGATCGTGGCAGAAATTCCACCGAGTTCATCGCTCTGTTCAATGACCAGCGGGTGAATATCTGTGTGTCGCAACAATTCATACGCTGCAGTCAGTCCCGCCGGCCCTGCTCC
>CAZRHT010000107.1:0-3821 GCA_964599895.1 uncultured Holophagae bacterium
GGTACCTTGCGGTACACACGATTTCCAGTCGTGCACCTTCGGCCACTCGGTCATCTCTCCGTTCAGTGAACAATTCAAAGAACCAACCGGCATTACGATACCATAAGTCCCCAACCCAGTAAACCGGAAAAAGTGTTCATAATCCCCACGATGTTCAATGTTCTGTGTTTAGCATTCTGATCGAAAAATACAAGGTTACTTCAAGAAACAAAAAAGGGCGGAATATTCGAGAAAAGCAATGACTACAACACCTTAATGACGACGAGCGTCATGTCATCATTTTGAGTCGCATGTCCCGTGAACTTATCCACATTTCGCAAAATTCTATTCAGAATCTCTGACGCAGTCATCCGGGAAACATTCAAGGCCTCAATGAGCTTATGCAGTCGTTTTTCACCGTAAAACTCTTTCGAACGATTCTGTGCTTCGAGGATACCATCGGTAAACAGAATTACAAGGTCCCCTGGTTTTAGACACAATTTTCTTTCTTCATAAGCCGTCTCCGGTGATGACCCCAGGGGTAATTTAGATCCGGCACTTCTCATCGACCTCAGTCCTTCATCCGACTTCAGCAATGGATCAGGAAGCCCCGCATTGGAGAAAACGAACTCACGGGCCTCAACATTCAAAGCAACCAGGCAGAGCGCCGTAAACATGCGCCGCTCAGTCTTGTCATACATCGGTCGATTAATTCGACTCATGATGCTACTCACAGAAGCAGCTTCACTGATCCGGGAGTAAATCATTCCACTGGCCATAACGGCCACCATTGCAGAATCCAGTGCCTTGCCGGACACGTCACCAATCGCAATACCAAATTTCTTGTTTTCGCCATTAAACCAGAAATAATCATAAAAATCCCCACCCACCTCGTGCGCAGGGATGCAGGCACCGGAAATGTCAAAGCAGTCCACGATGGGATCTTCCTGGGGCATAATGGACATTTGCGCCCGCTGGGCGGCCATCAATTCACATGAAATCCTGAAGTTTTTCATTCGCATGCGAACCCAGGTAATTCCCAAAATCAAAACCAGTGCCAGTACAAATATCCTGAAAGGCCATGTTTTCCAGATAGGGGGTACAATCTTGACTCGCAGAAAAGTCCCTGTATCATTCCATACACCGTCGTTGTTGGACCCTTTCACATGAAATGTGTAATTGCCCGGGGCCAGCGTGGTATATGAAGCGAAACGCTTATCAGCAGTCGTCTTGATCCATGTATCATCCAGACCTTCCATTTTGTACGCATATAGGTTCTTCTCAGGAGCTGTGTACTCCAAACCGGCAAATTCGAATGAAAAAACATAGTCCGTATATGACAGAACGATTTCATCTCCTTCATTCCACAGCGGACGCAAACTTGTTTTTTCGTTAAACTTAAGGAATGCTGTTATGTGAATCGGCGGGACAAAAGGATTATTCTTAATTTCATTCGGGTAGAATGCGTTGAATCCATGAATGCCACCAAAAAACATCTCCCCGCTTTTACTCTTGAAGAATGAGCCACCATTGAATTCATTGCTCTGGAGACCATCCTTCACATCATAGTTTCGAAATTTTTTTGTCGTGGGATTAAATGTTGAGAGTCCATTGTTGGTACTCAGCCACAGCCTTCCTTCTTCGTCCTCTAAAATTCCGTAAATGGCATTATCAGCGAGACCATCCTTTTCAGTATAGGAATGAAATCGACCCGTGTCCCGATCAAACTGATTCAGGCCACTGCCCCATGTTCCAATCCAGAAATTTCCGGCCTTGTCCTCATACAGGCAGAAGATGTAATCATTGGATAAGGTCTCCAGGTTTTTATCGCTGTGCCTGAAATGAGTGAACTTGCCCGTACGACGATCAAGAAGATTCAATCCACCTCCCTGTGTGCCGATCCAGAGATTCCCGAACCGGTCTTCCAGCACAGAGCGAACAAAATCACTGCTTATTGATCCCGGGTCTCCCTCACTGTGTTGAAATCGGGAAAAAGTTTTGTCCTGTCTGTTGAACAGGTTGAGTCCGCCGCCATACGTTCCAATCCACAATCTCCCTGACTTGTCCTCATAAATTACACGAATCTGATCATGGCTCAAGCTGGCGGGATTGTCCGGGTCATGACGGAATTGAGTAAATTTCCCGGTGCGACGGTCCAGAAGATTCAGGCCACCGCCATGCGTACCGACCCAGATGTTCTTTTTCGAATCCTGGAACACAACCCTGACAATATTGTTGCTCAAACTGTCAGGGTCAGCTGGGTTTGCAAGATAGTGAGTGTACACGCCACTGGAACGGTCAAAACGGTTAAGCCCACCACCATGCGTACCCAGCCAGAGGATGCCATTTTCATCCTCAAGAATGCTCCAGACAATTTCCTGGCTTAGAGTATTTTCGATTCCGGGCTGTTGCCTGTATAACTTGAATCCTTTTCGTTTTAAATTTATCTTATCTACCCCACCGCCATATGTTCCGACCCAGAGATTTCTGGAACGGTCCTCATAGATAGATGTCACCTCGTTATAGCTGATACTGGCAGAATCCTGTGCATTCGCGACGTGATGGATAAATTTGCCAGTCCTTCGGTCCAGAATATCCAGACCACCTCCGTTCGTTCCCACCCACAGCCTGCCTTCGTCATCTTCAAAAACTGACCTTACCTGGTTGTGGTTCAGGCTATCCGGATCGGATGAATTGTGCACAAATCGACGAACCTTCCCACTATTGAGATTCATTCGATTCAGCCCCCTGTTGGTTCCCACCCATACGGCTCCACCTGAGTCAACAAAGACAGTATAAATTTCACTGTTAGTCAGAGTGTTTGAGTTCTCAGGATCGTGAAATAAATGCCTGAATCTTCCTGTCTCCCTGTTCATCAGGTTCAATCCGTCATCCGTTCCAACCCAGAAATTGCCCGCCCTGTCTTCAAAAAGGCAACGCACCTGATTGTTACTGATTGACTCAGGCAGTTTTCCTGAATGTCTAAAAACTGAGAACTGTTCCGAATCCGGGTTTAACCGATTCAATCCGCCATCCGTACCCACCCACACCGTACCGGAACGATCGACAAACACAACTTTCACATTGTCATGGCTCAAAGAATTGGGGTTCGATGGTTCCGCACGAAATCGTTTTACAGTGTCTGCATTGGGATCATACCGGTTGACTCCCCCATAGAAAGTTCCAATCCAGATGTTCCCGTTGCGATCCTCAGCCATAGAGGTGATCTCGTTGTAACTAAGGCTATTGACATTCACAGGATCATGCCGCAATACTGTAAAGCCATATCCATCATACCGGTTGGCACCGTCCTCCGTACCAAACCACATGAAACCGCGACTATCCTGTAGAATGCACTCAACAATGCTCTGGGATAAGCCCTGATCCAGCGATATTTCCTGGAATACAACCGGTCTCTTGTCTGCCATAACAAAGACAGATGAACTGAAAGCGAGCATGGCAAGTGTTAATAGTGGATTCAACAACTTTGTATGCACAAACTTTCTTGGATTTATGGAACTCATTGGTGTATCCTCTTGAAACTTAAGGTTGTCGATCCAGTGTTCAGTTGGGTTCAGCCTCTAATTCTTATACTGGTATTACGAAGTCTCGAAAATAAGGTTGCATCTGGAATACGCTCAGGTAAAGCGATACCCTCATTCATTTTTGTCTAAAGATATACCTTTCAGGCATCATCTCTGGGGAAATTGATTCTTCTGTTCACGGAAGATTCAAGATTTCTTCTGTTTTCTGCGCCAGTTCACGCAGGGAAAATGGTTTCTGGATGAAAGCAACACCTTTGTCCAGTACCCCGTGGTGGGCAATGGCATTGGCGGTGTAAC
>CAZRHT010000108.1:0-3670 GCA_964599895.1 uncultured Holophagae bacterium
GTGGTCTCTCATTCTTGGCTTCCCGGAGCACATCTTCCAGACGGACATCCTCAAATCGCTGACCGGCCTCGTTTTCATGATCCACGAAACCGTCCGTGAAGAGGAGGAGGATATCCCCATGGCCCATAAGGGTCAGTTCGTTTACTGTGTATCCGGCTTTTCGCCCCAGGGGACTGTTGTGCTGACGATAATCCACATCATCCCGGGACGGCATGGTCCCGATGGGCGGGAAGGTGATGGTATTTTCATTTCCAACATGTACGATCCTGTCATTTCTGTATGAAAAAACGATGGGGAAGGGATGGGCTGCACTCAAAAACCGAAACAGGCCGTTTTCAGAGATTTCCCCGTAGATCATGGTGATGTACTTGCGAAAACTGGAGGTCTGATAGAAGCGTGTGTTGAGGTTTTCAAACAGTCGGGTGGTAACAGTTCCAAAACTATCCAGTTCATAAAGGACTCCCAGGAGGAAGGCCTGGTGCAGCATGGCGGCCTGAGCTGCGTCTGTGAGCCGGTGCCCCGCTACATCCGCTACCAGTATTCCGGCGCGATTCCGGTTTCGTTCCAGTGCTTTTACAATGTCCTTATTGCCTGCCTCAGTTGCCTGGCGGATCCGGGCATCCATATCGTATCGCTTCTTAAAATCAAGATATACAAGGTGGTCACCGCCGACCTTTCCAATCAAGGGAATGCTCTTACCTGCGATTTCGATGTCGTTCAATTTTGGCACATCTCCGGCTTCAGGTTTGATCCGCATGGCAATATCTTCGAAGTTTTCCAGTTCGGTCCTCAGCTTATTAATAAGTTCTTCCATTTGAGATATCCGTTCGTTCATTTTTCACCCGTGCAAGTTTTTCCCTTCAGGGATGCGGTCAAACCATACTACCGAAACAGAAAATCTTCAAGAGGTTTTGTTGAAATTTTATCCCAGAGTATTTCCCGTAATCAGAATATAGAGCAGCATGCCGCCGATGCTGATCGGGCAGATCAGATGAATGGCAATTGCAAACCACCATCTGAATGTTCGTTTCTCGTGAACGCTGCCGCCGTGGGAAAGGCCCTCCATGAAATCTCTCAGTCCCCAGCGATAGGCTACAAAAAGGCACATGAGGAGCCCACCCAGGGTCAGGGATATGTTGCCAAAGAGAAAATCCATCCGGCTGAGGAAGTCCAGCTTCGTGAACCAGGCATTTGCTCCCATTGACAGGGCCGAAGGAATACCGAGTATGGCAGTAAAGATACCCAGGATCACGGCAGCTTTCTTGCGGTCCACTCCCTTTTCATCAATGAAGAAGGCAGAAACGACTTCCAGCAACGACACTGTGGATGTCAGTGCGGCAATTATCATCAGGATGAAGAAAAGAATGGCGATGAGCTGGCCGAAGGGGATTTTCTGGAAAACCTGGACCAGCACGATGAAAATCAAGGAGGGGCCGGCCTTCGCGGGGGCGCCGCCCAGCGCGGGAAAGATAATAAGCCCGGCCATGATGGCAATCAGCGTATCAAAGAATGTGACCGACAATGCGGAAGTAAACAGGTTGTCTTTCTTGCCGATGTAACTGCCGTAGGTAATCATTGCACCCATCCCGAGGCTCAGAGAGAAAAATGCCTGCCCCATTGCCATTAGAACTGTATGCGGTGTGACCTTTGAAAAATCAGGATAGAGATAAAAGTGAAGCCCTTTCATTGCCTGGGGGAGGGTCATGACATAGGCAATCAGGCAGAGCATCAAAACAAATAGTACCGGAAGAAGAATTTTGGCCGCCTTTTCAATGCCGTTTTTTACGCCTCCCGCCACAACAAAAACTGTGAGGGCCATAAAAACAAACAAATAAAAAATCTGTGCCTTTCCATTGGCAGCAAAGGTTTTGAAGATGACTTCCGGGTGAGTGGTATGTGCCAGTGCTCCGGTGGTGGCTTTGAACAGGTAGGCAATGGTCCAGCCTGCAACGACTGCATAGTAGGAGAGAATGGCGAAGCCCGTGAGAACACCCAATGCTCCCACCATCATCCATGGAGAGCGGGGGGCCGATAACTTTAAGAATGCACCCACAGGGTCTTTACTCGAAGTGCGGCCGATGACCAGCTCAGTTATCATGATGGGGAACGCTACGATCAGAACACTGAGGATATACAGAAAAACGAATGCTCCTCCGCCGTTTGCGCCGGTGATGTACGGAAAACGCCAGATATTCCCCAGCCCGATTGCGGAACCCGATGCCGCCAGAATGAAACCCAGTTTTGAACTCCACTGCCCTCTGTCCTGCATATAAGACCCCCAGAAAATTTTGACTCAGTATAACACAGCGGCCGGGACGGCCGAATGTTTAATGATGGGTGTTAAATGTTGAATGAAAAACGGGTATTTGGTTATCTGTTTCTCTTTCCGACTGAACCTTGACCTTGCTCCTTCTTGCGTTTTCCCGACGCGTGCCGGGACGCGTCTTCTGTGATATTCTGATGAAAACAAAGATGGGGGTGACGGAATGTTCCATTTTGTGCTGACACCGGAACAAAGACAACTTCGGGACGAAGCACGGGCCCTTTCCAACTGGGTCCCGAAACAGATGATTCTGGATATGGATGCGGAAAAGATTCAATTTCCGAAAGAATTTCTGAAGGAAGCGGGGAAACGGAATCTGCTGGGAATCCGAATTCCCCAAAAGTATGGAGGACGGGGCCTTGGGTGGGTTGAAAATGCCATCGTGGCGGAAGAGATCGGAGTTCCGAGCTATTCGCTGGCTTGTCTCTGGGGAGTTGGCGCGGATATTGTCTGCGATGCCATCTCAACTTTTGGCTCTGAGGAATTGAAGCAGGAAATTGTCGTACCGCTTTTGAAAGGAGAATTGTATGCGGCTGAAGGATTGACGGAACCCCGGGGTGGGTCCGATTTTTTTGGAGCCACAACTTCAGCGAAGAAAGATGGGGACGACTGGATTATCAATGGACAGAAACGATTCATTGTCGGTGCTGAAGGTGCTGACTGGTTCCTCGTTTATGCTGTTACCAACCCGGATGGCCCGGCTCATCAGCGTCTCACAGCCTTTATGGTCCCCCGGTGTGATGGTGTGGAGACCCGGTATATTTACGGGTTGATGGGAGTGCGAGGTGGCGGCGCCGGCCGCCTAATCCTCACCGATGTCCGGGTGCCGGAACGTTATATTGTCGGGACTCTGAATAATGGGTATGAAGTATTCATCAGAATGATGATACCGGAACGACTCGGGACAGCTGCCATGACAGTTGGCGCGGTCCGGCCAGCTATTGAAATTGCAACGAACTACACGGCGAGACGGAAGGCATTTGGTCAGTTTATCAACCGTTTTCAGGCGGTAGGATTCAAGGTGGCCGACAGCGTCATGCGTCTGGACGCGGCCCGGGCGCTGGTGTACGCCACCTGTCTTGCGATTGATACCGGAAAGACGTCACCGGGACAGGTTCGCAGAATGATTTCCGAGAGCAAAAAATTTGTAACGGAAACGGCTTGGGACATTGCCAACGATTGCATGCAGGTTATGGGCGGGATTGGCTACACGGACATTTATCCCCTTGAACGGATAGTTCGGGATATCCGGCTCTCCATGATCTGGGTGGGGACCAACGAAATCATGCAGCTTATCATTCAGGCAGAATGGTATAAGGAATTTTTGAAAAAAATGGGAGATGGGCC
>CAZRHT010000109.1:0-3527 GCA_964599895.1 uncultured Holophagae bacterium
TTTTCCAGTGCACCGGGTCGAAGCCGGGACGGCAGGCGCTCAAGACTGTATTGTTCCATCAAGTTGACAAATCTTGCCTCAGGCATGCCCCCGAAAAATTGCTGGAAGACCTTTTCTTTCGCGGTTTTCGCTGAACAGAGCCCCACAATATAGAAAAAAGTCCACGGGAAGGTAAGCATGAGTCCGGCAAAAAGCCGGAAGGTCCCGAAAGAAAACCGCAAAATGTCCCGAAAAGTGTCCCGGTCGGTTAGGGTGCCGTCCAGGTCGAAAAGAGCCAGTGTACGAGTTTCTTCAGCCATTTACAGTTTCATCCTTTTGAACATAAACTCGGGAATGTGTTGAATAATCAGCATGATCCATCGCCAGATCCATGGAGTGTAGACAATGGATTTTTTCTTTTCAAAGGCACGGAAAACATCTTCCGCGACCCGGCCCGGTTCGGCCGTGAGCGATGCCGGCAAGTCCATGTTTTCGGTCATTTTTGTGCGGACAAAGCCAGGCAGTACGGTGATAACCTGCACGCCGCTTTCGTTCAGGCTGTTTCTCAAGCCGGAGAGAAAGGCGGTAAATCCCGCCTTGGCGCTCCCGTAAGGATAGTTGCTTCCTCTGCCACGATTTCCCGCCACCGAGCTGATGCCGATGATGAACCCGCTGCCCCTTTCCCGGAAAGCTTCTCCCGCCGGGGTCAGAAAGGCGACTGGACCGGTGAGGTTGGTATCCATGATGGCTTTGAGTTTCTCCGGGTCTGACATGGCGTCCTCATTCCCTTCCATGGTTCCGATGGCGCAGAGAACGCCATCCGGGACTGGATCCAGGGATTGGAAGAATGAACAGTGGCCCTCCGTTGCCAGGGCGTCGAAAAGGACCGTTTTCACTTCTATACCATAGCGAATTTTCAGGTCTTTTGTATCACTACCCAATGCATCCGGATTTCGGGCCGCCAGCACCAGGTTGAATCCATCTGCCGCGAACCTGTGGGCACACGCCCGGGCAATATCGGACGTGGCACCGAGAATCAATAGCCATTTCATGGGGTTATCTCCAGTCTTTTTGATTGCAGGGAGGTGAACCGGTGATCCGGGTCTACTTCTCCCTTTATTTTCAGAAAATTGTCCAGCTTTTCTCCGTAGCCTGCTCGAAAGGTTTCAGCAGACATGCGGCTGTCTTTGGTCAGGTAGATCCGGCCCCCCATTTCCGAAACTCGCGCGTCCAACCGATCCAGCAATTGAAATACAGACGCTTTTGCCGGAAAATCTAAAGCCAGTGTCCATCCGGCCATAGGAAATGACAGGGTGTTGGCGTTTCCTTTTCCGAACTGCTTCAACACCGCAAGAAAAGATCCGGTCCCCGCTTTCACGATTTCACCGAGAATTTCGCGAAGGCCGGAGATTCCAGCAGATTCCGGCAAGACAAACTGGTACTGGACAAAACCCCGGCGACCATAAATGCGGTTCCAGTCGGCTACCCGGTCAAGGGGATAGAAAAAGCTCCGGTAGTTTACCAGGGAAGGACCTTCCGCCCGGGCGGCAAGGTTGAAATAACTGCTATTGAAAACTCGAACAGACAATGGATTCAAAGTGAAGGCCGGGAAAGAAAATGGTACCGGTATCATCCGATCGGGTTTCAGTGTGAGGGGAGTTCTTGATTTTACTTTTTCACCTGTGGCGTGTTCTCCGGCAAACAGGATTCCCCGCCCCATTGAATCCCCCGTCTGAAGACAATCAATCCATGCAACCGAGTAGGTAGCTTTTTTGTATACGTCAAATTTCGCCGTCAATTCATCCAGGTTGGCCGCTTTGATTGTTGACTGCCGAATAAAAGCTGTCTCCACCGGGATGAGACGGATGCTCGCTTCAACAATTACGCCAGTCAGCCCGTTTCCCCCGCAGGTGGCATGGAAAAGGGGGACATTTTTGCTGGGCGAGCAGCTTTTTACCTGCCCGTCCGCCGTCACAATCTTCAGGGAAGAGACGTGATCACAGAAGCTGCCCATCACATGGTGGTTCTTACCATGGACATCACTGGCAATGGCACCGCCTACCGTCACAAAACGGGTGCCGGGGGTTACCGGGAGGAACCAGCCTCTGGAAACAAAAATTCGAAGGATTTCGTCAAGGGAGGCCCCGGCCTCACACCGTAACAGCCCTGTCTTTTCGTTGAACGCCAGCATGTGGTTCAGGGGAAGCGTGGAGAGAACGGATGGCGCCAGTGAAGCATCACCGTAGCTTCTTCCCAGGCCTCTGGGCAAAATGGAATCGCTTTCCGCCAGAGACAGACGGATGTCTTTCAAACTTCTTACCCGACTTTCCTTTGCTTCCACCACAGGGAACCGGCCCCAGCCGCTGATTTTTGTCTGGTAACTCACATCATGCCCCCTGTCATCGATACAGTAATATCCAGAAAGTCAGCATCCAGCCCAGCACTGTAAACTGGAGAAAGCGATCCCGGAAGAGTATTTCCACCGGGGAACCGGTGTCATTTTCCACAAATGTCCGCTGCATGTAGCGAAGGAGGCCCATAATCACAAAAATCACGGTGAGATAGAGATAATTGCTATGAAAATGCCGGGTGATTTCCGGTGAAACGGTGTACATGATGTACGCCACAATGAGTACCGCTGCCATGGTTGTCATCCCGTGGTTGACAAACTCCAGGTTGTAACTGTCTATAGCGGCTCGGGTACTGGAAACGCCGTTTTCGGCTAGAATCAGGTCATCACGCCGCTTCGCCAGCCCGATGAACAGTGCCATGACGAAGGTAATAAGCAGTATCCACATGGAGAGTGGAATTCCCGTGGCTGCCGAGCCAACTTCCAGCCTCAGGAGAAATCCCAGGGAAATGATAAACACATCCAGTATCGCCACGTGTTTCAGACCCATGGAGTAGGCCACATTCAGCAGCAGATAGAGACAGAGCCACATTGCCACTGAGGGAGACAATAAAAATAATGAAATACCGACTGAAACAACCGTGAGTAGAGCCATGAAGGTCACTGCTTTCCCCTGTGAAACGTGTCCGGCTGCAATTGGGCGGTTTCGTTTCACCGGATGGCGTCGGTCCGACTCAGCGTCTTTCATGTCATTGAGCACGTAAACCGCACTTGCGGCCAGTGAAAATGCGGCAAAAGCCAGGAGAGCCTGGATCAGCAGTGCCTGGTCTGTCAGCTTCAGTCCGAAAAACAGCGGCGCCAGTACCAGCAGGTTCTTCACCCAGTGCCGGGGTCTGGCGAGGAGGAGCAGGTTTTTCGGCATTGAAGGTGGCTTTTGCATCGTATTCATAACGAAGATAATTCTAACACATACATAAGAAGAAGTGTTCCGTTTTCAGTGTTTCGTTTTCAATGATTTGTGTTCTGACCTAAAAGAGAACAGAAAGGAGTGATGAGATGCCGTTCATCTTCAAATACCAACGCTGCATTCTTTCTCCTTTCTTGCAGAAAACAGGATCACAGATCACTTCTTTGCCCGTTGGACGGAGGTTCGAACATGGGTTTTGCTCCGGTATGAAAGACAATAATCATCAAGAGT
>CAZRHT010000110.1:0-3519 GCA_964599895.1 uncultured Holophagae bacterium
GGTGGATTCCACATCAAAGTGCACCACCTGAGCTCTGAAAGAAGACCTCATGCGGGGTGCGATATTTGAGGCATTTCCTGGGTCGATGATTGATCATTCGGACGGAAAAAGCAAGAGCTTCGTGCGTGATCAAGCTGAAATCGGATCCCTTGGGATGGAATTGCCGCAGCAGTCCGTTTGTGTTTTCATTGGTTCCACGTTGCCAGGCCGCATAGGGGTCGGCAAAATAAACCCTCAGTCCGGCACGGGCTTCGATGTCCTTGAACTTGGCAAATTCCTTTCCATTGTCGAGCGTCAGGGTGTGCCTCATGGTTTTCCGTGTCTTGCCGAACAGTCGTACGGACACATCAGCCAGGTGCTGTGATTCCTTGTTCGGTAGCTGTGCAGCCAGGAGGTATCGGCTTTTGCGATCCACCACAGTGAGGAGATATCCTGTACTCTTCTTCCCCTCTACAGTGTCTCCTTCCCAGTCTCCGATCCGGTTTCGATCATCCACAATAGCTGGTCTTTCCAAGATACTTACGCGGCCCGGAATCAATCCCCGGCCACTGCCATACTTTCTTTGTTTTCTACGCTTTTTGTGATGTCTTCGAAGGAATGTGTACAGATCACCACCTTCTTGAGCATCCCGAAATATCCATTGATAAATCATTTCTGGACAGATCCGCATAGACGGATCGTTGGGATACCGCACTTTCAATCGTCCGGCGATTCCCTCCGGCGACCAGTACCAGCGAATCCGTTTTTCCACGTAACGGACAAGTCGTGCATTGCTCCTTCTTCGCCGATGTCGGGGGCGCTGCCTTCGTTCTGCAGCGTGCACTTCACCCCAAGAATAGGTATAGCTGATGGCAGGCTCTGTGTTCCGTTTCAGTTCCCTGCTGATACTGGTGTGGTGACGATTGAGCCTTCGGCCAATCTCACGAAGGCTACATCCATAACGGGTAAGATGATAGATGACATAACGCTCTTCTGATGTAAGATGGTTGTAGGACATGTCAGACCTCCTGCGTATGGGATATTCGAACACCTCATACTACCAGACCGTCTGCATGTCCTACCTTTTAGCACCCAGTGGTGCACTTGCAACTTGAATCCACCAAATATCTCATTTGGACTATTTGGAAGTTATTCAGGTTCTGGTGGCGAATAAATGGCCGATTATAAATACCTTTATAACCATTTTTGGAATATTGCCGGGTGGGTCCTCTTTGTAATTGCCTTTATATACGCTTCGCCACTGGCATTTGACATCATCAAAACATCAATAAACCAGATTGGCAAGCCAAATGCAAAAGAGTTGTTAATGGAGGACTTGAATAAGTACAATGAAGTGAAAGTGGAGATATGGGACATAGATATCATGAATGACCACATGAATTACACTAACAAATATCCTCGTGGACTTTCGTCAACCATTGGCAAAGGAGAAATATCTACCCAAATGACAAAACAGTACTTATTACAACTAGGTGAATTGAGCACTTGGGGAAATTTTCAGAGGAGCGACAATAACTATAAAGTTTTCTTCGAGTTTGAAAACGGTGACAAGTTCCTTTTTTCTTTTACTGTGTTCGGTGTGATTGTATTTGAAGGGCCTGGACCAATTGGTACTTGTTATTTTTACAAAAAACGAAACATTACGTACAACAAGCAATTTTTGGAATTTCTGTTCAGGGAGTTGCATGTAAATATTAAAAAACATGGGAAATGGAAATGAATAAAGAAAAGCCTGGGGTCAGTTCATTCCTCTTGACTGCATTGATGATTCTAATTGCAAGTGCACCAGAAAAGGGAAATCAATTTGGCGCCAACTGGCCCCGTTTTCTATTTGTATCAGTATGATAGAATGATTGGAGATAAGTCTGAGTCTGAGTGGGGCCAGGATGAGAAATTTAGTATTGTGTCCCCGGAATTATATCAAACTCTGGGCTGAGTTCCATGGACTTTCTCAGGAAGATGCTGTGCGAATGAATGATCCGGGTCGGTTGCCGGACACCGTACAGTACAGGAACTACCGGCATTTTCTAATCAACGGGTCCTATGATGACAATGCACATAACATGATGTTAGGGGATGATCGTTTTCTGAATGTCTTATGGAGGAATCTGAATGCACCGGTTTACTGAACTAGCCGCGATTCTAATGTTGATAACACTTCTGTCCTGCCAAGCTGACACCGGCGAAAAAATTCGATACTTGAATACCGGGTTCATGGGACACGGAGTGGAGCTGATGAATGAGGCTGTCTACGCCTTTGCCAGAGACGGAGACTCGATATGGATCGGCTACGGGTTCCTGGGGGCTGGGGTGACCAAATACAACATCAAGACCAGGGAGTCCCTGCACTTTGGCAACTTTATACAGGAAAACGGTGTCACCTATTCCGTGGGCGGTATCACGAATATAGCCGTAACCAAAACCCACGTCTGGCTGGCTGGCGGTGGTGTGGTCCATTGCCTGGATCGCAAGACCAACAAAGTGATCCGTCGTTACTACGAGGGCCATGGTTTGCCGGTATCCAAAATCATGTGCATGACTGAAATAGAGGGGAAGATATACGTGGGCCTGATCCGGTATGGATTCACAGTCATTGATGACAACAACCTGGAGGACATCCATTCTGTAGAGCTGCGAAGAACACCGGACTTGATGACAAATCCGGATGAGTTTCATACAGTGGAGAGCATCGCAAAAATCAAACAAGGTCTTCTCTTGAGCTTGTCTGGAGATGGTATTTATCTCTTCCAAAGCGCTCACAAACTGAAACTGCTTCGCAATACCAGTGAATTCATGTCATCTACTTTTAGTGTAACCCCTAAGGGAATATTCCTAGTGCTAGTGCCCACCGAGGGGGATGCTTTTTGCATAGAAGAGTGGAATCAGACTCGTTTTGTTTGGCGAAGAGACTTGGATTTCATGCTGGGTAAGTGGCAGGAAGTGTCCATGTCATTCTATGATTGGAAGGACCGGTTGTGGTTTGCAGTATCTCAACTTGGAATTTGCTGCTTTGATCAAAACTCCAAAACAGTTCGCATCGTGTCGGATGATGAGATTCTAGTTGATCGCCACAAATTTGTTTACGGATTCTACTTCGACGGGGAGTACTTCTGGATTGGGACTCCCCATGATGGTGCACAGATGATACCCAAAAAAGTCATGATGGAATATGTGGCCAAAGCCAAGCCCATCCCTATCCCAAGGGAATATTGGCATGAAAAGGAATAATGGGGAATGGAAAAGTGACGACATACGGACACGATGCCTACGGCAGAAGAAACAGCGCAACCGGCCCATTCGGTGAAATAATGTATCAATACACCTTCGACAACAAACGCATTACCACCATTGCCAATGGCTCCATTGAAGACCGCACCTGGGATGACAACGAACTCCTCGAAACCCTGGCCGAAAACGGAGCCCGCATCTCCCGGATGGCGCATGGCGTAAATGGCAGGCCCAATAATTCCGGGGACACAATACTAAATAATTGTTGACAGCGTGGGGAACTAAGGGTAG
>CAZRHT010000111.1:0-3367 GCA_964599895.1 uncultured Holophagae bacterium
AGCTCATCCGGAGTGACTGTCGATGGCTCTTTTGCCTGGTTTAATATGCGGCCCAGGGCAGCATTTTCCTTCTTAAGATGTGAGATTTGCAGCGTATTTTTCCTCAAGAGGAGGTTCAGGTTGGTTTCATCCCCCTGTTTGAGACGATGATAGACAGGCAAGATCAGATAAATAACAACAATGAGTAAAATGATTGCACCGAACGTGTACGCCAGGGATTTCAGAACCGCCCTATTTTTCATTGGAAATCACCCGTTTTTTCAGACTCACGATTGATGGGGCCGCAGTTGTTTCTCCCAGCTGAATTGTGGCACTGAGTGTTCGGTCTGTCAGTTGAAAGTTCAATCCGCATGATTGTGAAAGGGGCAGGTGGGTATTATTTATTTCAATCGAGCCATCATTTGAGTGGATATCTACTTCCTGATAGTCGCTATCAATGAATCGCAGGCGATGGGGTGTCACTTCCTGAATCTCCTTGACTCTAGTTAACTGGCCATACACGATATCAGACACCATGGTGGCAGATTCCCGCTTGTCAATGACATGGCCAATGGATGCGGAAGCATGGTAGATGCCGGTAAAGTATAGCAACAGCAGGCTGACCACCAGCGCGGTAAGTAGGATTGCAATTAGGAGCTCCATCAATGTAAACCCTTTTTCACTTTGCCACAAATCCCAGCTCAAAGGCCACCTTCCCATTTTCTTTCGTGTTCTTGAATGACGTCTTCTCCAGCCCGAATTTCTTGCTTTCTCTGATAAGCCTGTCCAGACTTTTCAATTCAAGTGTTTTTCCACTGACTGTAATGATGATGCCGTCGTTATTGCGCCACAGGTTCATGCTCTCGAAGTATGTGGAATCATCCCGACTCTGGAGAAGTTTGTTCACCCGAACGCTCAATTGACGGTTCATCTCCCCAGTTCGGTTTTTCAACCGGGAACGAAGTACCATATTCTGTTCCTGCAAATGAGTAATTTCTGCGTTTCCCTTCTTCAGTTCTGTCTGCATTGTCGTTCGCGCCTCTGTTCCGCTGTTTGACCATGCAAACAATGCAAGGGATAGGAGACATAGTACCGCCAGCCCGGCAACAGCCCTGCGGAGCTTATGATTCAGGCCTCCCAGCATGAAGAGACGTACCGGTTCTTTCTGACGGGGAGCTGTGGTCAGGAACGCATCATTTGCTGAAACATACGCGTGGTAATCAGTGCTTGTTTTAAGGCTGTCATTTTCCTCCAGGGAAGTGGAAGTGAATCCGCAATCGGAAAGCAGTCCGTCATGGTCGTATTGGAGCTGCAGCCATTCCCTGTCCGATAGTTTTACCTGTTGCCTGGACCCATTCTGAGACAGAAATGCCACTGGAGATGAAAGTGTGAACAGTACATATTCGGTGCTCATCTCACGACATAACTCCAGATATTGCAGAGGATAGATCCAGACAATCATTTTCTTTTGAATCAGCATGTATTCATATCTGAACTCTGACCAATCAATACCTGGATATGCTTTATTCAGCTTCGCAGTCAGGGTCTGTTCGCTCCAGATGTCTTCATTGCTGCCGGAAAGGACCTTTACAAGGGACCGGGCATCGACTGGAAGAATTGTGACGGCCACTCTTTCTTTCTTTGCTACAATCCCCGAGAGCGCCCGACGGATTTCCCGGAGCCGATCTTCCATGTCCAGGGAAAGTTCCCGTTCCAGTAGGATTTTCTTATTTTGACCGAACAACACCAGCCGGTTTTGGAGCAGGACCAGTGTCTGTTTGTTTTCCTTCATTCTTTTCCTTTTCGGTCTGCGTTTTCACGTCCAGATTGTAGGCCAGGCCTTCATCGTGATTGATTATTTTCGCTGAGCCTTCATCGCCGTAGTACACGTGTGGGGTTATGTAAATCACTAACTCAGCATCATCCTTATGTTTCTCGTGGTTCTTGAACAAATGGCCAATAATTGGTATCTTGCTGATAAATGGCAACCCTTTGTAAGTTCGGGTCATAGTTTCCTGAATCAATCCCCCCAGAATAATGGTTTGCCCATCTTTTAGCCGGACAGTCGATTTCAATGTACGGTAGTCTATCGGGGGCGGTACATTGTCCACAACATCGCCAAGAAAAGTGTTGAAATCCGGTTCAATGTCCACCGAAACTTCTCCGGATGCTGTAACATAAGGCTTGATTTTGAGTGAGATACTTGCCTCGATGCTCTCTATTTTTTCTGTTGTCCGGGTTTGAGGTGACAGTTCACCATACATGAGCTCCGTTTTCACTTTATAGAACTTCTTTTCTCCAACTTTGATGGATGCTTCCTTCCCGTTCAATGTTGCAATGTGGGGTTTGGATATGATTCTGATAACACCCTGCTGTGCCAACGCATGAACCTGCACCATGAAGTTGGATGGCAGACGCGTGATCTGCCAGTGGCCATTGGCATCCCGGTTGCCCTCCAGAGAAACATCAAGTCCGGGAAAAAAGGAATTCTGTCCATTACTGATGTTCAAACCGAACTCGGACAGATCCGTGCGCTTGAAATCAACAACCAGAACCTCAATCAGGACCTGGGCGGTGGGTAAGTCAATGCTTGAGAGAATGTCCTTCAATTCGTGAATCTTATCAACTGCTCCGGATACAAGAAGTGAATCCTGAGTGTCCACGGCTGTAATGGACAGTTCCTTTTTCAAGTTGGCAGGGATTGCGTCCAGAGCCCCTTTGATGTCGATGTGGGACAAGCCCAGCAGTTCAGTGTCATTCATTCCTTTTGAGCCTTTGCTCCCAATATGAAATACTCTGTCTTTTAGATAATAAGTATATTTCGTTCCCATCATCAAGCTCTGAAGCAGGCTTTCAAAACGGTCAGATGTGACTTTCAGAGTGACCGGACCTGTGGGTCGATCCACAAATACAAATGAAAGTTTGAAAAACTGAAACAGATGTTCGCATACCCGGTCGAGCGGGGCATTCTGGGCTGTCAGAGTATAGAACGCCCCATCCTGCATTTCGTCAATTTTGATAATCTGATTTTTTGCCGGGGTTGATCCGGCTTCGGCCTTACCGAATTGAAAGAATCCTTTTTCCTGGGTAAGATCCAATCCTTCCTGAGCTGCAATGAGTTTCAGGAAGTCGGCCGGAACAACCTTTGTGGCTGTCGCCGTTACCAGATGGCTGCGAACATCCGGTGAGCAAGTGGCATTGATTCCATCCAGCTCACTGATCTTCCTGCAGAATTCTTCCAACGGAACGTCTTTCAAACGAGCCGTGATGTTTGTGCCTCCAGATCCTTGTTTCACTTCATATGTTGATTTAATCTTTTCCTTTCTGGGAAACAATTTCACAATTGAACCGGACTTGATGTAATCAAGCTTCTGGTCCTTTATAATGA
>CAZRHT010000112.1:0-3219 GCA_964599895.1 uncultured Holophagae bacterium
TTTTCAAAGAAGTGTATTTATCAGCTACGAGGCAATAATACTTCGCCGAAATGTACTTCATTCCACGTTGGACTGTGAAAAAGATTACAGGTTCTGGAGAAGAAGGAACAATGTATGAACGTTCATACGCATCTAAACCCTCAATCTTAAACCTGATGAGGTATCCATTGTGTGCTGCCACCCTTACTTTTGCTGCTTGCATTCTGTTTGGTTCAGGTTGTCCATCGCCAACATCTATGCGGAACAACAAGCTTCCATCTGATGTCGAAAATACACAAAAAACATTTCCGCACTTCTTCATGATCCAATCATCCGGGACTTCAACTGCAAGATCATCTATATGAACTATGTTCGGACTGAACACTCTTAAGACGCGATATCCATACTGATTTAGCGTCAAAAATACGACCGCGAACCACAGGATTGCACCAATCCAGTACCATTTGTTTTCTCTAAATTTCATCGGTCAGCGCCCCAACAATGCCCGATCCACATTACTCATTTTCCTCATCTCGATCCCCCTCGTTCGAGATAGATTTCCGCAGGACACCGCTCCGCGAGTCCCGGCATGTTAATCTTGATGTTCAAACGAACTGTATCTTCTATGTTTGATCTCGGGATATCAATGAAGAAAGAATCTTCTAAATCGCTTAAGTTCATATAATAAAGAGCTGGGGAACTCTCTTGTCTTGTTTCAGTCATCTTATCAACACTTGCTGAAACATTTTTCACCAAAATGTTATTCTTGTACAGAGAAATGGCAACCGTTCCTTTCCTGGGTAGACGATTCAAACATGATTTATCCTTGAATATCAAGTAAACCATATACCCGTAAAGTCCCTTCTTGTGTGCTGGAATTCCCGTAAGATTATAGTCATAGTCAGACTTTCGAGAAAGGTCAATTTCACCCATCTCAATTTTCACTCCTTCGATTCCCAAGACGGGTGCCGGTTTGTATGATATTTTCCCGTCTCCCTTGTACGTGGTAACTTCTCTCTCCATGGCTGATTTGCACGAAACTAACGCCAAAAGTGCCACCATAGACGCAATGATTACTACTGTACATTTACTCATCTTAGCTCCCTCACTCAAACTCAAACTTAAACTTATTTCCATTCATTCTATCATACTGATACAAAAAGAAAACGGGGTCGATTGACCGTTTTTCCGATCCTGATGTCACTGAATCAGTTTGTGGTCTTGAATTCATTTACAAGAAAGACCCATACCATTTTCCCGTTAATTCGGACAGCACCGGCCCAGATGATGTACAGATGCACCACATCACCTTTCTTCACTTCTTTTGGGAAGAAACCCAGAACAGATTCCTGGATCGGGAGCCAGTAAGTGTGGTCCCCTTCGCGAACCTGAATCTCTCTTTTGAAGAGTTTTGTCCAATCAGGGTGTCCTATCGTTTTGGTCAGGTATTTGTGCAGAAAATCGAGTTTCTCCTTAGGAATATCCCGGATCTTTCCAAGATAAGTGACCGATGCCAGAGTAGGGAATGTTTTTGCAGTGAACAAAAATTGTAGCCCTTTAGCAGTGTTCTTATGTGTCTCAATGATATCAGCCATTTTCCCAGCCTATATCTGCTCCAATCAGCTTTTGCCTGTCCGGCAAACATAATCGGAATCACCATCATGATCAAAAATGTTCGAACGTATTTCATCAATACTCCTTCGTAGTTTCTGTTTTATGGACTGCTATAACAATGAATTAGTTTTGCCTGACCGTATCGCTTTTATTTGGCTGGGGCGACTGAGCGGATTTTTCATGTTCACTCGCCAGTTTCTGGATTTTGGTTTTGACACGGGTGAAAATGGCCACTCCGGCGTCGAGCACCTTCCCGTCGCGGTCAATCAGGTAGTAGGTGGGGAAGCCATTAATCTTGTACCTCTTCAATAGTTTCTTGTCTCCGAGGACATTAATGTAAGAAAGATTTTCGGTCTTAATGATCTTTCGAACTTCCTTCTCATTTGCACTGACAACACCAATCACCACCAGTCTACCTTTCCATTTCTTTTGAAGTTCGTTCGTGTGAGGTAGGGCCAATCTGCAGGGACCACACCATGATTCCCAGAAATCCAACAGTACCAGCCTCCCCCGGAACTCGTTCAATGAAACCATTTTCCCGGAGAAGGACCGACACTGAAAGTTGGGCGCTTCCTTTCCAATAAGCTTATTTGAACTTGGCCTGTCGGAAACGTAATCAATCTTATAGGATTCTCGCTTGAAATCAGGTTTGTAATTTCCCGGCATGTTGATGTGTGATGCCACATCCTGTTTTTGCTGGCTGTAGCCCGTAAGCTCATACGTGGTCTTGAATTCAGAACCCTGCCAATTGGCATCGGTGTGGACACGTTCAAGCAAATTGGTTTTCTTGCTGATCTTATACAAGGTTGTTTTTTTGATTCCAATCTTATTTCGACGGTAGTGAACGGAAATCAACCAGCTCTCATCTTCCGGATCGTCGGCAATAGAAGCAGATACATGGTTGGCCAGAATTGTCTTTTCGAATCCCCGGTCGTATAGATAGTTAAGAACCAGATGGGCTCCTGTCCGTGTTTTCGCCGGATGCTGCTCAACTCCAGGCAATTCACGCATGTGGAATACCGTGATTTGTTTATTCTTGTCACGGATGTCAAATGCAGTCTTTCCATCATAGAAATAGTCAAAGTTTCCGAAAAAATCCGTCCCCTGAGAATGAAAGTATGCACCAAAATACTTGTCTTCCGGCATCTTCTTCAACCATACAGTCATAGAAGCATGACTCGTGCCATCATCCCGGTCCATCATCACTTGTGTCCAGGCAACGTGATAAGAGAGATAGTCGGAGCTGTTGATATTGGCCTGTACCTTTTCCAGTACATCCAGAATCTTCGGGTCCACTTTCGATGCATTTGTGGCCGCTGCCAGCACCACTGATGAAAGCATTGCCACCATCATCATGATCAAAAATGTTCGAATGTGTTTCATGAATACTCCAAATTCAATTCAATGTTCAAAACCCTACTCCCAGAAGAGACTTCCTGTCAAGAAAAATATATTTATAATTTTAATATTTTGTTTATGTTTTATACGCTCCATTTTTCAAACAATATGCAGTTTTCTTGGCTTTTTCAGATATAGAAGATTTATCAGAAGATAATGTTTTATATTTTCATTCCGGAGCTTGGCCATACCAGTTGTAAAAGAATATGATTTTGCCTTCATCGTCCC
>CAZRHT010000113.1:0-3099 GCA_964599895.1 uncultured Holophagae bacterium
AGGTTGCTGATGGCCTGCCGGTCAATTCCCAGCATTTTTGCCATATCAGATGTGTACCGGTTCCCATACATCTGTTTGTACCGGTCTTCCAGGCTTCGGAACTGTTCCACGTATTCCTTGAAGAGGATTTCATCTCCGCCAACCCACGCAATCACCGAAGTGGGTTGGCCAATTTTACCCTGGGCCCCCCAGTTAGCAAACACATAGACAGACAAGGCGATAATCACAATCCATAAAATAAACGACCACTTCTTAAAATCTTCTCTTAATGCCAGTAATGCCATATTGAATCACAAGCTCCTTTCCTCGAACTTTCAAATCCCATCTATATTAGAGGATGAAGCCCCGAATCGCAAGGAAAAAGAGAGAAGAAGTGTTCTGAAGAGGCAAAAGTTTAAGTCTAAGTTTGAGTTTAAGTTCGGAAAGAAACCAGATGGCTGACTCCCTGTCTTTTCTCAAACTCAAACTCAACCATCCTTTTGCTCCCCGTGTTTGGTCTGCAGATTGTGCTCGTAACGCATCTGGAGCAATTCTACCACCAGGGCAAACCCCATGGGCAGATAGATGTATGCCTTGGGTATTTCTTTGTGCATCCCTTCCATAAAAATAGTGACACCGATGGTGATCAGAAATGCCAGCGCAAGTATTTTCAGTGTAGGGTGGCCGATGATGAACTCGCCAACCGGTCCGGCGTAGACCATAATCAAAAGAAAAGACAATACAACTGCTCCAATAATGACCCAGATATGGTCGGTCAGTCCTACCGCCGTTATCACCGAATCAATGGAAAACACAATATCCAGAAGGACAATCTGGGCCACAATCAGAGCATATCCCCGATGGTCATCCGGGGGAAGCTCCACTTCGCCGTCGGCTCGAAGCTCCACTGTGTGGTGGATTTCCCGAACCGCCTTGAACAGAAGAAACATTCCTCCCGCAATAAGTACAATATCCCGTATTGAAAAATGCCAGATGATGTTTCGAGTTAATGAGGCCAATGCCAGAACAGCAATCACCAGCAGGATTCGGGCAATCATGGCCACGGAAAGTCCGATAATACGAGCAACTCTGCGGCGTCTCTCTGGCAGCTTACCGACAAAAATAGAAATTACCAGCACATTGTCCACGCCGAGCACCAATTCGAGCCCGACAAGCAGTAGCAGCAGGGCTATTGCATCACCCATTTTCGCCTCCGTTTATTCTTTACAGGATGATCATAGCATGAATCCCGGCGCCTGAGATAGAGAGGGAAAGGTTTGGGTACAAGTTCGAGTTCAATTGAAATTCGGGAAAAATGGTTATTGGCGTTTCCCTTGTTCTTACTTAAAGTCAGATCCAGACTTTACCTGTTTCTAAGCAGCGCAGCCGGACAAGTGCATAATCCATCCCAACTGAAAGGGTCCTCTCGACTTTTTCGTGGAGGGGCACATTTGGCAATGCCTTCATACCAAGGTCGTCAGAAACAAGGGAGCCTGAATGAAAAGACTTCAACCGGCTGAGCAATGGTTGTGAATAGGTGGAAATGTCCCGATAGCCCGCAATCTTGACATGGGCCATCATAACCCAGCGATTGGGACGGGCCAGCTCCCGGAAAGGCTGCTCGTCTTCCTGGGCAATCTCCGACAGAACCGGCAGATCAAAATGGCTGTCCGGGGTGGTCGGCCCAAGCCCGGGATAGTGTTTCAGGCAACCGACAATCCCGGTGGATTCCAGACCTTCAAGATAAGCGGCAGCTCGCTCAATCACAGTGTTCGCGTCTTGTCCAAGTGTTCGTCCCAAAAGGCCATTTCTGCTGTTTCCCCGATTCAGGTCCACCACAGGAGCGAAGTTCACGTCCACTCCGAAGCGTCCCAACAATTCGCCGGATTGTCTGCCAAAAGCTACCAGATCCTGGTGGTCTCCCATGGCCGGTACGTCTCCGATGATTTTCCTGAACCGGTTCACCATTCCCCCCTCAAAGTCAACCGCTATGAAAGTATCCTGTCCTGCGGCGGTTTTGATATCAGAAATCAATCTGTTCAACTGACTTTCCCGGTCAACATTTTCTGAAAAAAGGATAATTCCTCCTGGACGTACTGTTTCAAGAAAACTCCTGTCCGAATTCAACAGTTGCGTTCCGGTCACGGATACAATCATTTGTCTGCCATAAGGAATCAGTTTGTTGCTGTCAATTTCCATGGCCTATACACCTTCTTTCAGTCGGGCAAGGAAATTCAGCGCTTCCAGCGGGGTCAAACTCTCCACATTCGTATTTTTCAATTCCACCAGCACCGGATGATCATCCCAGTTGAAAAGAGGACGCTCTTCCGCTTTCTTAAGTGGAGGACCGGCAATTTTGGGCTCTCCATTCAGTGTAAATTCGTTTTTCTCAATGTTTGCCAACACTTCAAAAGCCCGCTTAATGACCGCTTTTGGAATTCCGGCCAGTCGCGCCACCTGAATTCCATAGCTCTTGTCTGCTGCCCCTGCCACAATTTTCCTGAGAAACAGGAGCTCGTTGTTCCATTCCTTGACCACCACATTCAGATTTACAATATTCTGAAACAGCTTGTCGATATCCGTCAATTCATGATAGTGAGTGGCGAAAAATGTTCTGGGACAATTTTCTTCTTTTTCCGCGAGAAATTCAGTAATCGCCCACGCCAGCGACAACCCGTCAAAGGTCGCTGTCCCCCGCCCCACCTCGTCAAGAATTATCAGGCTCCTTTCGGTGGTATTGCGCAGAATATTCGCGGTCTCCACCATTTCCACCATGAACGTGGACTCTCCTCCGGTGAGGTTATCGGAAGAACCGACACGGGTGAATATCCGATCGGTCAATCCAATCACCGCCCTTCTGGCCGGAACAAAGGATCCCATGTGAGCCATCAGAGTAATCAAAGCGTTCTGGCGGAGATAGGTGGACTTTCCCCCCATATTGGGTCCCGTGATGATGGCGAGACGGCGGCTCGCATCCAGGTCGGTATCGTTTGGGACAAAATGTTCTCCTTCAATAAGCTCTACCACGGGATGCCGGCCCTGTTCAATATATATCCTGTTCTCCGGGACCACTTCCGGCCTGCGATAATCTCGTTCCAGCGAAAGGAAAGCAAAACATGC
>CAZRHT010000114.1:0-2815 GCA_964599895.1 uncultured Holophagae bacterium
CCGGCGTTTTTTTTGTGCGTTCCCCTCCGGAAAGGTGATTTTCACTATCACCTCCCCTTCCCCAAGTTTGACCTGGCAGTTTTCCTGTCTTTTCTGGATCTTTTCTAAACTCAAGCTTATCCCGCTTACTCAACCTCAACCTTGCCTTTATCTCACTCTTCACTCTTCACTCTTCACTCATCCCAAAGCGATTAAATATAGGTATGACGATCAGCAGCAGAAGGCAGAACCAGGCAAATGAATCGCCAATAATGGAATAGATAGTGGTAACCCCCTTCGTCGGGAGTTCTGTGACCAGTACCTTGTCTGCACTTTCGTAGTCGTCCATTTTACTGATGACGCGACCAGTATAGTCAGCACCCACCGACAGGCCGTTGCTCGTATGACGAATCAAATTAAAGCCCTCTTCAATGGCCCGGTATCGCGCCATATGAGTGTGCCACGGGTCGATAGCCTTCCAGTCATTGCTGGGTGCAATGAAAACATCGGCATCTGACGCCTGTTTTAGAAAGTTGGGAAAGTCCATATCAAAGCAAATGGCACAGCCCAGTTTTCCGAAATCCGTATTCACAACCGGCAGGGTTTTCCCCTTCACCGCAGATATCATCGCTTCGCCACCGGGAACCGGATTGGCTTTCCAGTAGTCAAACAGGATTTTCCCTTCAGGATTAAACAGAACCAGCTTGTTTTCCAGCGGCTTTTCGGCACCCAGTTTGAAGACAGCGGCGCTCAAGCCCAGGTACACGTGGTACGTTTTGGCAAACGTCGCGGCTTTTTCAAAAAGCGCCGGTTCATCCGCCTTAAATGCACTGCTGTTGGCCTCGCCCCAGAAAATCAGTTTGGCACCGGCCTTCGCTTCCACGGCACTCCGTCGGAACAAGTCCGCGTTCTCCACCTCGGCATTGCTCTTCAGGTATGCCTCGTCCTTCTCCGTTAATTGATTGGCAAACATACGTTTTTCCAGTCCTGGGGTGCGTTCCACTCTTTTCCTTGGAACGGCCGACATTCCCGGACCGCGTGTCTGTTCCTTTTCCGGAATCGCGGACAACGATGCCACGCGAATAGTCTCACTTGATGGACGCTCGATCAGCAGCCGAAGACTGCCAAAACCCAATGTGAGAATCAGCACGGATGCGTACACGATCACACCACGTCGTATCTTTTGCCATTCCAGTTCATTTTCCACAACCCAGTTGATGACAGAAGCAAACCATCCGATCAGAAATGTGATATAGCACATCCCGAAAACGGAAATTGACTGGAGCAGTATCAGTTGACTGTGCTGGGAATATGCCGTCACGCCCCAGCTGCCATATGGCGTGAACACCGTCAGAAAGTCGAGAAATGCCCATGCAGCTGGAAATATCAATGTTCCAATAAACAGATTCCGCTTTCTATTCAGCAGTGAGTCAACAAGGTATGGTAAGGCTATGACAAACCCATAGGTCACCGCGACCACTACGTAAAAAAAAGGCGGCACCGGCACCATCCCGTAATACTGGAAACTCCATGCGACAGCTATCAGCACCCATGCCAGAAAAAAGCCCTTCATAACGGACAAGCGCCGAACGACATACAGCATTAAAGCTGCAGAAATCCACGTGGCTATGCTCACGGAAAAACGGCCATTGGAAAACAACAGAATAAGAAAGAGAACAATGATAAAAAGGACCTTCTTTTTCACGATAACTCCCCCACCTCAGGCCAGATGGCCTTTAATTAAAACATCAATATGATGACGAATGAAAACGGGTTCATCCCCCCAGGGAAACCGCGGCAACATAATCAACAGGGACGTGACACCATGAATGCCTACCCACAATGACTTGCTGATGAGTATAGGGTCCTTTCGTTGAAACAGTTCCTGTTCTATGCACACCTTAACCGCCTCCACCAGCACATCAAATGCCTTATGGGGTTCGTACGGTCCTTCCCGATCGGGCCGCTGAATCATGAATGCGAACTGGTAGTGGTCCTGGTATTTCAATCCAAAATTGACGTAGGCATGCATCAGGTCACGAAGTGACTGGAGCGGTTCCCCTTTCGACTGTTCAATGGCCATCAGTTCCCTGTACAGCTCTTCAAACGCATTTTCCACCAGTTGCGCGAGGATCTCTTCCCGGTTCCTGAAATATACGTACAGCGTACCCGGTGAACACTCTGTTACTCTAGCCAGCTTCCGCATCGAAAACTGCTGAATGCCCTCCTTGATCAGCAGCGACCGGGCATGCTCCAGAATTGTCTGTCTCAAATCGTCCCTTAATTGATCCCTTCTTGCCTTAAACGTATCCATGAACACCTCTCACCTTCTTGAACACCGTTCAATGCTATCGTATACGAATCCCCTTTTCAAGAAGTTTCAAGAGAATTCCCAGATTCTCAGCCAAAATCACATTTCAACCACGTTCAAACGGCATTGACAAAAGTAGAATTTGGCGTCAAACTGGAAGAAAGGAGTCCAAAATGAAACAAATATTTTCAGTGTGTCTCACTGCGTTGCTGGCGCTCACTTGTATCACTGCATTTTCTCAGATGCCAGGAGAAGAACGCCCCCTGATGGAAGAACCCGGGGAATTCACCACCCGGATGGTAATCGACAACATCTTCAACCAGAATGTCGTGTTTGATAAAGGCCTGAATCTCGGTACACTTGCTGTCCAGAAGTATAAGTCCGGCAACCAGTCCACGCCGGGCATGCTGAGTATTCCGGGATCATTCAGTATCAAGCCATTTGTTATTTCAATGGGCTGGCACGAGGCGGAAGGACTCATTAGATGGTTCAATCGCGTTCAGTCGGGCAAACAGGAACGACACG
>CAZRHT010000115.1:0-2721 GCA_964599895.1 uncultured Holophagae bacterium
CTGGCTGTCTGGGGTGATTTCAACAAGAAGGACATGGAAAAGAAACTCACGGGACTGTTCCGGGACTGGAAACCGGCAACCGTAAAATTGCCCGCCCTGGACATCCGTTCCGCAAAGCCGGGTGTCTATTTTGTGCACCGGGACGGCGTCACACAGTCCAACGTCATCATCGGCCACCTCGGCCAATTGAGAAACAATCCGGACCTGCCGGCCATCGCCATATTTTCACGTCTGCTGGGTGGTGGATTTGAAAGCCGGTTGATGAAAACCGTCCGTCGCGACATGGGACTTTCCTATTCGCCCCACGGCGGAATCGGCTCTAACTGGGACTACCCGGGGACCTTTTCCATCCGGATCAATACAAAACTGGGATCCACAGCGAAGGTGATTGAGGTGGCAAAAAGTATCGTCCAGGATATCCAGAAAAATGGTGTGACAGATGCAGAGCTCAACCTTTCCCGGGATGCTTATATCAACAGCTTCGTTTTCCAGTTTGATTCACTTGACAAAATCATCCGGCGGGCACTGGCTTACAAATTCTACGGTTACCCCGCGAATTTCACCGAAACCCTGTTTGATGGTCTGAAAAAGGTCACACGGGATGATATCAAACGGGTCGCCAACAAATACGTTCACCTGGATAAAGCCATTATTATGGTTGTGGGAGATGAGAAGAAGTTTGACAAGCCCCTGTCCGAATTCGGTCCGGTGACAGCTGTAGACGTGACCATTCCCAAACCCGAAATCAAGGAAGCGGCCGTTGCAGCGACCGAGACTACTTTGAAAGAAGGCAGTGATATCCTCCGCAAGGCCATTGACAAACTGGACCCCAAGCATAAACTGGACACAGTAAAAATCTGGCAGACAAAAGCCAAAATAACGGTTCAGCAGCGTGGACAGAAAATAGAAATGAACACCACAACATCTATCCGCTACCCGGATTTCATTATGAGGGAAATTTCAACACCGATGGGCGCCATGCGCTTAATCGTCACCCCCGAAAAAGCCATGATGGTCATGGGCTCCAACTCCAGGCCCCTGCCTCCTGCCCAGGCAGATTCTATGAAAAAACGCATCACAACTTCTCTGCCTATGCTGGCAAAAGTGGCCCGGGGAGAAAAGAATGTGGCCAACTTGTTAAAAACCGATATTTTTCAAGGCCAGAAAGCATTCTTTGTCCTGGTACCAATGGGGAAAGAAAAGGAGACTTTTGTAATTTCCACAAAGGACTTCAGCGTCCTCGGCACGACAGGAAAAGAATTGGATCCGTCCGGAAATGTGGTGGAAACCAACAGTGTCTGGGTGGGATCCCATGACTTAGGTGGAATCCTGTTCCCTGTTTCAATTGAAGAAGTAGCTGGCAAGAATAAGGCATCTATTGCTGTCGAATCAATCGTCATCAATCCTGAAAATGGTGATCAGATCTTCAAGTGAATACCTGACTGTCTTTGATTGCGGAGAGTCGGCCGGTCTCCCCGGCCGGCTCTTCTCTTTTTTACAGCGAATAACGAAGGACTCACAACATCTGGCTGAGAGGTGTATTCCAAATGACGAAACAAAAACTTTTATCCATTATCGGATTTCTGGGAATGGTTTTAGCAATGCTCGGGCTGCTGGCAACCCACAGTCTCTTTGCCCGGAGCCCTGTTCTCATAGTTGTACAGGCCCTTGCCGCACTGCTGATGATCTGGGCACGGCTTACTTTTGGATTCAGGAGCTTTCATCTGTCCGCGAACCCGACTTCCGGCGGCCTCGTCACCAACGGACCATACGGGTTCCTGCGTCATCCCATCTATGCGTCCATTCTTCTTTTTCTGTTCGCAGCGGTTATTTCTAATTATTCAATTCAAAATTTATGTCTGGGTTTACTGGGAACTACAGGTGCCCTCATCCGCGTCTTCCTGGAAGAGTCATTCCTCCGGCGGGAGTTCACAGAGTACGCGGCTTATTCAAAACGGGTAAAACGATTGATTCCTTTCATTTTCTAAATGGAACAGGCGGATAGGCGCACCTGGTGCCAAACGTTGGCTGTCAGATAACAACGATCTGAATCCGAACCTTTTCTTCACTCAACCTCAGTCTCCCCTTCTACTCAACCTGGTCCTTTAGTGTCTCCGCAATCTTCCGGGAAACCAGCTCGCGAAATCGAGTCCAGTGCATTTCATCCTCGAAAAAGGGGCGGGGGATCCCGAAATAACTGTCCTCATCCGGGTAGAGAAAAACATAATCTTCTGTTAAGACTGCAAGGGAAAAAGTATCCCAGTCATTGTGAGTTTCAGTATCCGGCAATTTCAGGTGAATTCCTTTCTCATCCACGGTGCCCACCATTTCCACTTTCAGTGGATTCAGTAATCGTTTCTGGCGGAAGCGAATCCAGAACAGGAGCAATATCACACAAACGGGACCGATGAAGGGGCTCAGCAGCGCACCAAAATCAACTGGGCCGCTTCCTGTTGCCTTGAACAGATTACGAAAAAAGACCACTGCCGTAATGACAAGAATCGTCCAGGGGAACCAGCCGGAAAGCACTTTCTTTCCCAGTCCTGTCAACCTCTGCATGTTGTTCAGATCCGTATCTGTGTATGTCCCTGAAAATCGTATCTCCATCTCATCCTCCCAACCGGCCATTTCCTTCGCATCTCCAACCATGTCTTCACGCACATTGTACCGCATCTGGTTGCCCGGAGGGCAACGGTGATGGGTGAAGCCGAGTCTCCGGCA
>CAZRHT010000116.1:0-2649 GCA_964599895.1 uncultured Holophagae bacterium
CTGAAAAGCGAAGCGGCAAAAGAGTATCTGAAAGCCGTAATCGAGCGGTTCCGACTGGAACTGGGGAAAGCTCTCAACGTAGAAATCACGGAAAAGGCTGTTTCAGAAGCCATCTTCCTGATGAACCGCATCCGTTCCACTCTCCATGCTCTCTACGAAATCCGATCACAGACACCGGAACGGATTTCCGGCAGCGACCTGAACCATCTGGTCCGGGGAAGCATGATGATGGACCGGCATGAAGCGGTGGTATTGCTGGAACAACTGGTGACTGCCCTCCGGCAAATCCAGCCATCTACCGTCGACTCCTCAATGAAACGAATTCTGCTCTCCGGCGGCGTCTGCCTTCAACCGGACCTTCATGATATTGTGGAAGAACAGGGGGGCGCGGTGGTGTGGGACGATCTTTGTACCGGAAGCCGCTACTTTGACACTCCTGTTTCGGAAGAGTTGGTGCCGACGGATGCCATCGCTGACCGTTTCATCGAACGCGCCATCTGCCCGGCAAAACACAGCGGAATTACCCGTCGAACTGAAGACCTGCTGCAACTGACCTCAAAATATAAAATTGACGGCGTTATTTTCCTTTTCCTGAAATTCTGCGATCCCCACGGTTTTGACTATCCTGACCTGAAAATAACACTGGAAAAAGCCGGTATTCCCAGCCTCTTCCTTGAAGTGGAAACCGGAAAACCGGTGGACGGTCCCACACGGACACGGGTGGAAACTTTTCTTCAAATTTTGAACCAGGGGACATCATCGTCATGACAACTAAAAAGGACCTGAAAAAATCCTCCGCCTATATGGAATCCGTCCCGAAAATGAAGAAAATTATGCGCAACTACTACCTGAAAGCAAAATATGCCCGTTATCTTGGGAAAAAAGTAGCCTGGATTACGAGTGGGGGGCCGGTGGAACCCCTCATTGCCATGGGCATTATCCCGGTTTACCCGGAAAATCATGGTGCCATGATCGGAGTCTCCCACACCGGGGTGGAATTCTGCGAGGTGGCGGAGAATATGGGCTACTCCGGCGACCTTTGCTCCTATGCGCGGGCAGACATCGGCTGCTCGGTGGCAGGCGGCGGACCTGTCGGCGGCCTGCCCAGGCCTGACATGCTGATCTGCTGCAACAACATCTGCGGAACCGTTTTGAAATGGTATGAAATCCAGGCCCGAAAATTCAATGTGCCATTATTTATCTTTGATACACCCTTCGTTCACACCGAATTCACGAAAGAAGCCAAAACCTATGTGGACCGACAGGTAAAGGACTACATCCGTTTTCTGGAGACTGTTGTGAAAAAGAAATTTCCCTACGACAAAATGGATGTGGTGGGGAAACGCTCGGTGGAAGCCATGCGGCTCTGGCAGCAGGTACTGGATACAGCCACAGCAAAGCCTGCACCGTTTACCGCGTTTGATGCTTTTTTTCACCTCGCCCTCATCGTCACCCTCCGGGGCACCCGAACCGTGCTTCGCTACTACCGGTTTTTGCTGGACGAATTGAACCAACGAGTGGAAAAGGGCGTTGGAATAGTGGAAAATGAACAATATCGTTTCCTCTGGGACAATCTCCCCATCTGGCACCGGATGCGTTGGCTCTCCAGAACCTTTGCGGCGAAGAATGCCGCGCTGGTAGCCGATACCTACACTTCCGCATGGTGCGGGACCATGGATTTTATTGACGAAAACGACTTCCTAGGTTCCATGGGAGAAGCATACACCCGTATCTACCTCAACATCGGGGTGGACCAGATGGCGGAAAAGGTGTTGCAAATGATTGACAAATACGAGGTAGACGGCCTTGTCATGCACTCCAACCGGAGCTGCAAGCCCTACTCTTTCGGTCAGTATGATATCCAGAAAATTGTTCAGCGGGAACGGGGACTCCCTGTGCTGATACTGGAATCAGACATGGTGGACGCAAGAAAATTCAGCGAAGGCCAGGTGGAAACCCGGATCGACGCCTTTATGGAAATGGTGGCACAGAAATGAAAACCTGCGGCATTGACATCGGCTCCGTCACCGCAAAGGGTGCCATCATGGAGGAAAACCGCATCCAGGCTACCATTATCCAATTTACCGGCTACAATGCCCGGGCCGCAGGAGAATCCGTTCTCCAGAATTTGCTCAACCAGACTGGATTGAAACAGGAACAACTGGCAGCCATAGTCGCAACGGGATACGGCCGCAACAGCGTGGACTTCGCGGACAAAACCATGTCGGAAATCATCTGCCACGGGGCCGGCGCTCATTTTGCCGTTCCCGGCGCAAGGACCGTTATTGACATCGGCGGTCAGGACAGCAAAGTCATTCTTCTCGGGCCAGACGGCAACGTACTCAACTTCGTTATGAACGATAAATGCGCGGCCGGGACCGGCCGTTTTCTTGAAGTCATGGCCCGGGCCCTGGAAACTGATCTGGACGGGTTCGGCCCGCTCTCTCTGAAAGGAAATACTCCAGCTCCCATCAGCTCAACCTGTACGGTATTCGCCGAATCCGAAGTTATCTCGCTGGTGGCAAAGGGTGAAACCAGAGAAAATATTATCGCCGGAATTCACGCTTCCATTGCCGCCCGTACCATCAGCATGGCCAACCGGGTCGGCATTGTTCCGGATATTCTCATGACCGGAGGTGTTTCCCGGAA
>CAZRHT010000117.1:0-2478 GCA_964599895.1 uncultured Holophagae bacterium
GCCATGCATCCCGCGGAGATGGTTAAGTCCGGTACGAGCAGGAAACCGGAAAAACCCGCGGTTACTATTATGCCGTATTTTTTCACCCGCATGGCTGAACGGACAAAGACAATGGAGGCCGTATGGCCGAAGGACGGGGCGATTGTCAGTCCGATCTTCATGCTGGCAAAGAAGGAAAGTGCTGAAAGTCTGAAATCTTTGCTGGCCTTCCTGAAAGGAAAACAGGTGGGTGAGATTCTGTCGCATCGCGGGTTGTTTCCGTCCACCAATCCCGATGTGGTGAACCCCTTACCAGAATCCGCTCCGTTTAGCTGGGTTGGCTGGGACTGGCTGGAAAACCATGATGTGGCTTCTGTGATAGCAGACGCTACCCGATTGTTTCAGAAGGCTTCCAGTGAGGTGTCAGCATGAGGGTGGTAACGGTTTCCGGTCCCCCTTCATCGGGGAAAACAGCGGTGATTCTGAAAGTTATTGACGCACTGATCGGGAAGGGGATTGAAGTTGGTGTTGCCAAGTTCGACTGCCTTTCCACAGATGATGATAAGTTGTACGAAGCGAGGGGAATACCGGTTCAAAAAGGGCTTTCGGGTGCCTTATGCCCGGATCACTATTTTGTAAGCAATATTGAGGCCTGTTACGCATGGGGCGAGAAGCAAAATCTGGATATGCTGATTTCTGAGAGTGCCGGACTCTGCAATCGTTGCTCTCCTCATATCAAGGACATAACAGCGGTTTGCGTTATTGATAACTTGAGCGGTGTCAATACGCCGAAGAAGATCGGTCCAATGCTGAAATCTGCTGATATTGTGATCATCACCAAAGGTGACATCGTATCCCAGGCGGAACGGGAAGTCTTTGCCGCAAGGGTACGGCAGGTCAACCCCCGGGCCGCAATCATGAACATAAACGGGATTACCGGCCAGGGTGCGACAGAACTGGCAACGCTGTTTCAGGATGCCCACGATGTTGATACTTTAAAGGGACTTCGACTTCGATTTTCGATGCCTTCAGCGCTTTGTTCCTACTGTCTGGGTGAAACCCGCATCGGGGAAAGTTACCAGATGGGCAATGTCCGGCGAATGGATATTTCGGACAGTTCCGGAGGCACGGAATGAAGGTTATCGATTTGCTGCAAGTTCCGGTTTCTGTGTTACTGGGGGAACAGCCGTTTGTAGCTGATTTTTTTGAGGCGCAGGGAATCCTGCTGGATAAGTCGGATTCAAGGACGGTAGAAAAGTTGATCTCTGACTTGCCGGATGAAAGTCTGGAAGACCTGGGAATCAACCGAGAACAAGTGATCACTGATTTTGTCTCTTTCATGGAAGGAATGGCTGTGCTGACTGAGGATGCAGGGATTAAGGTCCGTTCTCTGACTGTGATGGGTGGCCATGACAAATCAGGAAATCCGGAAATGGCGAAACTGGAGTTGAAACCCGGTGATGTGGTCAGCATTGTGGGGCCTACCGGTTCAGGGAAAAGTCGATTGCTGGCAGACATTGAGTGGATGGCGGATGGCGATACACCCACGGGGCGAAAGATTCTGATCAACGGCAAAACACCGGATAAAAACTGGCGTTTTTCACCGGAGCACAAACTCGTGGCACAATTGTCACAGAATATGAATTTTGTAATGGACCTTTCCGCAAGGGAGTTTGTAACCATGCACGCTGAAAGCCGATTCATTCAGAACCCGAAGGATACGGTTGAACACATTCTGGAAGAGGCGAATAAGCTTGCAGGAGAGACTTTTGAGCCGGATGCACCGATTACGTCACTTTCAGGTGGCCAATCCCGGGCCCTGATGATTGCCGATACGGCTTTTCTCAGCAGATCTCCCATCGTCCTGATTGATGAGATTGAAAATGCGGGAATCGACAGGAAGAATGCGCTGGCGCTCCTGATTCGGGAAGAGAAAATTGTTCTGATGGCAACCCATGATCCCATCCTTGCCTTAATGGCAGACCGACGTGTTGTGATTCAAAACGGGGGAATTGTCGCAGTTTTGGATACCAGCAGGATGGAACAGGAAAATCTGACGATTCTGGAGGAGATGGACAGGAAGCTACTTGATCTTAGAAACAGACTTCGAACCGGTGGCCGGATCGAAGAAATTGAGCAGGAGGAACACCATGCATGATGGATGCAGCGCCAGTTTTGATGACGGTGTCCAGGTTTTGAATAAAATAAGGGCGATGGGATTCAGTTTTCAACCAATGCCCATAGCGCTTGAAATAGAATGTAGCAGTTGCGGAAAAAAATTCGAGATGACAACGTTTGAATTTGCATGTCCAGGCTGCGGGATGATCCACGCCGTAACCCCATGTCATGCCTTTGATCCCGCAAATGTGAGTGTTACTGGAATAAAAGCATAGAATGCCAGTGTGAGTTAAGATAAAGAAGTGATGGGTGATGAGTGATGGGTGATGGGTGATGAGTGATGGGAGATGAGTGATGGGTGATGGGTGATGAGGTCTGAAA
>CAZRHT010000118.1:0-2440 GCA_964599895.1 uncultured Holophagae bacterium
AGCAGATTATTTTTCTTGTTCTTTTCCATCAATCTGTTTTTTTGAAACAAAGAAGCCATTGTTTTGAGGTTTTTCCTGTTCTTTTCCAGATTTTCTTTCCAGTATTGAGGCATAGTTGAAGAAGTTGAGTATTTCCCATTACTATCTCCATACGCTGAGATGAGTTTTCCCAATTCTGGAGAGATTTTGAGCAGATTTTCAGCAACGGTATTCGCAAAATATCTGGAGAAGAGCTGTTCGTTGCATTCATGGGGGAATTCCATTAGGTAAGGAAGAGAGTTCACGACGATCCAGGTTGGGTTGTTATCTATTTCTACGGTCATCTTTTTCAACTCAATTGATCTGTTCTGAGGGGCATTCAATACTTTTTCGACAGAAATGGTTTTCTTTCTGTTATATGACATGACAAATGGCACAGAATCCTGTATTCGAAGTTTTGCAGGCAAAACGGGGATCATGCCCTGTTGTCCGTCATTTCCCAAATTCCCATCAACCGAGACGCGATACTGGATTGATTCGAGTCCCCGGGGGATCTGCAGTTTCCACTGAAATACTGAGTGTCCGTATGCTTCGGTTTTGCAGGGACGACCCACGAGATCAGGGCCGAAATCGCGACTAACTGTTTTTCCGGTGCCTGGACTGATTAAATTCAGATCAATTTGACCATTGAAAGGGTAACCGGATGTGTTGAATACATTTGCCTTTACAACAATTGTGTCCCCACTTCTGAAAAACCTCGGAAAGTTTGGAATTACCATGATCTCCTTCTTTGTAACCAGAGAAGTTTCTCCGCACGCCGTTCTCATATCTCTGGTGTGGGCAAAGGCTTTCAAGTTCCACCGCGTAATGGAGTCCGGCATTTTGTATTGGATTTTCGCAATTCCATTCCTGTCTGGTTTAAGAATCGGGACGAACAAAGCCGTTTCTTTGAAGTTCTTCCTGAATACGATGTTACAGCCGGGCTTTGACTTTTCCTCAGGTTCAGGTACTGTTCCCGTTTCTTTATCATCATCCGGATTTGCAACAAGAGGGGCTTCAGCGGTAACAACAACGGATTCACTTATCTTTGCGGCCACCAATACCGCGTTCACTTTTATTACAACCCCAGTTGTGACAACCAGATTCTTTCGTGTAAGAGCTGTAAACCCTGGCATGGAAAACGTGCATTCATACGTTCCCGCGGGAAGTTTGCTGAAGCCAAATTCACCATTTTCACTTGTGGCAATCTGGTATACAGTTTGGTTGGAAATGCCCCTCAACAGGACAGTGACACCGGGAAGTCGTGTGCCACTTTTTTCTGTGACAACTCCTTCAATACCGGGTGAATTCACTTTGGATGGGATGTAGGTCAGGATGGTTCTTCCAGTTGTTTTATTACCTTTGGCTGTCTTGCGATCAAGATAGTAATTGTGGTACACACCGTACCAGTTGAGCGGGTCTTTCAGACTGTAAAATGGGCTTCTGTCAAGTTCACTTTCATTCTCTCCCCCGCTGTCAATTTCATAATCCCAGTAACTTCTGAGGCCAAAATCCCAGTACTCTCTTCTCAAGGAATGCTGGACAAATGATTCAGGAAAAGAGGGGCTATCAGTTTTTGGAGTAAAACAGAATTCATTGGAATCAAAAAAATCAAGTGATGCATCATACAGGGTTACAGTTAATTCTCCGTCTGCCTCCGGAGCTTTGCCCGTTTTTAACTGAATGGTACTGGTTCCGGTTTCACCTGGTTCGAGAACTTTCTTTTTGTTCAGAATCTTCAGTGAGAGTTTCTTGGCGGGTGGCTTCAGATATATTTCCTTGTCCTTTTCGAAATAACGGTTGAATTTTACGGTAGATGCTCTCACTGAGATTGGGCTTTCTGTGCTCTCCGACAGGGGAATCGAGATCTTTCTCAGTTCATTTGATAAGCGAATGTGTTGTTCGTTCAGGATTCTGTCGGATCCAACAACCTGGAGTAATACATCTGTATTTTGTGCGGCGCTGGCAACATAGACAGTAAGTGCAGCACCCTTTGTTGTGTAGGAGGGGAAGTCTGCCCAGAGCACCGAGGAGACGGGACATGCTGTAGTTTTGGGATTGAAAACCGTGAGATACTTACTCTTCTTCTGTTTTTTCCCAGTGGGATCATCCAGTTCAATATCCACTCTGTACTCTCCGGGCTTCCAATCGCTGGTGTTCAGGAGTGGGAGGCGGAGTTTTCCGTTACACATCAACTGTTTCTGGTAAACAGTCTTTTCGATTTTCCATGTTGAGGGTTTATATTCTTCCCCATAGGGTTCTCCCTCAAACAGTTTATCGTGGGTCTTCTCATCAATCAGCTGGATATCCGGTTTCACAATAAGTTGTCTCTTCATTACTACCCGTTCAGGCTTCTTCAGCTTGTGGATGGAAACTGAAATTGCCTGGGATTCCGGGTTCCCATACAGGTCATGGATTGATA
>CAZRHT010000119.1:0-2291 GCA_964599895.1 uncultured Holophagae bacterium
ACAATGCCATTCCCATGACGGCACATTATGCTTCGCGCTCACCGCCGACAAGGGCTATTTAGTGATGTTCCCCCGAAATTATTGCACGTGCAAAGCACATGTCCATCACTTGCCGTCTACAATAAATAACGTACACTCAGCATTATTCAAACGCATGGGTTTAATCGGAGCATATTCATCTGAGTTTACAAACGCCTGTGCGCTTTCCATATCAGGAAACTCAACAATCACAATTCTGGTGGGCGTCCAGAGATCAGTTTCCCTGACATCCATTACTCCACCCCTGGCCCTATAAACACCTCCGTACTTTTCGGCGATAGGCTTCGCAAGTTTCTTATACTCTTCATATTTCTCTGGATTGTTTATTTTTGTATCAACAACAAGAAATGCACTCATTTGGAATCCTCCATCGTTTTTGACGCATAGCATATGTACGATTCAACTTTATCATTGAATTTGCTTTTCGGACATCCTCCCGGCAGGAAAATAGCATGCAAAGCTTTTTTTCTGCGTAAACAATATGCCGATATCCACGAATAACACATATCAGGACATGGACCGGAGGTCTTTATATTTCTTGAAAGGGGGGAATTCTGAAATGAAATGGGTGTACACAACATTGATGTTCACGCTGATGATTGGGTGGAATCCGGGAATGGCTCAACCTGTGACCATGAGTTACCCGGGACAGAAAATGCCCGGAGATAAAGCACAGGTGTTTGCCCCGGCAACTGTCTCCACCGGGCTGAACGAGCGTGACATGGCGGTGTCACCGGACGGGAAATTGCTGCTCTATTCGGTCTGGGAGAATGGCCAGGGCTATGTGCTGATGATGAAACGAACCGGGGACACATGGACAGGGCCGGAACTTGCCGGTTTTTCAGGGACATTCAGTGACATAGAGCCTTGCTTCGGACCGGACGGCAAACTCTACTTTGTTTCAGACAGGGGATCCAGGCCTGGACCGGACGGTAAGAAAGTCCATCAACTGTATGTGACAATGGTTACTGACGGCAAGTGGACAGAGCCTCGAAAAGTCAATCTTCCCGTTCCCGAAGACGTGAACATCTTCTATCCTTCCTTTACCAGTGACGGTGCGTTGTACTTTACTGCAGAACTGCCCGACACAATTGGTGGAGAAGACCTTTACGTCTGTACGCGCAAGGGAGACAATTTCAACAAACCGGTGAATCTCGGCCCCAACGTCAATACGGCTAAAGGAGAATTCAATGCCTGCGTGTCCAGAGACGGATCGTTTATCATCTTCACATCAACAGGCTGGGGAAGGGGACTGGGAGGCGGCGACCTCTGGATCAGCTTCAAAGACAATACCGGAAAGTGGAAGAAACCTGTCAACATGGGAACGGCAGTAAACTCTCCTTCATTTGAATATTGTCCCAGCATCAGTCCCGACGGCAAGGTCCTTTTTTTCACCAGTAGACGGGCAATTAAGCCTCAGAAAGACATCCGTCATTATGTTGACCTGGTTAACGGTCTGAATCGTTATGGAAACGGCCGTGGCGATATCTACTGGGTGTCTACAAATGTCATTCAACAATTGAAGACACAGAACCAAAACTCAACTAGAAACTGAGAATCCGGGGCCGATCCGCGCTGGATTATTTGGGGATGTGTCCCGGAATGATGCAGTCATTCTTTCAGTTTGAGGAAATCACCATCAATAATCATCAATTTGGCGCCCTTCTCTGTGACCGAACGATGGGAGCTTAACTCGTCTGAAACCACGTAAGACATGCCTGGTGCTAGTACAGATTTTGTGCCATTTTCCTGTTCATTTACAACTTCACCTTCCAGGCAATGCACGATATGCCCTTTCTTGCACCAGTGATCTGCAATATAGCCGGGTGAGTACTCGACGATTCGAATTCTCAATCCGTCGAATTGAAGCGTTTGCCAATATGCCACGCCTGGTTCGCCCGGGTGTTCGGTTTTGGGTATGCTTGACCAATCAATCGCCTGAAACGGAATATTCTTGGTATTCATTGTTCTCCACCATTCTTATTTATCTATGGGTTATTGTAGCATTCGCGGTTGGGAATAACCAGAAAAGAAGGATAAGAAAAAGATTGTTTCAACAGTTCCACTGATCCCAGCTACGGTGGTTTTGTTCCTCCGTCAAAGAGTAAGACGACTCTCCCCAAGTCTCCCTGACTGCGAAGCAGCCAGGCCTTTAAACTTAATTAAAGGTATACATTTCATCAGCTACAGTTCGGGGAAAACAGAAGGTTCTCACCTGAAGTGTTAAGTGTCGGTTTGCTGTTTCGACCCCG
>CAZRHT010000120.1:0-2272 GCA_964599895.1 uncultured Holophagae bacterium
GTATAGGAGATTTTCCCGTGGTTCAAGTTCATCACTTGTGAAACGCATTCTTATTTCAGTCCGACGCTGGCGAAGATGAAGCTGATTTACTTTTGGCACTGGTCAACAGACAGAAAAAAACTGTATGATGGGCTTGAGAAAGTGATTCAACTGTTGTTGCGTTGCAGGAGGTCAGAATGACTCATGTGAGTGAACGTGGAAAAAGGTTCTTCGATTCCGGTTTCTGTTGTGCTGAAAGTGTATTGAAAGCAGTGGCGGAGGAACACAATATTACATCAGAATTAATTCCCCGTATTGCAACCGGTTTGTGCGGGGGAGTTTCGCGGACGTGTGGCACCTGCGGGGCAGTTTCAGGCGGCATTCTGGCAATCAATATGATCCTTGGTCGGGACAACTGTGACCAGTCCGTGGAAGAAAACTACGATGCGGTCCGGGAGTTTCTCAGTCAATTTGTCGCAACATTTGGATCAATCAACTGTCAGCAGCTTACCGGTTGCGACCTGGGTACCCCGGAAGGAATGAGCTCTTTTGAAGAAAACAACCTGCATGAACGGTGTTCAGAGTTTGTCGGGAAAGCCGCTGACATCGCAACCTCTTTGACGCGGAAAAGAGAACAGTCATACTGAGCCGTTTCAGTCTATTTGTGACTCCGATAACGCTCCACAATCTGTTTCATTGGAGTACCGTCAAGAATCAGTTGAGAAGACTTTGATGTATACACCCAGTCATTGAAAAACACACTTAAATTTATGCCGGCATTTTTTTTGATGAATTGGACAAATTGATCGGTTGTTGCACCGGTATTCACGTATTGACGATAGAATGATGTCATCAACCGGTTGAACTGCGCTTCTCCAGTCAACTCAAACAATGTCGCGAAAAAGACCATCCCTTTGGTGTATGAAAGACCGGTCAGGTTTTTCTTTCCGTAGTCGATCATGGCAACCTTGGCTGCTTCGGGGTTCTTTTTACATTGTTCTCTGAATCTTTTCATTAATTGATCAATGCCCTTCTGGACAGCATGTGGCTTATGGTCCAATCGCTCTGTGAGCAGGTATTGCATGAACATGGCCAGCCCCTCGTGTTCAAATCGTGAGGGGAACGGGTCCTTCTCCTCAACTGCCCAGAGATGCGTCAGTTCATGATACAACTGAAAAGTCTGACCGCTGTCTTTAAATGCATCAGCCGTTTGAATGATAGCGGTTACATCCGTTTGCGACCCCCATCCGGACGGAATTTCTATCACACTGAAGCCTTTATAATTGATGAGTGGGCCAAAGGATTGAGTCAGAAATGCCATGCCACGTTTCATGGCTTCGACAATACGTTTTCCACCCTTCTGGTCTTCAGGGAAACAATAAACCCGGTTGGAACCTGTTTTCAAAATGACATAATGGGCAATGGCAACGTCAATTCGCCAGCAGGGTTTGATATTTTCGAACGACCAGATGACACCATCTGAAAGGGTTTTCTTTTCCAGAAATTTCCCGCCATTTGCTACGGTATACCCTTCGGGAACTTTGACCTGAAGGTTGTAATCAAACCAGTCCATTCCGGTGGCACGATTTGCCCTCCAACTGGGTATTCCAACACTGGGATAAGCAAGACAATCCGGGCGGAGGATTGTGAACTTCGGGTCCACCCGGTCACGAACATACCGCATTCCGGTTTCCGTGTAACCCAACAGATATCCCCTGTATGACACCTCAATGGTTTGTTGCCCACCGGGGGAAATGGGTTGTTTCAACTGAACCGAAATGACATTCGCTTGATACTGTCCCCAGTCTGTGAAAGACTGGACGCACTGTTTGAAAACCAGGGGTGTGCCAGTCAGGCTTTTGATTGACTCTACGTGCAGTGTCCGGTACAGAAGTAACGGAACAGAAGTGACCGTTTCTTTTCCACTATTTTTTACGGTAAGTTGGCAATCTCCCGTCAGGATTTCATGGTCAAAATCTACACTTAATTTAAGGTTGTAACGAATTGTCTTGAGAGATGGAAGAGTGTCAGAAGCCGAATTGGCCTGAGCTCCGGGCATAAGAGAAATCAGGACCAGCAAAGCAAATCCAGAGAGAAATTTCTTCATATTGTGCTCCTCTGAGACGAATATTCAGGTTTGGTACCAGTATCTTGATACGAAAAAGAACCACCTGGGGTTGCACAACCCACAGATACATACGAAGCAATTCTGCCGGAACGACAGTCAACATCTCAGATCACCATAGAGAGTCAAAAAGGAATGGCACTTGCCCTTTCCGTCTGGTAGCATACC
>CAZRHT010000121.1:0-2270 GCA_964599895.1 uncultured Holophagae bacterium
GTGGCCGGGAAAACGGGTATTGTATACGGAAAAGACTATCGGGGGGTGGACGTTGTGGCGGATGTCCTTCCAGTTCCGGGCTCCCCCTGGTTCATGGTAGCCAAGATAGATAAGGACGAGGCCTTTTACGCCTCTAAAAGACAGGTCCGGTTGATCGTGCTGTTGATGCTGATCGCCCTCGGGCTGATTGGGGTGGGTGTACTGGTAATCCGTCAGCGTGCCTTGAGTGCCCAGTTCCGGGAACAGTACCGGGCCGAAGCGGAATTGCGCAAAGTTATGGAAAGGCAGAGTGTTACCCTGCTTTCAATCGGGGACGCTGTAATTGCTACAGATGGAGAGAACCGCGTAGAGTTGATGAATCCCGTTGCGGAGAGATTGACAGGCTGGAGCGAAGCGGAAGCAAAAGGAAAATCCCTTGATGATGTTTTTACCATCATCAACGAAAAAACAAGGCAACCGGTGGAAAACCCGGTTCTCCGGGTTATCCGGGAGAATATGACGGTAGGGCTTGCCAATCACACGCTTCTGATTTCCCGAAATGGAAAAGAGATCCCCATTTCGGACAGTGGATCCCCAATTCGAAATGAGCAGGGAGAAATCACCGGTGTAGTACTGGTCTTTCGTGAGAGTTCAAAGGAACGGCTGACAGGGCGTTTAACCGAAGCACGTCTGGACCTTATCACGTACGCACTCACTCATTCAGCGAGTGAGTTGTTAAGCCGTTCACTGGATAAGGTCTGTGAGTTTGTGGACAGTTCCATCGGGTTTTATCATTTTGTGGAAGAAGATCAGAAGACTCTTTCTCTCCAGCAGTGGTCTACGCAAACATTGAAGAAATTTTCCGACGGTGAACATAAAAGCAGACGGCTCAGTATTGACGAAGCGGGTATCTGGGCGGACTGTATTCGTGATAAGAAACCCGTGTTGCTTAACAACGGCTCATCTGTTTCACATAAAAAGGAGTTCCCCATCGGAAATGTGAAAATAGTCCGGGAAATGGTGGTGCCGGTAATTCGGGCGGATAAGGTTGTCGCTATTCTCGGTGTCGGGAACAAAGCAGAGAACTACAGTGAACGAGACGTGGAAATTGTTACTTATCTTTCAGATGTAATATGGGAAACCATAGAACAGAAACGACAACGGGCTGAACAACTCAGCTCTGAAGCGAAATTTCATACCCTGTTTGAGGGAATTAACGATGCGGCCTTTCTCCATCCTCTACTGGAAGAAGGGTTTGGGAGTTTTATCGAAGTCAACGATGTAGCCTGCAAGCGCCTGGGCTACAGCCGGGCTGAACTGCTGAAGCTCTCTCCCGCGGATATCAGTGCATCCGAGGATTCAGAATCAAGCGGTGCGCAGAATTTTCGCCAAGAGCTCCTGACTAAGGGCTGGATGCTGTTCGAGGCAACTCACGTAGCAAAAGACGGAAGAAAAATTCCGGTGGAAATCAGTTCCAGAACCTTTGAAATGAATGGCCAGCCAGTGGAAATGTCTTTAGCCAGGGATATTTCTGAACGCAAACTGGCCGAACAGGCACTCCGGGAAAGTGAAGCGCTTTTCCGCGGCATCTATGAAAATGCCAACATCGGTCTGTACCGAACTACACCTGACGGGCGTATCCTGATGGCCAACCCGGCCCTGGTTGGGATGATGGGTTATTCCTCCTTTGATGAGCTGTCCCAATTGAACCTCGAGTCTACCTCTCTCCACATTCACGAAGCCCCCCGCGCGCGTTTCAAGGCAGAACTGGAACAACATGACCGGATAGGCGGCCTCGAATCTGTCTGGAGAAGGAAAGACGGGACAGCGCTGTGGATTCGGGAAAATGCCAGGACCGTCCGTGACGAAAAGGGGAATATCCTCTATTATGAAGGAACGGTCGAAGACATTACCCAACGGAAACTGGCTGAAGAAAAAATGCGGGAAAGCGAGGAAAAATATCGTTTAGTATTCGATAACGTTCCCCTTGGTATTTTTCATTATGATACAGAAGGAGTCATTCTCTCGTGCAATGATAAATTTGTGGAAATCATCGGGTCATCCAAAGAACAGCTTGTCGGCTTGAACATGCTGAACCTTCCGGACCAGCAAATTGTGGAAGCTGTCAGGGAATCCATCGGTGGAAACGCCTGGTTTTATGAGGGCGACTACCATTCTTTTACTGCGGAAAAAGTCACTCCGGTTCGGGTATTTTTTACACCGGTGATATCTGATGAAGGGGATATTAAAGGAGGAGCGGGTATTGCCGAAGACATCACAAACCGTAAACA
>CAZRHT010000122.1:0-2005 GCA_964599895.1 uncultured Holophagae bacterium
GACAAAATCCGAAAATCTCTGGATGATGTAAGACAGTATCTGGAATAAAAATTGAAACTCCCTTGCAAGAGAATCTGATTTTCTCGCCAGGCCGCCAAGGTCGCCAGGACGAACCAAAACCAGATAGGCAAAATAGTTGTTAACGCAGCCATCGCCGTTCATCGTGAACTGGGGCCAGGCTTGCTTGAGAGCGTATATGAAGTTGTATTGGTACATGAACTTCACCTCAGGGGACTTGATGCAGTACGCCAGGTATCCATTCCCATAGAATCTCGAGGTGAACGGTTCGACGAAGGGTTCAGGGCAGACATTATTGTTGAAAACAAGGTAATTCTAGAACTCAAGTCCGTAGAAAAGGTAAATAATATACATAAGAAACAGCTGTTAACCTACTTGAAACTATCCGAGAAAAAATTGGGATTCCTGCTAAACTTCGGAACTGATCTCATGAAGAATGGCATCACCCAGGTTGTTCACAACCTTCCGGAACTTGATTGACCTTGGCGTTTTTTGCGCCTTTGCGAGAGGATCTGATTCTGAATCTTTCATCCAAAAAAAAGAGGGGGGCATGAAGCCCCCCTCTTTTTTGCTATATCAGTTCATCCCAGGATGTCGAAAGAGAATGAACCAATTGATCCTTTTGGAAGTTTCTTAATCAACCGTTTCATTTTTTCACGGATACATTTTGACAGTTGTCTTGAAGTTCCTTTTCCGCTCATTACAAGAACATTGGTTTCCACAGAACCGTTGGGTTTCACTTGAACAGTTACTTTCACGTGGACGATGGCTTTTCCTGCTTTCATTACACACATCATCAATTCCGGTTCCATCGATTTCAGGAGTTTTGCAACGTGGTTGCGATTAAATCCACTGACCACGAGCTTGTCCAGTCCCCGCATCTGTGGCCTCACCAGAACCATCGGTTCCGGCATTTCCGGTGCAAGGTCAGGAACGGGAATTGCGTGCTCAGGATTAACAACCACTGATTCCTGGACCCTCAGATTCCCCCCTGGAGATGTGGATGGACCAGGTGAAGTGGGCATCCGCATCATGGACCCCTTGGCAAACCTCATCCTTCTGCCTCCACCTACTGCGGTATCGGATACGCCCTGGGGCAATGGCAGCGGTTGCTTCACGGACACCAGTTTGCCGTCTTTGTTTCGGATCTTCGTATCAATGGCTACAAATGAGGTGTAGGCGGTCATGAGGTTGTACTTGAGCCCCAGATCGGTGACAGTGGGTTTGATTTCAGACTCATCAAATCTCGCGTAATCGGACAGTTCCGCGATCCGGGTACGGGCCCAGAGGTAGCGAAGGGCCGCGTTGTCTTTTCGGTCCAGTTTGTCCGTGACCTTGAATTCGGCTTTGTACTTGCCATTTCCGGAGATGCCGCTGACGATGACTTCTCCCGCTGCTTTTCCCTTCCACTTGCCAAATACTACCACCGGGCGGCCCGCAAAGAGGTCCGGAATGGATACCGGTTCCACGTCGTAAGTATCAAATCCGTCAAACTTTACCTTGATGTCGGTGAGCACTGGAGACTGAATGTACTTGCGGAATCTTTCTGCCGTCCTGGCCGCATCTTTCTGATTGGTAATCACAAAGGGCTCACCCAATCCGGCTCGTGCCATTCCTTCAATGAGATAACGGTTTACCGAAGTGCCGATTCCAAAGGCAAAGAGGTTGGAATTGTTGAGGTTTTCCCGAATCAATTGAAATGTTGCTTTTTCCACCGATACGTAACCGTCGGTGACCACCACCATGCTCCGGGAAACACCCTCCTTCATCGGCAGCGCCAGTGCCCTTTTCATGGCTGGAAGCAGCTGGGTTCCGCCCCCGCCCCGCAGGTTGTCAATCAGCGTAACGGCCTGCTGAATGTTTTCCTTTGTTGCTGGAAGGGATGTTGGGCTTAACACCCGGCTGCCACCTGAAAACAGCAGAACGTTGAAACTGTCGGTTGGTTTCAGTGAGGAAATCAGGTTTTTCAGCAGGGCCTTGGAAATAT
>CAZRHT010000123.1:0-1863 GCA_964599895.1 uncultured Holophagae bacterium
CTCAGGCCTTGGGGATGATAATCACCTTACTATGAATAATTCCGGGGACACAATACCAAAATATGTAACCAACAGAAATAGAAGATAGAAAAATTACTCAAAGGCACAGTTTCTGTATCCCAGCTCAGCACTCAAAATTTGACAGTTAACACCCGGCCACAGGCCGTTTGCGCTCGCTTTCATTCTCTTTGGTATAATGATTGTCACAAGAACAACAGAGGTCGAAGAATTGACTTACGAGCAGACAATCGTCGCGTCACTGTATAATATGGAAGTATATGAAAATAAAACGGAACCGGTGAGATTATTCGTGGTATGTCCCGGAATTGCGTGGGGGAGGAGGGCGAGATGAAAGATGAGTCAGATGAGGCTGGTTGTTTTATTTATGCGTTTTTCACTTTGTTTTTACTGGATTTGATATGGCCATCGAAGGTTGTTCCACTTTCCGCATGGTTTGTAATGGCAGCGCTGGGCCTTTTTATTGTTTTGCCAATGATATTTCAGGACAGGAGGGAGAAAGCGCGTGCAAAATCTGCCGCTATTGACCATCATAACCAGAGTGCGGCCTATACTGAAACGGGGCAAAATCAGAAGGAAACAGAAGAAGTCCAGGAGAGGGTCAGTGAACCAAAGTCCTCGGTTTCACCTGTGGAGTGGATTGAACCATCAGACAATGAGTGGGGCATTAAGTTGCTGGACTTGAGGCCGGTTACAAAGCACCAGCTGCTTGCCGTGTTACCTGGCCCCCAAAGTGAAGGCCTTGAAATGGCCCAAAACTCACTTTCCTATTTTGATGAGGACGGAACGTCATTTGTGGATGAGGAGCCTGAAGTGGACAGGGAAATCGATGCCGAAATATACTTCCGGATTGACCCAATTCTCGCTTCCGGTGTTTTGTTTACGCCATCCGTCATGGAGCATAAATGGGCGATATTCTTTCATCACAATCGGTTAATATTTGTTCAAAGCTGGCTGAGAAAGGTGATGGTTACTGCGGAGACAGTGCAGGAGAACGGGCGACTTCTTATCTATAAAATCAAGGGTTGCTTTTTTGACAATGAGGAACCGGATTTCACCCGGGCGGTCTTAAAGTTCCTGCTGATCAGCCATGTGATTGCGGAAGATTTTCCTGCACCGTTGCCGCATGGCCTTTCAGCAGATCCTGAATCCGCCATGTCCTGGGCCATGTCCATGTATGGGAAGATAGCGTCATTTGGAACGTTCATGTCAAATTATGGCGGTTCAACGAATTCACCCATTTATTCCAATACTCTGTTGCACATCGGTGCCGTCAAAGGCGATTTGGATTTAATAGACCAGGCAATCGAAAGTGGGATTCCAATTGGGCTTTTGGGAACGAATGGACAAGCGGCGCTCCATTGGTCTTTACGTCGTGAAAGTGAAGATTCTATTGTACATTTGATCAAGTTGGGAGCGGATGTGAATATAAGGGGAGAGGGAGGCGTTACGCCGTTGATGGTTGCCGCACATTACAATATGGTGTCCCATATGAGCCTGTTGCTTAACTCGGGGGCGGAAGTTGATGCCTGTGAGGAGCGGGGGTTCACCGCGTTGCATATGGCAGCCGAAAATGGGTATTTGGAGGGTGTTGAATTGCTTTTGAAAGCCGGCGCTGATCCAAGCATAGAAGCAATGGGTTACAACTCAATTGCAATTGCAAAATCTGCTGATCAGGATGAGGTCCTGGCTTTCTTCCGGGCCCAGGGGTTTGAGGTTGAATGAAGAACGGGAGTGATGGGTCTCACGGGGTGAGACCGTGACTTCGGCGCACTGCGCCGAGTGTTAAGTGCTAAGTGTTGGATGTTGAGTTACCGATGAAGAGAGGGAAATCACTCATTCCCG
>CAZRHT010000124.1:0-1700 GCA_964599895.1 uncultured Holophagae bacterium
CGACTTTAACACGGATAGGGTTCAAAGTTACAGTCGGGAGAAAAATCAGGAAAGTACCCGATAACGCGGACATTGTCTGGTGGCACAAAGCCATGCCATTGAAAAATCCGAAATCGGAAAAGGTCGATGTAAAAGCAGATGATCTTGCAGCCATTCTCTATTCCGGGGGTACAACCGGTTCACCGAAGGGGATTATGCTCTCCAATTACAACCTGGTAAGCGAAGGCATGATGGTAGCGAAGTGGGGAAAAATGGACGCAAGTGGCGTAATTCTTGCTATTTTACCTATTTTTCATGGCTTCGGGCTGGGTGTCTGTATCAATGCCGCCTTCATGGGCGGAGCAAAGTCCATTCTGGTTCCCAAGTTTACCCCTGAGGATGTGGCAAAACTGATCCGGAAAAAGCGGCCCAATTTTCTTGTGGGCGTTCCGACCCTGTTCGAGGCACTGAGCCGAAACCCGGTAGTTCAAAAAACAGACCTGTCCTGCTTGAAGGCCGTATTCTCTGGTGCGGACACATTACCTCACACGGTAAAAAAGCGTTTTGACACAGTTGTAAAGGATGGCGGTGGGACCTCCGAACTACAGGAAGGGTACGGTCTCACAGAGGCGGTAACTGCAATTATGGCGATGCCACTATCCGAGTACCGGGAAGGCAGTATCGGTGTTCCCTTCCCGGATATGGACGCGAAAATTGTCAAAGTGGGGACCACTGAGTCCCTGCAAGTTGGAGAAGAAGGCGAAATCTGTGTTTCCGGCCCGGCCGTCATGCTGGGTTATCTCGATAATCCGGAGGAGACCGCAGCCGTTTTAAAAGAACATGAAGATGGGCGGATGTGGCTTCACACGGGGGACATTGGAACAATGGACGAAGATGGCTTTTTCTTCTTCAAACAACGTCTCAAACGACTGATTAAGTCCTCGGGAATGAATGTGTACCCCTCCCAGGTGGAATCGGTTCTGCATCAGCACCCCGCCGTGGCGGAGGCTTGCGTGATCGGGATACCGGACATAGAACAGATTGAGCGCGTCAAAGCATATGTCGTTCTCGAAAAACCGGAAACAGCTGACGCAAGGATGGCGGATGAGTTGATTCATCACTGCAGGGAAAATCTAATTAAGTGGAGTTGTCCCCGTGAAATCACTTTTCGGGATGAACTGCCTAAAACAGCCGTCGGGAAAGTTGCCTTCCGGGTACTGCTTGATGAGGAAATTGCCAGACTGAAAGTCGCCGGCGAATACGCCGGTCCGGAAGGTGACCAGTGAAACCGGAGGAAATCATCCGGCGATTCCGGTCCACCGTCGCCGACCCCTTCGGATACGCACGCAGACTGAAAGAAAGCAAAAACTGTCCCGTCGTCGGTCACACCTGCACCTATTTTCCTGAAGAAATAGTACTGGCCGCCGGCGCTCACCCTATACGGCTTTTCGGAGAGTCAGTACCTATCATGAAAGCAGATTCCTATATTCAGGCCTACAGTTGTTCATTGGTGAGATCCATCTTTGAGGACGCATTGTCCGGCGAACTGGAGTTTCTGGACCTGATGGTTTTCCCACACAGTTGCGATACCATGCAGCGACTGTCCGACATCTGGCGACTCAATGTGAAGAATATGGTTCATCTCGACCTGCTTTTCCCGGTTCATCTGAAAAGCGAAGCGGCAAAAGAGTATCTGAAAGCCGTAATCGAGCGGTTCCGAC
>CAZRHT010000125.1:0-1535 GCA_964599895.1 uncultured Holophagae bacterium
AACACCCGATTACTGGGATGTATTTTTTGCCACTCAGGAAAATATCAAGAAGCAGTTTGATGCCGCGGGTATTACCATTCCATTCCCGCAACAGGATGTGCACCTTCACAAAACGGACTGAAAGGCAGAAGTTCAGGCCAGGACGGACGTTCGAAAATTTGGGGAAGTGTAATGGAAAAAATGGATGAGATGATGAAGAACTTCGAATTTCTGATCGGGGACTGGCACCTGGATTATACTTTTCCGAGAAGTGAATTCAGCGAAGAAGCGGGGACAGGAGAAGGATCGGGGACAATTCGGCGGATTCTGGGAGACAAATTTGTGTGCTTTGACTATTCCTGTTCGTTGACCACAGGCGACGCTGCCGCTCATGCAATATTTGCCTGGGACAATGAACGGAGTATTTACAGATTCTGGTGGTTTGAAGACTCGGGTTCCTTTATGGAGGCAAGCTGCCAGTTCATCAATGAGGATGTTCTGTTCATAAACTGGCACAACAGTCTGCTGATCCAGACATTTGAGAAGGATGGCCCGGACGGAATGATATTGACGATGAAACACCCGGACCCAAACGGAGAATACAAGACCGTTCTGTCTGTTCAGTTCACCCGAAAACAGGGGTGAAGTTTTCGGGGAATCTCTGATCAATGCTTCCCCGGTGAAAAAGTCAGAATATGCATAGTGGATGCTGCCCGACTTTGTGTTTTAATGGATTGTATGGGTGGCATGCGAATGGTTGAAACCTGACAGAAACATTTACAAGGGAGATTCAGTGGGCAACACACTTCAGGAAATTTATGACGGATTTGCAGATACGTACGAGGAGAACCGCGACCTGTTTGATATGACCGAGGTGTTTGATTCTTTCTACAACCGTCTTGCGGTGGAGACCGGCCGTGTGCTGGACATGGGGTGCGGGGCCGGTGAGCCTTTTTCGCGGTTCTTTGTTGATCGGGGCTGGTCGGTTCTGGGCGTTGATTTTTCAAGACGAATGCTTGAACTGGCGTCCAGATACGTTCCCCAGATGAAAACCATTCACGCTGACATGCGGGGCATTGAATTTGAACCCAATCAGTTTAGTGCGATTGTCGCGATTTTCAGCCTGTTTCACGTTCCCTGCCGTGATCACGGGGAGTTGTTTGAACGATTCTTCCGGTGGCTCCAATCGGGAGGGAAACTGTTGTTCACTTACGCAACAAAGGAATATACCGGAAAAGATGAATTTGACGGGTACAAGACATTCATGGGTCAGCAATTGTATTACAGCCACACAACTCCGGAAAAACTGTACGCGCTTCTGGAAGAAACCGGGTTCACCATTGAGTCAGCAGATTATCGAAATATTGGGGATGAGGTTTTTCTATGGGTCGCGGTGGGGAAACCAGCATAAGCGGTGTAAAATATTTTCACGAACCCGGGCTGAGACTTGTGTGGTTTATGTTCTAACAGCTGGTGGTGTCAGAACTAAAGAACTTTTGATTTTTTACGGTCTCATCTGAAACTTAAACCTTACTCCACTTGTCTTTCAGTTTCTC